>NZ_JQNR01000005.1:603206-904809 GCF_000745345.1 Actinacidiphila yeochonensis CN732 | reverse complement strand
CCGCCGGCGCCCGGCCTGCCCGTACCGGCGCGGCTGGAGGTGCTGCTGGACCGGGGGCCGTTCACACTCGACGGCGAGCGGGAGCTGCTGCGGGCGCACCGGATCGACGTGCTGGTCACGAAGGACAGCGGCGGCGGTGCGACGGCCCCGAAGCTGGCGGCGGCGCGCTCCCTGGGGGTACGCGTGGTCGTCGTACGGCGGCCCGTGCCGTCACCGGGTGTCCCCTCGGTGGTGGACGCGCCGGGGGCGCTGGAGTGGGTACGGAAGCGGCTCCACGACCCACGCCCTCCGACCGACGCCTGAACGACAGGGCACCGGGCGGACTGGGCGCACTACGCGCCCGGGTACACCGGGTACACCGGGCACACCGGGTTCGATGCCCGGTGACGGCTGACGGACCTCGGCCCTAAGGTGTGCCGATGATCTTCAAGAGGAAGCAGGAGGGCTCGGCGCTCGCCGCCGCCGTCTCCGAACTGGAGGAGGGGGTCGCCGCCCGCGACGGCGACCGCACCGGGCGCGCCTTCACCGCCGTGATGAACGTCGTGCAGTCGGCGTCGGATGGCGAACGCGTCCAGGCAGGGCCCCGGTTGGCGGCACTGATCCCCGCCTTCCCGCCCACCGGGCCGCGCCCGATGCTGGCGATGGCGGCCGGATTCTGCGTCGAGCACGGGGCCGATCCGGTGGCCTGCGCCGAGCCGGTCCTCGGCGGCGTTCACCGGGACCTCGTCGACGCCCTGGAGCTCGCCCGCCGCTGGACCGCCGCCGGCGGGGCCGAGGACGAACTGCCGGAGCCGGACGTGAAGATCATCGACGACGCGCTGCTGGCGCGCCTCGGCGGCGACGAACGCGAGGCCACGCGGCTGGCACTGGCCTGGTGCTCGGTCGAGGAGTGGCAGCCGCCCGCGCTGGCCGTGCTGTGCCGCAGCGCCGAGGTGCGCCGTCGGCACGCGTCCGGGCTCCTTCCCGCCTGCCAGGAGGTGGAGGCCCTGGGGCGGCACGACCTGAAGTGCCTGGCCTACGCGCTGGCGGTGCTGGACGACGAGCCCCTGGTCGTACTGCACCGGCCCAGCGGAACGGGGTTCGAGGTGCGCATCGGCGGCATCGGGGACAACTTCCAGTTGCACACGCTGCTCGCCCACGTCCTCGTCGGCGGCGGCCACCTGCCCGGCACGGCGCCGTCGGCGGAGAGCGTCCGCCTGGCCACGGACCCTGAGCCCGCCCGGGGGCGCACCCAGACCGTCGCGACCGGCGCCTTCGAACTCCTCGCCCCGGACGGCACGCCCCTGTGGAACGAAGGGCTGCCCGACGACATCCCCGTGGTGGAGAGACGCCGCCTCCTCGTGCTCGACGAACCGGCGTACCAGCGCAGTTGGAACGCGGACCGGTTCTTCCCGCACCTCCCGGGCACCGCCGAGCTGACCCGCGTCCTGACGGCTGACGAGACGCGCACCTGGTTCGCCCGCACGGCACCCGCCGAAGGGACTCGCCAGCCCTCCTGAGCCGCCGGCCCTCCGAGGTGCGGACCCTCCTGAGCCGCAGGCCCTCTTGAGCCGGCGGCTCTACGCTGCCGGTCCCCCGCCCGCCGGAGTGAGCTGGGGGACCGTCCGCGAAGCCGTGGGCCCGGGCCTCAGGCGGGGTCCGGGGCGGTGGCGGCTCCGTCCCTTGGCGGGCTTTCGCCGGTGGGCGCCGGGTAGGTGCGGGGGGTGAAGGCGAGGGGGTGGGTGCCGGGGCGGGGGATCGTACGGGTCTGGGTGGAGCCGACGATCAGGAGCGTGCGCATGTCGACCTCGGCGGGGTCGAGGTCGACGAGGGGCACGACGCGGACCCGCTCGTCCGGGCCGCCGATGTCGCGGGCCACGACGACCGGCGTCTCGGGGGCGCGCAGCTCCAGCAGCAGCTCGCGCGCCCTGGCCACCTGCCAGGTGCGGCTGCGTGAGCCCGGGTTGTACAGGGCCAGCACCAGGTCAGCGGTGGCCGCCGCCCGCAGCCGTTCGGCGATGACCTCCCACGGCTTGAGCCGGTCGGAGAGGGAGATCGTCGCGTAGTCGTGGCCGAGGGGGGCGCCCGCGCGGGCCGCGGCGGCGTTCGCCGCGGTCACCCCGGGCAGCACCCGCACCGGTACGTCGTCGTACTCCGGCTGCGCGGACGCCTCCAGCACCGCCGTGGCCATCGCGAACACGCCCGGGTCGCCGCCGGAGACGACCGCGACCCGGCGGCCGCGCCGTGCCAGGTCGAGGGCGAACTCGGCACGTTCGGCCTCCACCCGGTTGTCGGTGCGGTGCCGGCGCTGGCCCGGCCGTACCGGCACCCGGTCCAGGTAGGTGGCGTACCCGACGAGGTCGTCGGCGGCGGCCAGCGCGCCCCGCGACTCCGGCGTCAGCCACAGCGGCCCGGCCGGCCCGGTGCCGACCACCACCACCTCGCCCGGCGCGGCGGACCCGTCCGCCGGAGCGGCAGCGTCCATCGGGTCAGCGGGGTTCGTGCGGCCCGCGCGATCCTGGCCGGGCAGCAGGGCCCCGGCCCGGCTGGGCAGCAGGGCCACCGCGAAGTACGGGACGCTGCCGGGGTCGACCGACGCGAGGTCGGCGGTGCGCTCGCCCGGCATCGTGGCCCGTTCCACGTAGTGGGCCTCGTCGAGCCGGCCGGCGCGCTCCAGGGCCCGCCGTACGGTGGGGAAGGTGCGGCCGAGCTTCATCACCACGGCGGCGTCGGTGGCGGCCAGCCGCGCGGCCAGCTCCTCCTCCGGGAGCGTGCCGGGCAGGACGGTCAGCACCTCGTCGCCCTCGGCCAGCGGGGTGCCGAGCCGGGCCGCCGCCGCGGCCATCGCGGTCACGCCGGGCACGACCTCCGTCGGGTAGCGGTCCGCCAGCCGCTTGTGCATGTGCATGTAGGAGCCGTAGAAGAGCGGGTCGCCCTCGGCGAGCACGGCGACCGTCCGCCCGGCGTCCAGGTGCGCGGCCAGCCGCGCGGCGGCCTGCTCGTAGAACTCGTCCATCGCGCCCTGGTAGCCGCCGGGGTGGTCGGTGGTCTCGGTGGTGACCGGGTAGACCAGCGCCTCCTCGACGTGGTCCGGCCGGATGTGGCGGGCCGCGATGGAGCGGGCGATCGACCGTCCGTGCCGGGCGCTGTGGTACGCCACGACGTCGGCCTCGGCGATGGCCTCCACGGCGCGCAGGGTCATCAACGAGGGGTCGCCGGGGCCGAGTCCGACCCCGTAGAGCCGTCCGGTGCGTTCGGTGCGTTCGGTGCTTCCGGTGCTTCCGGTGCTTCCGGTGCTTCCGGTGCTTCCGGTGTCGGACGGGTCCGGGTCGGCGGTGTCGGTGGGACGGGCGGTGCTCATTCTTCCTCGCTCGCGATCGCGTTCAGGGCGGCCGCGGCCATCGCGCTGCCGCCGCGCCGGCCGCGGACGACCAGGTGCTCAAGGCCCGCCGGGTGGGCGGCGAGCGCGTCCTTGGACTCGGCGGCGCCGACGAACCCGACGGGCACGCCGATGACCGCCGCCGGGCGGGGAGCGCCCGCCTCGACCAGCTCCAGCAGCCGGAACAGCGCGGTGGGCGCGTTGCCGACGGCCACGACCGCGCCGGCCAGCCGGTCGCCCCACAGGTCCAGCGCGGCGGCGCTGCGGGTGGTGCCGAGCTTCGCGGCCAGCTCGGGTACGGACGGGTCGCCGAGGGTGCACACCACCTCGTTCGCGGCGGGCAGCCGGCGCCGGGTGACGCCGCTGGCGACCATCTGGGCGTCGCACAGGATCGGCGCCCCGTCGCGCAGCGCGGCGCGGGCGGCGGCCACCACGCCGGGGGTCCAACCGAGGTCGGCGGTGAGGTCGACCATGCCGCAGGCGTGGATCATGCGCACCGCGACCCGGCTGACGTCCTCCGGCAGCCGTCCGAGGTCGGCCTCGGCCCGGATGGTGGCAAAGGACTGGCGGTAGATGGCCGCGCCGTCCTTCTCGTAGTCGAACACAGTGGTCTCGCTCATCTGCTCACCGCGCCGCGGCGCGCCGCCGCCACGGTGGCGGCGAGGTCGGAGGGGGCTGAAGGGTCGGTGGAGGCTGAAGGGTCGGTGGGGGCTGACGGGACGGCGGTACCCCGGGTCACGGGTACGCCGCCCCGGACCAGGTCCACGCGGTAGCCCTCGGCCGTGGCGACGACGTCGACGCGGTCGCCGCGCGGCCGCCCGCAGGCGCGTTCGCAGCCGGACCAGTACACCGGCAACAACCGCCCGCCGGAGGCCGTTTGGCCCGCGGCCCGGTCTGTGGCGGCCCGGTCTGTGGCGGCCCGGTCTGTGGCGGCCCGGTCTGTGGCGGTCCGGTCGGCGGCGGTCCGGTCTGTGGCGGTCCGGTCCGTACCGGCGTGGTCGGCGACCGTCGTGGCGGCGTCCGCCCGCACGTCGGCCAGCGCCTTCGCGCAGCCGGGCCGGCCGGTGCACGCTCCGACGCCGGCCCAGGGGGAGCTCTCGTCGGTCACCAGCCCGGCCGCCGCGAGGACGGCCAGCTCGGCCGGGGCCCGGTCGGCGGGCACCGCCGGGACCACGGCGCCGCGCCACGGGGTCAGCCGCAGCTCGCCGGCCGGGGTGCGGGAGGCGGCGTCGGCCAGGGCCCGCCACTGGTCCGGGGTCAGTCGGCCGAGCGGGGCGAGCACGCTGAGGGCGGCGGAGCCGGGCGCGGCCGGGTCCCGGACGAGGCCGGGCCGGGGCGCCGGCCCAGCCGGCCAGGGGCCAGGGCCAGGGGTGGGGGCGGGCCAGGTGACGGGGACGCCCGAGGCGGCGAGTAGGCGCGCCAGACGCTCCGTCAGGGCAGCACCACCGTCGGGTAGTTCGGTGACGCGCCACACCCCGGGCTCGCCGGTGGGCTCCGTGCGGGCCGCGTCGGTGAAGGCCTCAGCCGCCAGCAGTGCGGCCCGCGGCGCCTCGGCGGCGGGCAGCCCGAGCGGCGCGGCGCGGCCGAGCCGCAGCAGCGCGGAGCTGTCGGGGGCGGCCCGCAGCGTGACGTCGGGGGCCAGCGCGGCGACGTCGCCGCGGCCGTCGTCCAGCGCGAACAGGAACCGTCCGGAGAGCGCGCGGGCCGGGCCGCTGCCGCACAGCAGGGCGTCCAGCGCGCGCAGCCACGGGCGGATGTCGGCGTGGCCGAGGCCGTCCAGGCCGGACAGCGGCGAGGCGACGACGTTGCGCACCCGTTCGTGAGCGGGTGACGGCAGCAGCCCCGCCGCGGTGAGCAGCTCCTCCAACGCGCCGCCGCAGGTGGCGCCGAGGCCGCGCAGCTGGACGTTGCCGCGCGAGGTGAGGTGGAGGTCGCCGTCGCCGAGCCGGGACGCGGCCTCGCCGAGTGCCGCGGCCTGGGCCGAGGTCAGGACGCCGCCGGGGACGCGTATCCGGGCCAGGGCGCCGTCGTCCGCGCTGTGCAGCCGCAGGGCGCCGGGGCAGGCGTCCGCGCGGTCCCGCGCGGGGACGGGGCCGGAGCGGAACGGCTGGCCGGGGGCGGAGGGCATGGCGGCGAGCATACCGACCGGACCACAAATCGGATGATCTGCCTGCGACGGCCCTTGCGGACGCGGAACACCCTCCCCGTCGGCCTCCCGTCGCCCTCCCGCCATCCTCCCCGTCGGCCTCCCGCCATCCTCCGCGCCGCCCTCCCTTCGCCTCCCCGCCGCCTCCCCGCCGCCTCCGTCGTCGCCCTCAAGGCCGGCAGTTCGTTCCTGGCGCGAACCGATGGCCCAAGGCGGCCCCCTGCCGCCTAAGATGCTCGCAGCGCGGGCCGACCGGCCCGCGACCGCCGCAGACGGCGACAGGGGAGGAAGCCCGGTGCGAATCCGGCGCGGTCCCGCCACTGTGAGCCCGGCCTGAAAAGCCGGGTGAGCCAGGAACTCCCGCCGTCCGACACCGCCCGGGGCGCGGACACCCCGAGGAAGGCCAGCCGCAGCATGCCCTACGCCGACGAGCCGATCCTGCTGCTCTCCACCTCCGACACCGACCTGCTCAGCGCCCGCGCCGCCGCCGGCCCGGTCGGCTTCCGCTTCGCCAACCCCTCGCGGCTGTCCGCGCAGGAGCTGCCCGCGCTGCTGGAGGGCGCCGGACTGGTCGTGGTGCGGCTGCTCGGCGGGGTGCGGGCCTGGCAGGACGGCCTCGACGTGCTGCGCGCCGACGGCCGCCCCGTCGTCGTGCTCTCCGGTGAACAGGCCCCGGACGCCCAGCTGATGGCCGCCTCCACGGTGCCGGTCGGGATCGCCGCCGAGGCGCACGCCTACCTCGCGCACGGCGGCCCGGCCAACCTCGAACAGCTCGCCCGCTTCCTGTCCGACACGGTGCTGCTGACCGGCCACGGCTTCGAGCCGCCGGCCCCTGCGCCGTCCTGGGGACCGCTGGAGCGCTCGCACGCCACCGCCGCGCCGGACGCCCCGGCCGTCGCCGTGCTGTACTACCGGGCCCACCACATGAGCGGCAACACCGCGTTCGTGGAGGCACTCTGCACGGCCGTCGAGGAGGCCGGCGGCCGGGCGATGCCGTACTTCGTGGCCTCGCTGCGCGCCCCGGAGCCGGAGCTGGTGGCCGAACTCGGTGCCGCCGGCGCGATCGTGACGACCGTTCTCGCGGCGGGCGGCACCCGTCCGGCGGACGCGGGCGCGGGCGGCGACGACGAGGCGTGGGACGCGGGCGCCCTCACCGGCCTGGACGTTCCGGTGCTCCAGGCGCTGTGCCTGACCTCCTCGCGGGCGGACTGGCTGGCCAGCGACGAGGGCGTGTCCCCGCTGGACGCGGCCAGCCAGATCGCGGTGCCGGAGTTCGACGGGCGGCTGATCACTGTCCCGTTCTCGTTCAAGGAGGTCGACGAGGACGGCCTGCCCGCCTACGTCCCCGACCCCGAGCGGGCCGCGCGGGTGGCCGGCACCGCCGTGGCGCACGCCCGGCTGCGGCAGGTGCCGAACGCGGAGAAGCGGTTGGCCCTGGTGCTGTCGGCGTACCCGACGAAGCACTCGCGGATCGGCAACGCGGTCGGCCTGGACACCCCCGCGAGCGCGGTGGCGCTGCTGCGCCGACTGCGGGCGGACGGCTACGACTTCGGCTCCGAGCCGGTGCCCGGCCTCGACGGCGGGAACGACGACGGCGGGAACGACGGCGGGAACGAGGCCGCGAGCGGCGGCCCCGACGGCCCCGACGGACACCACGGCCCCGACGGACACGACGGCGACGCGCTGATCCGCGCCCTCATCGACGCCGGCGGCCACGACCAGGACTGGTTGACCGAGGAGCAGCTGGCCCGCAACCCCGTGCGGGTGCCGGCCGCCGACTACCGCCGCTGGTACGCCACCCTCCCGGCGGAGCTGCGGGAGGCGGTGGAGCGGCACTGGGGACCGCCGCCGGGTGAGATGTTCGTGGACCGCAGCCGTGACCCGGACGGCGACATCGTGCTCGCGGCACTGCGGTACGGGAACCTGCTGGTGCTGATCCAGCCGCCGCGCGGCTTCGGCGAGAACCCGATCGCGATCTACCACGACCCGGACCTGCCGCCGTCCCACCACTACCTGGCCGCCTACCGCTGGATCGCGGCGCCGGTCGCGGAGGGCGGTTTCGGCGCCGACGCGATGGTGCACCTGGGCAAGCACGGCAACCTGGAGTGGCTGCCGGGCAAGAACGCGGGCCTGTCGGCCTCCTGCGGGCCCGACGCGGCGCTGGGCGGGCTGCCGCTGGTCTACCCGTTCCTCGTCAACGACCCGGGCGAGGGCACCCAGGCCAAGCGCCGGGCGCACGCCACCCTCGTGGACCACCTGGTGCCGCCGATGGCCCGCGCCGACTCGTACGGCGACATCGCCCGGCTGGAACAGCTGATGGACGAGCACGCGCAGATCGCGTCGATGGACCCGGCGAAGCTGCCGGCCGTGCGGGCGCAGATCTGGACGCTGATCCAGGCCGCGCGGCTCGACCACGACCTCGGCCTGGACGACCGCCCCGACGACGCGGGCTTCGACGACTTCCTGCTGCACGTCGACGGTTGGCTGTGCGAGATCAAGGACGCCCAGATCCGCGACGGCCTGCACGTGCTGGGCAAGGCCCCGGCCGCTGGGGACCGGGTCAACCTGGTGCTGGCGATCCTGCGCGCCCGGCAGATCTGGGGCGGCACCAACGCGCTGCCCGGCCTGCGGGAGGCGCTCGGCCTGGACGAGTCGGCCGCCGGCCGGACCGCCGCCGACGAGGCCGAGGCCCTGGCCCGAGCCCTGGTGGAGGCGATGGAGGCGGCCGACTGGGACCCGGCGGCGGTGCCGGACACCGTCACGCGCGTCCTCGGCGAACCCCTCGCGGAACCGGACGGCGTGAACGGCACGGACGGCGCCGACGGCGTGAACGGCGTGAACGGCGCGAACGGCGTGGACCGGAAGGTCGCCGCCGTGCTGGAGTTCGCCGCGCGCGAGGTGGTGCCCCGGCTGGCGGCCACCACCGACGAGCTGGACCGGGTGGCGCACGCGCTGTCCGGCGGGTTCGTCCCGGCCGGGCCGTCCGGGTCGCCGCTGCGCGGGCTGGTCAACGTGCTGCCCACCGGCCGCAACTTCTACTCCGTCGACCCCAAGGCGGTGCCCTCGCGGCTGGCCTGGGAGACCGGGCAGGCGCTGGCCGACTCGCTGCTGGCCCGCTACCGCGACGACAACGGCACCTGGCCGGCCTCGGTGGGCCTGTCGCTGTGGGGCACCTCGGCGATGCGCACCGCCGGCGACGACATCGCGGAGGCGCTGGCGCTGCTCGGTATCCGCCCGGTCTGGGACGACGCCTCGCGCCGCGTCACCGGCCTGGAGCCGATCCCGGCCGACGAGCTGGGTCGCCCCCGCGTCGACGTGACGCTGCGCATCTCCGGCTTCTTCCGCGACGCCTTCCCGCACGCGGTGGCGCTGCTGGACGACGCGGTACGGCTGGCCGCGTCGCTGGACGAGCCCGACGAGGCCAACCACGTACGCGCCCACACCCGGGCCGACCTGGCCGAGCACGGCGACGAACGGCGCGCCACCACCCGCATCTTCGGCTCCCGGCCGGGCACGTACGGGGCCGGGCTGCTCCAGCTGATCGACTCCCGCGACTGGCGTACCGACGCCGACCTCGCGGAGGTCTACACGGTGTGGGGCGGCTACGCCTACGGGCGCGGGCTGGACGGGCGGCCGGCCCGGCCGGAGATGGAGACGGCGTACCGGCGGATCGCGGTGGCGGCGAAGAACACCGACACCCGCGAGCACGACATCGCCGACTCCGACGACTACTTCCAGTACCACGGCGGCATGGTGGCGGCGGTGCGGGCGCTCACCGGCAGCTCCCCGGCCGCCTACATCGGCGACTCCACCCGGCCGGAGACGGTCCGCACCCGCACCCTGCTGGAGGAGACCTCGCGGGTCTTCCGGGCCCGGGTGGTCAACCCCCGCTGGATCGAGGCGATGCGCCGCCACGGCTACAAGGGCGCCTTCGAGCTGGCCGCCACCGTGGACTACCTGTTCGGGTACGACGCCACCACCAACGTCATCGCCGACTGGATGTACGACAAGATCACCGAGACGTACCTGATGGACCCGGTCAACCGGGACTTCCTGCGCGAGGCCAACCCGTGGGCGCTGCACGGCATCGCCGAGCGGCTGCTGGAGGCCGAGTCGCGCGGCCTGTGGGCCGAGCCCGACCCGGCGGCCCTGGCCGAGCTGCGCCGCCTCTACCTGGAGACGGAGGGGGAGCTGGAGGGCGAGGAGTGACCGGCGGCCGGGTGCCGGGCCACCGGGCCACCGGGTAGGCCGGGCGCCGGCTCAGGTCTCGTCGGTGCCGGTGCCGGTGCCGGTGCCGGTGCTGGTTCCGGTGCTGGTTCCGGTGTCGGTGCCGGTGCCGGTGCCGGTGTCGGTCTCGGCGGCGGTGGCCTGCTGGGGTTCGACCTGGGCGAGGCGGTTGCGCAGAGCGGCGGTGACCCCCTGGTGGGAGTCGCTGCCCAGGACGACCCTCATCGGGGCGGGCCGCTGTGCCGCGCTGTCGATGATGCGGGCGGCGATCTTCGCCGGATCGCCGAGGAGCGGCGGCGGGGCGTCCTTGAACCGGCGCACGAATGCCGCCGGCGTCCCGTCGTAGGCGGGCAGCGGCTCGCCCAGCCGCAGGCTGCCGCGGGCGAACGCGGTACGCGCGCCGCCCGGCTCGACGAGCGTGACTCCGATCCCGAACGGGGCGACTTCCTGGGCCAGGGCTTCCATGAAGCCTTCGCAGCCCCACTTGCTCGCGTGGTAGAGCGAGGCCCCGGCATGGGCTGCGAGCCCGGCGACCGAGGAGATCTGGATCAGCCGGCCGCCGCCCTGAGCGCGCAGGTGCGGCAGCGCCGCCCGCGCCGTCTGCATCGACCCGAGCAGGTTGGTGCTGATCTGGTGGAGCATCTGCTCGTCGCTGAGCTCCTCGGCGGCGCCGAACAGGCCGTAGCCGGCGTTGATCGCGACGACGTCGATGCGACCGAGGTCGCGGAAGGCGGCGTCGACGACCTCGCGGACCCTCGAGAGGTCGGTGACGTCGAGGTGAGCGACCCGGAAGCGGTCACCGTACGTGGCCCGCAGGTCGTCGACCGAGCCCTCCCGCCGCACCGTGCCGGCGACCCGGCAGCCGCGCGAGAGGAGTTGCTCGGCCAGCTCGCGACCGAACCCGCTGTTGACGCCGGTGATGAACCATGTGTCTGTTGCCATGCCGCCCACGTTCACGGCTGCGAACCGGCCCTGCCAGCTCCCGGTGTTCCTGGTAGTGGCAGGGGCACCCACCGGGTGCTGCCCCCTCATAGGCTGGACGTGTGGACAAGGCCCTCGGAGACTTCCTGCGCGCGCGGCGGGAACTGGTCACCCCCGCCGAGGTCGGCCTGGCACCTGGCCACGGACTGCGCCGGGTGCCCGGACTGCGCCGCGAGGAGGTGGCCATGCTGGCCGGGATCAGCGTCGAGTACTACCTCCGCCTCGAACAGGGACGTGACCGCAACCCCTCGGCCCAGGTGATCGACGCGCTCGCCCGCGTCCTCCGACTGGACGCGGAGAGCACGGCCTACCTGACGTCCCTCGCCCGCCCGAAGCCGCGCCGCGGCCCCGCAGAGCCCGACGAACGGGTGCCCGCCCGGCTCGAATCGCTGCTGCGGACCCTCAACGTGCCCGCCCTGGTCTTCAACAAGTACAGCGACGTACTGGCCGCCAACCGGCTGGCCCGAGCCCTGTCGCCCGACATGGTTCCAGGCAGGAACCGCCTGCGCGTCCTGTTCACCGACCGGGCGGCACATGAGTACAACGCCGACTGGGAGCGGTACACCGCCACCGCCGTGGCCCACCTGCGGGCCCAGATCGGCACGGAGACCGACGACGAGCGCCTGCACGCGCTGATCGGCGAGCTGTCACTCAGGAGCGAGAGGTTCCGCGTGCTCTGGGCACGGCACGACGTGCGCTCGGCACACGACGCCACCTTCCGCCTCCGGCACCCACGGGTCGGTGCCCTGGAACTGCTCGCCGAGAAGTTCCAGGTGGTCGGCTCCGGCGGCCTGGAAGCGCTGCTCCTGCACGCCAGGCCCGGCACGCCCTCGGCCGACGCCCTCGCGCTCCTTGCCACACTCGACGTTCCCTCCTGACCGTGGCTGTGGCCGTGTCAGTCGACAGCTGCGAGCGGGCGGTGGGGACCAGCCCGTCGGGGCCTGGCCGCGTCCCGGACGGCGCCGGGCCGACCCGCCGCCCCGGGCACCGACGGCCTCTCCGGCCGGGGCGCCTAGGATCGGGTGTCGGCGGGACCTGCCGTGTCCGGCCGCCCACCTGTTCGTCCATCGCCAACGAGGAGGCCGCCGTGCCGATCCGGGTCGCCGTGCTCGACGACTACCAGCAGGTCGCCGGGGAGTTCGCGGACTGGGCGGGACGGCTGCCCGACGCGCGGGTGGAGTTCTTCCCCGAGCACATCGCCGACGAGGACGCGCTGGCCGCCGCCCTGGCGGAGGCCGAGGTGGTGGTGGCGATGCGCGAGCGCACCGCCTTCCCGCGCCGGCTGTTCGAACGGCTCCCCGCGCTGCGGCTGCTGGTCACCACCGGGATGGTCAACGCGGCCGTGGACCTCGAAGCCGCCGCCGAGGCCGGCGTGACGGTCTGCGGCACCCGTTCGCACCCCTCGGGCACCACCGAGCTGACGTGGGCGCTGATCCTGGGCCTGGTCCGGGGCACGGCGGCCGAGGACGGGCGGGTGCGGTCCGGCGGCTGGCAGCAGACGTTGGCCCCGGACCTGGACGGGCAGGTGCTGGGCATTGCCGGGCTGGGCCGGCTCGGGTCGAAGGTGGCCGCGGTGGGGTCGGCGTTCGGCATGGACGTGGCGGCGTGGAGCCCGAACCTGACCGCCGAGCGGGCCGCCGAGCACGGCGCGCGGCTGGTCGGCAAGGAGGAGCTGTTCGCCACGGCCAAGGTCGTCACGCTGCACCTGGTGCTCTCGGAGCGCACCCGTGGCGTCGTCGGCGACCCGGAGCTGTCGGTGATGCGCCCGGACGCGTACCTGGTCAACACCTCGCGCTTCGGCCTGCTCGACGAGGAGGCGCTGCGCCGGGCGCTGGCCTCGGACCGCCCGGCCGGGGTGGGGCTCGACGTCTTCCCGCAGGAGCCGCTGCCGGCCGGCCACTGGCTGCGCACGGCCCCGCGCACCCTGCTCACCCCGCACATGGGGTACGTGACGGAGCGGACCTACCGGATCTTCTTCGGGGACGTGGTCGAGGACATCGCCGCGTTCCTGGCGGGCGACCCCGTCCGCGTGATCTGAGCCGGCTCCTCGGCGTTTGCGTCAGCACTCCGGACGAGCAGCGTCAGGGACGGGCCGCGTCAGCGTCCGGACGAGGTCGTGGACGAGATCGTGCACGCGGTCGTGGCCGCTGACGCTGACGCTGACGCGTCAGGACAGGCCGGCGGAGGAGAGCAGTCGGCGGGCCTCGTCGGCGTCCACGGCCTTGGCCAGCTCGTTCAGCGCCCCCCGGTCCGGCAGCAGCCCGGCGGCGTGCGCGCGGCGGGCGCCGCTGTCCAGCTCGTGCCAGAGGAACGGGTTGGCGATCAGCACCGTCACGTCGACGGAGGCCAGCGCGCCGGAGGCGTCCCGCAGGATCAGCCGCCGGTCCACGGTGCCCATGAGGCGGGCCGAGACGAGCCGGTCGGTGCGCACCCGCTCGGTGTGCAGCAGGCCGCGTACGGCCAGCCAGCCCTCGCCGGCGGTGGTGCGCGGCGGCAGCAGGATCGCGAAGAGCGTCGCCGCGAGCGCCGTCCACAGCAGGGCGCGCCACCAGGTGAGGGAGCCGTCCCAGCCGTCGAAGACCAGCGCCAGGGCCAGCACGCTGACCGAGGAGGCGTAGGCGGTACGCATTCTGTGCGGCCATTCGCGGTCCCGCGCGGGCACAGGGTGGGCCGCCGCTCCGGCCGGGGGACGGGACGCCGTGGTGGGGAAGTCGCCGCGCTGCATGTCTCCGACGCTAGGCACCGGCCGCCTCGCTGAACGGGCCCTTGACGCCGCCCTGACGCCTCCCGAGCCCTTCCTGACACCCCCCTGACACCGACGCCGAAGCCCGCCGTCGGACCCTCCGGAACCCGCCGTCCGACCCTCCGGAACCCGCCGTCCGACCCTCCGAAGCCCGCCGTCCGACCCTCTGGGGCCCGCCTTCGCGCGGTACGGCGCGGGCAGGAGCCGGTACGGCGGCGGGCCCGTACCCGGGCCTGGACGGCCGGGTACGGGCCCGCGTGGGGTGGGCCGGGGCGATGAGCAGGCGCCCCGGCCCGGTGGCAGCGGACGTCCGCCGACGTCGGCTGCCACGGTCTCAGCCGATGCCGGCCGGTTCCGGCCGTGCGTCAGTCGATGTCCGGCGGTCCCGGCGGTGCGTCAGCCGACGTCGCGCAGGGACAGGTCCGCCAGCGACTCGCGGCGCACCAGGAGGCGTGCGGTGCCGTCCGCGACGCCCACGACGGGCGGGCGGCCGACCATGTTGTACGCGGCCGCCATCGAGAGGTGGTACGCGCCCGCGACGGGTACGGCCAGCAGGTCGCCGGGTCGCAGGTCCTCGGGCAGGGCGACGTCCTCGGCGAGGATGTCGCCGGCCTCGCAGTAGCGGCCCACGACGTCCACCGGGACGGGGCGGGCGGTGCTGGCCCGGCCCACCAGCAGTGGCGCGTACCGCACTCCGTAGAGGGCGGGGCGCGGGTTGTCGCCCATGCCGCCGTCCACGGCGACCATGGTGCGGCCGCCGCCGTGCTTGATAGACAGCACCCGGTAGAGCGCCACCCCGGCGGGCCCGATGACCGCCCGGCCGGGCTCCACCGTGAGCCGGGGTACCGGGAGGCCGTTGCCGGCGCACCCGTCGGCGAGTTCGGCGCGCACCCGGGCGGCCAACGTGGGGACGTCCAGGGCGGGTTCGCCCGGGCGGTAGGCGACCGCGTGGCCGCCGCCGATGTCGAGCTGCGGCAGCGCCACGCCGTGCTGGTCGCGGATGCGGGCCAGCAGCCCGACCAGCCGCCGGACCGCCGCCAGGTACGGCTTCACGGTCGCGATCTGGGAGCCGATGTGGCAGTGCAGGCCGACCAGTTCGAGGCCCGGCTGGCCCAGCACCCGGTCCACGGCGTGCTGCGCGGAGCCGTCGGTGAGGGAGAGCCCGAACTTCTGGCCCTCGCCGCCGGTGCGCACCGACTGGTGGCCGCCGGCGACCACGCCGGGCACCACCCGCAGCATCACCGCCTGCCGGTCGCCGGGGCGTACGAGGGTGGCGATGCGGGCGATCTCGGCGGGGCTGTCGATGACGATCCGGCCCACCCCGAGGCGGACGGCGGCCCGCAGGTCCTCCGGGGTCTTGGCGTTGCCGTGCAGGACGATCCGTTCGGCGGGGAAGCCGCTGGTCACGGCCAGTTCCAGCTCGCCGGCCGAGCACACGTCCAGGCCCAGGCCCTCCTCGCGCACCCAGCGGGCCACCGCCCGGCACAGGAACGCCTTGGCCGCGTAGACGACGTCGGCGTCGGGGAACGCGGCCAGGTAGCCGCGGCAGCGGGCCCGCACCTCGGCCTCGTCGAGTACGTAGAGGGGGGTGCCGAAGCGGTCCGCCGCCTCGGCCAGCGACACCCCGCCGACGGCCACGTCCCCGCCGGGCGCGGGCCGGGCGGAGGCGGGCCACACCGACAGCGGGTCGGCGCCGAGAGCCCTCGGGACGGTCACGGTCTCGGTGAGGTCGCGCGGAATGTCGCGCGGAAGGTCCAGCGGAATGTCGCGCGGAAGGTCCTGGGGAAGGTCCAGCGGAATGTCGCGCGGAAGATCCTGGGGAAGGTCCAGCGGGATGTCCTGGGGGGTGTCCTGCGGGGCGTCCACGAGTACGTCCTCCCGAAGGTCGTCCTGAACGCGCTGCGGTTGCCGCACCCCGATGGCGGGGCGCGGGGTGCCCGTGCCGGCGACGAGCGCCGTACCCGGGCCCGGACCGGTCGACCTCCGCAGGGCCGGACCCGCGGGCTCCCGGACGGCTCCGTGGAGGGGCGGGTGTACGGCAGGACGCGTCATCGGACACCTCCCGTGGCGGGGTGGCCGGCGA
This sequence comes from Actinacidiphila yeochonensis CN732, assembly GCF_000745345.1. Classification (NCBI taxonomy): domain Bacteria; kingdom Bacillati; phylum Actinomycetota; class Actinomycetes; order Kitasatosporales; family Streptomycetaceae; genus Actinacidiphila; species Actinacidiphila yeochonensis. Next base: position 889,271 of record NZ_JQNR01000005.1, on the reverse strand, counting down.
GCCCCAGGCCGGCGGGCGCGGGGTGCGGCACGTCGGGCACCTGGGCGGGCGCGGGCGCGGCCAGCCGGGGGTCGAGGCGCAGTTCGAGCACCCCCAGCGGTTCGGCCAGTGCCCGCAGCGCCGGCTCGGCCAGCCGGATGTACGGCTGCCGGCCGAGCGTGGCGCGCAGCCGCTCCTCGGTGGTGAACGCCACCGCCGTCCGGCCGCCCAGGGCGGTGCGGAAGAAGCGGGCGGTCGGCCCGGTGGGACCCGGCCGGACCGGGACGTACAACGCGGTTCCGGCCGGGACGGGTTCAAGGGGCTCGGGGTCCTCGGCGGCCAGGGGTGCGGACATGGCGCGGCTCCTTCACGGGTGGCCCGGCCGTTGGGCCGGGCGGTCTTCGGCGCCGCACCCGTGGAGGGTGCGGGCCGGGCCGCTTCACGCGGGCTGCCGCGACGGCGGTCGCGAGAGGCGTCCTGGCAAGGACGCTATGCCCGGCCCCCGGCGGCCTCCGCCGGCCGCTGACACGCGCTTGACGCTCCGTCCCGCTTCCTGACGTTCCCTTGACGCGGCAGCTCAGGCGGGTGCGGACCGGCTCCGGTGAGCGGGTCCGCGACGGGCCTGTGAGGTCGCCGGTCCGACGAGGCAGACGGTCCGACGAGGCAGACGGTCCGACGAGGCAGACGGTCCGACGAGGCAGACGGACCGACGAGGGCGCCGGGCGGATCGGCCGAGGCCGTCGTGCTGCCGAGGCCGCCGGGTCGCCGCGGCGCCGGGGCGCCGGGTCAGGGGCGCGCGAGGCGGGGGAAGAGCGCTTCGGCGCTGCCGCGGTTGACGGCGTGCTGCTGGCCGGGCTGCCAGCCGGAGTAGCCGTCGAGTCCGGCGTCGAACTCCACGCCCCACGGTTCGGACGCGAACGGGGAGTCGCTGCCGTAGAGGACGTGGCCGGGCTCGGCGAAGGCCAGCAGGGACGGCAGCGAGTACGGCGTGGCGGACAGGGCCGTGTCGAAGTAGAAGCGGCGCAGGTCGGCCAGGATGCCCTCGGACGTGGTGCCGGGCACGAACTGCGAGGCACCGGCGAACCGGACGGCCGCGTAGGGCAGGAAGCCGCCGCCGTGCGAGAGGATCACCTTCAGCTGCGTGTGGCGGCTCATCACGCCGTTGGCCACCATGTGCAGCGCGGTGCGGGTGGTGTCGAAGGGGAAGTCCAGCAGCGGGCTGGGCAGCCCGTCCAGCATGGGCAGCTGCGGGGCGGTCGGGTGGATGAACACCACCGCGGAACGGGCGTCGAGTTCGGCCCACAGCGGCTCGAACTCCTTCTCCCCGAGGTAGCGGCCGTGGGCGTTGGAGAGCAGTACGACGCCGTCCGCGTGCAGCTCGTCCAGCGCGTACACGGCCTCGGCGACGGCGCCGTCGACGTCCGGCAGCGGGACGGACGCGAAGAGGCCGAACCGGTCGGGCCGGTCCTTGACCAGTTCGGCGCCGAACTCGTTGACGCTCCGCGCCAGGGCGCGGCCCTCGGCGTCGTCGCCCAGGTGCACGCCCGGGGAGCTGATCGACAGGACCCCGGTCGCGATGGAGCGCCGGTCCATCATCCCGATCGCGGACTGCGGGTCCCAGTCGGGTGTGGGCCAGCCCCCGGCGGTCAGCCCGCGCTGGTCGAGCAGCGCGCGATAGGCCGCGGGGATCAGGTGCTGGTGGACGTCTATGCGGCCTGCGTTGGTGGTCATGATTACCAAGCTCCCTAATCGTTAGCGTGCTAACTGTTTGCTTGGTTGGTAAGCTAGCACTCGTGAGAAACGAGATCAAGGGCGAGGGTCCGGGCCCGGAACGGGCGGCAGACGTGAAAGAAGTGAGAGACGTGAAAGACGTGGCGGATGTGGCCGCCGAGGACCTGGCGCAGGCCGCCGACGCGCTCTTCTTCGCCATGCGCCGGGCCCGCACCACGGCCACGCACCAGGACGGTGGGATCTCGCTCGCGCAGTTGACGCTGCTCGAACCCCTGGCCCGGGAGCGGGAGATCCCCGTCAGCCGGCTCGCGGCCAACGCCGACGTGAGCGTTCCCACCGCCACGCGCATGCTCAAGCAGCTCGAAGGCAAGGGGGTGGTGGTGCGTGAGCGCTCGGCGCGCGACGAGCGGCAGGTCCTCGTCAGCCTCACCGAGGAAGGCGCCGTCAAGCTCGCCCACCTGCAAGGGCGGCTGCGCGAACGGCAGGCGCGTGCCTTCGCCGCCTTCACGCCGAGCGAGCGCGTTCAGCTCGTGACGCTGACCCGGCGGCTGAGCGAACTCATCGCCGCCTCCGACGGTGCACCCGAAGCTGCCACCTCCGAGGGCGACGAACACGGAGCGTGATCAAGCGCCGAGCCCCGTGGGGAACGGGGGGCAAGGTTGACAACTACCTCGGCCAATCCGGGAGCGCGCCCGTGAACGAGCCCCCGCCAGTGCCTCCGCCCGCGCTCCCGCCTCCGCCCGCTACTGCGGCACTTCCCCCGTCTTCACGTTGGCGTCGATGAGGCCGAACCTCTCGCCCTGCGGTGCCGTGACCACCGCCATCCGGCCGAAGGGCGAGTCGGCCGGAGGCGTGAGCACCGTGCCGCCCAGTTCGACGACCCGTTCGACCGCGGTGTCGACGCCGTCGTACTGGAACCAGATGAGCCAGTGGCTGGGCGTCGGTTCGCCGGGGGTCAGGGTGTCGTCGTGCATGCCGCCGGCGGGCTTTTCCTCGCCCGGCGGGGTGAAGATCGTGTACTTCGTGGTCGCGTCGTCGCCGATGTCGGCGTAGGTGAGGTCGAAGACCTCGGCGTAGAACCGCTTCGCGGTGTCGAGCTGCCGGGTGTGCAGCTCGTTCCAGCAGTAGGCGCCGTGTTCGTTGTAGACGGCGGCACCGTTGTGCGCGTGGGCCTGCCAGATCCCGAACACTCCACCGGTGGGGTCCGCGCCGACGGACATCCGCCCCTGGTCGCGTACGTCGAACGGGGGAGCCAGGAGCTGTCCCCCGGCCCTGACCAGCCGTCCGGCGGCGGCGTCGGCGTCCTCGGCGGCGAAGAAGGTGGTCCACACCGAATGCATCCCGGGTCGCGGAATGGGGCCGATCCCGGCGATGACCCGGCCGTCCCGCACCGCCCGGAAGTGCCCGCCGGAGTCCAGCGGGCCGTTGCGGATCTCCCAGCCGAACAGGGCGGAGTAGAACGCGCTCGCCTTGACCGGATCGTCCACCTGGCAGTCCACCCAGCAGGGGGTTCCCTCCGGCCAGGGCGTGGAGCGTACGGGCATGGGGTTCTCCGCTCTGTGCGTGGCCGTGGTGCTCTTCCGTCGCAGTGGAACTACGCACCGTGATCGGAGAGACGCGAAGAGCAACCTAGCGAGGTGCGCCACGCCCCGGCAGGAGGCGCACCGTGTCCCTGCCCCGTGAGCGCCCGGGTGCCGTGCGGAGCATGGGGAGGTCGTACACCGCCGGGCAGTGCCGCGAACGCGGATCCCGCCGCGCGACAAGTAGAGGGTAAGACCGTCGTCTCGGCGGTCGGAGACGGAGAATCCGTGGAAACCGAGCACGACCTGAGTGGCGAGCGCGGCGCTGACGCCCAGCTGGCCATGGCGGCCGGTGATCCTGCGGCGTTCACGCCCCTGGTCGAGATGTACTCGGCCGCCCTGCACGGCTACTTCGCGCGGCGGGTGCCCGGCGCGGCGGACGATCTGCTGTCCGAGGCGTGGCTGCAGGCGTTCGCAGCGCGGCGCACGTTCGACCCCTCGCGGGGATCGGCGCGCGGCTGGCTGTTCGGGGTGGCCCGCAACGTTCTCGCCGCCCATCTGCGGCGGGCGGAGCGGGTGGAGGCACTGCCGGAGGCGCGTGTCAGCGACCCGTGGCAGGCGGTGGACCAGCGGCTGGACGCGGCGGCTATGGCACCCGCGCTGCGCCAGGCGCTGGCCGAGCTGCCCGCCGAGGAGCGGGAGGTGATGCTCCTGGTCAGTTGGGAGCAGCTGACCCCCACCGAGGCGGCCGACGCCGTGGGCATCCCGAGCGGGACGGCCCGTTCGCGGCTGCACCGGGCCCGGCGCAGATTGCGCGAGCGGCTCACACCGCCCCGCCTCGCCCGACGAAACCTGGCCGTGACGGGAGACCTGGCATGAGTACGCGTGACGAGGAGGAGACGGGCATGACCGAGCGACAGGCGTTCCTGGACTTCCCGGGCGCCAAGGCGCTGGAGGCGGCGGGCCGGGTCGAGCCGCCGTCGGAGCAGGTCGTGGCCCGGGCGCTGGCGGCGGTCGAGGAGGCCGTGCGGGTGGAGGCGGCCGGGATCGCGCGGGTGGAAGCCCGGACCGACGCGCGGAGGGTCACGCGGATCGACGCACGCAGGGGAGTGCGCGGGGTCGCGCGGATGGACCCGCGGGTGAAGGCGGACAACGACATGGAGGACAACATGCAGCAGGACGTGGAGAACATGCAGCAGGACGCCGTGGTGACGCCGTTCCGGAAGCGCCGCCGGGTGCTCGGCCTCGTGGCCGCCGCCGCGGTCGCGGCCGGTGCCGTGGCGACGGTCGCGAGCGTGGGTTCCGGCTCGGGGCACGCGACGCAGGCGCAGAGCGCGTCGGCCTTCCTGAACAACACCGCCGAGGTCGCCGCCGTCCAGTCGGCCGGCTCGGGGAAGTACTGGGAGATGCGGACCGACCACGGCACCTCGTACACGTCGCAGTCCATGGTCATGACCTTCGCCTTCCCCGGTGCGAAGAATCACCGTGAGATGAAGAGCCCGGAATGGCAGCTCGGCACGCAGTCGTACGACTGGGACGGTCTGGCCAAGCTGACCACCGACCCGAAGGCGCTGCTCGGGATCATGAAGACCACGAAGCAGGGCAAGTGGGAGGAGGACGCGAACATGATCGCGTTCGAGGACGCGACCGACCTGCTCTCCAACTCCCCGGCCAGCCCGGAGCTGCGTGCCGGGCTGTTCAAGGCGGTGTCGCAGATGAAGGGCGTGAAGGTCGTCGGTACCGTCAAGGACGCCACGGGCCGCAGCGGCACGGAGCTGACCTACACGGGCAACGTCGGCACCGACGGAGCGATCATCGACCCGAAGACCAGCAGGCTCCTCGAAATCGAGAAGCCGTGGACGAGCGCGAAGTCCGACCAGCGGACGACGATCCTGTCGGCCGGCCTGACCGGCTCGAACCCGCAGGAGAACACGCCCAAGTGGTGATGTGAGCCGCGGCCCACGGCCCACGGCCCCGGAGGGGGGTCGTGGGCCCTCGGCAGTTCTGCCGCGCCCTCGCTGACCGAGGCCGCCCCGAACCGATCGCCGCCGCGAACCCGCACGCGCCCGGCGCCCAGGGCTCAGACGGCGGGGAAGTCGCCCTCGCGGACGCCGGACACGAAGGCCGTCCATGCCTCGGCCGTGAAGGCCAGGGAGGGGCCGGAGCGGTCCTTGGAGTCGCGGACGGGGACGATGCCCTGGGTCGGGGCAAGGTTGGCAGCTACCTCGACGCAGGCGCCGCCGTTGTCGCTGTGGGAGGACGTGTACCAGTGGGGGGATGCGGTCGCGGTCATGCGGGTGCCCCTTTCCGTGGCTGCCCACGGCGGGGCAGCGCTTCAGCCTGCGCCTGACGTTAGGTGCGGGCTGAAGCGCTGTGGAGGGGGTTTTCCCGCCAGAGTCCGCCTGCCGTGCGAGCTTCGGGGTGGGGTCAGACGGCGGGGAAGTCGCCCTCGCGGACGCCGGACACGAAGGCCGTCCATGCCTCGGCCGTGAAGGCCAGGGAGGGGCCGGAGCGGTCCTTGGAGTCCCGGACGGGGACGACGCCCTGGGTCGGGGCAAGGTTGGCAGCTACCTCGACGCACTGGCCGCCGTTGTCGCTGTAGGAGGACGTGAACCAGCGGGGGGAGTCGGTCGTCATCACGAGGTGCCCTTTCGTACCTTCTCGATCAAGGCCACGGTATCCGCCTGAGACAGCGCTTCGGCCTGTAGCTGATGGTAGGCCGTCAACTGGGGGACCACGGACGTGCTTTCCCGTTCGAGGTCACCTCGTTGCGCGGACTCCGCATATGACATCAGCGAGCGGTTCGGCATCGTGAGTACCGTGATCGGCAGATTGAACGGGCGTCGCTCCCCCATGGTGAAGGGGGCGATCTGGAGCACGGTATTGGGCTGGTCGGCGAACTCCAGCAGCCGTGTGAGCTGGGCCTCCACCACCTCGGGCCCACCGACGGGCCGCAGCACGCAGCCTTCGTCCAGCACGGCGAAGATCACCGGCGGGGGCGTGCGGATCAGCGACGCCTGCCGCTCCGCGACCAGGGCCACCCGCTCATCCGCCTGGTCGGAGGTGATAGCCCCCCGCTTGACGGCGCTGTCGGCCAGTACAGCGGCGTACTCCGGGGTCTGCAACAACCCCGGCATGACGCCCACCTCGTAGAGCCGGATCTCCGCAGCGCGGGCCTCGTACTCAAGGAACTCGGGGAAACCCTCCAGCAGCAGGCCGTGCCGCATCTCGCGCCACTCGCGCTCGAACGCGTCCGCGGTGCCCAACGCCTCGTCCGCGCGCCGCGAAAGGCGCAAGGTCGGCATCTTGCGACCAGTTTCCACGGACGAGAGATGCGTACTGGAATACCCCATCCGGTCGCCCAACTCGTCCTGCGTCAAGCCGAGTTCGCAGCGTATCCGGCGAAGACGGGCTCCGAAGGCCGCTTGTGGAGAGCTGTCCGGGTCCAACTCCTTGACGTTCAAGGGGGAGTCACCGACCTTCCGTTCTTCCTCGACACGTTGCGTCACCTCTGACTCTACGTCACGCTGAACCTCCTCGGTAGTGGTTTGGCTACGGAGAGGAGTGAACGATGTCGGTCGCGCGCCCCCCTACGGCACTGCGGACGACCCTCGCTCCCGGTGGCGCACAGCCGGGGTGAACGAGGAAGGAGCCCCGGCGCACACGTTGCGACCGGGTCGCCGGGGCTCAGTCGATCAGCCAATCGGAAGCTGGAACGACCATGCGCGATCATAACCACCGGCCGGCCGGAGGGTCGGATCATATGGTGACCGACAGCACGTCTTCGGCCACTGACAGCGAGCCTCCCGACGTCGTCGTCCAGTCCTGGCCGCACGGCCCCCGCTCCGTCGGCAAGGCGCGCAGACTGCTCGTCAGCAGCCTCGACGTGTGGGGCCTGAAACACCTCGCGGACGCCGCCGAACTCGTCGTGTCGGAGCTGGTGACCAACAGCGTCCGCTATGCCAGGGAGCCGAGCGGGCGACTGATCGCCACCCGGTTCGAACGGCTCGACGGCGGCGTCCGGATCGAGGTGCACGACGCGAACACCGCCAGGCCCGAGCTGCGCCAGGCGTCCGACGACGCCGAGCGCGGGCGCGGCCTGGCCCTGGTGGACGCCGTCACGTCGGGGCGGTGGGGGGTCGGCGACCGCGACGGCGTCGGCAAGATGGTCTGGGCCGAGTGCACCGGCGCCGACCCCGACGCCGCCACCGTGACCGTCGGCTGACCGTACGCCCGGCACCGCACCGGGCACCGGGCGCCCTGGCGGGGAGGTCTCCTCGCCGCCGGGCCGCCCGGCGCGAACGGGAACGGCGCCGGGCGACAAGTACCAGGTGGGACCGTCGTCCGACGGTCGGGATGCGGAGACGCCCGTGGAATCGGAGCAGCAGGACACCGTCGCGGCGCCGTTCCGGCGCGGCCGCCGGGCACTCGCCCTCGTGGCCGCCGTCGCGGTCGCGGTCGGCCTCGCCGCCACGGCCGCCACCGGCGGACTGAGCCGCTCGCAGGACGGCGTCCGGCCGCCTTCCGCGACGCCGCTCCTGATGGACACGGCCGACGCCGCCGCCGCCCAGCCGGACGGCGAGGAGAGCTACTGGGTGGACACCGACCACGGTGCCTTCTCCATCTCGCGGGACATGCGCCTCACGCACCTCGGCGACGGCAGCAACCCGCAGCGCCAGGTGGGCTTCCCGGGCTGGCGGCTCGGCACGCGGGTGCTCGACTGGAACGGTCTCGCCCGACTGACCAGCGACCCGGAGGCGCTGCTCCGGATCACGGCCACCACGCGGCGGGGCGGGCACGGGGAGGACGCGGGCACGACCGCCTTCGAGGACGCGGCCGCCCTGCTCGCCGAAGCCCCCACCAGCCAGCGGCAGCGCGCCGGGCTGGTCGCGGCCCTCTCGCAGATGAAGGGGGTCAAGGTCGCCGGCACCGTCAAGGACGCCACGGGCCGCAGCGGCACCGAGCTGACCCACCAGGGAACCGTCGGCACCACCGAGCTGATCATCGACCCGAGGACCAGCACCCTCCTCGAAATCGACAAGCCGTGGGCGGGCACGGTGAACGACCGCCGTACGACGATCCTCTCCTCCGGCCTGGCCGAGACCTTCGGCTGACCCCGCCTCACCAGCCGGCCGCGCGGACCCGACCCATGCGGGCGCCATCGCGGTCGACGGCCCCCGGAAAAACGACGAGCTGTGCGGGCCGGTCCTGACATCCGGCCCGCACAGCCCTGTCGTCGGGCGCCCTGGTGCGGCGGGGAGCGGGCACCAGGGCGCGGTCGGTGTCAGCTCCCGTAGACCTGGAACTCCCAGAGCGAGTAGCCGTACTGCGTGGAACGGGCCGTGCCGTACAGCCGTACGTAGCGGCCGGAGCCGGTGATCGGCAGCGTCTCGTTGCCGCCGGTGCCGGTGGTGGTGGAGTAGACGGTGGTCCAGGTGGAGCCGTCGGTGGAGGTCTGGATCTGGTAAGCCGTGCCGTACGCGGTCTCCCAGTCGAGCTTCACCTGGCTGAGGGTGTGCACGGCGCCGAGGTCGACCTGGAGCCACTGCGGGTCGGAGAAGCCGCTGGACCAGCGGGTGCCGAGGTCGCCGTCGACGGCCATGGGCGCGGTGAAGCTGCTGTTCTCACTGGCGGACGCGGTGGCCGTCTTCCCCTGCGACAGCAGCGTGCCCGTGCCCGGGTTCGTGCCGCCGCCACCGCTGGCCGGCGTGCCGTACAGGCCCAACTCGTAGAGCGAGTCGCCGTACTGGCTCGCTCTGCCGGTCGCGTAGACCCGGACGTACCGGCCCGTGGTGCTGAGCGCGGTGTCCTGGAGGTCCTGCGGGCTGTTGCTGTTGGTGTAGACGGTGGTCCAGTTCGTACCGTCCGGGGACACCTGTAGCTGGTAGGCCGATGCGGCGGCCGCCTCCCATGTCAGGCTCGCGTGGGTGAGGTTGTAGGACTGGCCGAGGTCGACCTGGAGCCACTGCGGGTCGGAGAAGCCGCTGGACCAGCGGGTGGAGATGTCGCCGTCCACCGCGTTCGAGGCCGGGAAGGACGCGCTCTCGTTCGAGGACGAGGTGGCGGTCTTGCCGAGCGCGATGTTCGTGCCGTAGTCCGGCTGCTTGTTGTAGACGGCCACGTAGTCGACGTTCATCTGCCCGCCGGACGCGGTGGCCGCGTTGGGTCCGCCGCCGAAGGCCGCGGGGAAGCCGCCGCCGATGGCCAGGTCGAAGATGACGAAGAAGCTGTGGTCCACCGCGTTCGCCCAGGTGGTGGCGTCCACCTGCGAGGAGTTGACGGTGAAGTAGAGCGAGCCGTCGAGGTAGTAGCGCAGCTGCTCGGGCGAGGTGGAGCGGTCGATCTCCACCGCGTAGGTGTGGTAGCCGGTCTGGCAGCCGGAGCAGGCCCTCTCACCCGAGCCGAGGCCGGAGGTCTCGTTGCACGGCCCGCCCGAGCCGACCCCGCAGTGCAGGGTGCCGAAGACGGAGCTGCGGGCGTTGATGTCCTCCATGATGTCGACCTCGCCGGAGCCCGGCCAGCCGACGCCGACCCGCAGCGGCGAGCCCAGCATCCAGAACGCGGGCCAGTAGCCGGCGCCGTTGGCGGTGGTCAGGTTCGGCTGCTGGATCGACGCCTGCACCCGCACCACACCGCCGGGCCGGGCGCCGAAGCCGTCCGCCTGCGTCTCCACCCGGCCGGACGTCCAGCCGGAGTTGGGGTCGGTGCCGGAGTGCAGGGCCTTGAGCACCAGGTGGCCGTTGCCGTCGGTGTAGACGTTGCTGGTGCTGTTGGTCATGGTCTCGATCTCGCCGGTCCCGAAGGACGAGCCGGCGCCGGCGTCGTAGCGCCACGTGCCGGTGTCCAGGCCGGTGTTGGCAGCGCCGCTGAAGTCGTCGCTCCACGTGGTGGTGAAGCCGGACGGCGCGGCGGGCACGGCCGAGGGCGCGGCGGCGGGTCGGGCCGCGGTCCGGGCTGCGGGGGCCGCGGCTGCCGGGGCCGCGGCTGCTGGGGCCGAGGCTGACGCCGAGGCCGAGCCGGCCAGGGCGAGGACGCCGAACGAGGCGACCGCCGCGACGAGGGCGACAGTGCTCCGGCCGCCGCGCAGCGCGTCCCGTAGGCGCTTGCGACGGGCCGGCGGTGGTACGCGCGTGCCTGCGGGTGACATGCGTACTCCTTTGTCTCCGTGGGGGGTTCACCCGGCAGGGGCCGTGTCCCGACCTGTGGGGCGGCCGGTTCGCCGGGCGGTGCGGGGGCGGTGCGTGCACGTGGGACTGAGAGCGCTCTCAGCGAGAATCGGGCTTCGCCACAGGGGTGTCAAGGGTCCCGGCAACGTTTACGGAAGCACGCGGCGGGCCCGGCCGCGGCGATCCGGGCGGACCTGCCGACCGCGCCCCCGGTGAGCGCTCGACCGACGCCGGACACGCGGGTCGGTCAGGGTCAGCGCCAGCCGCCCTGGCGGGGCTCGGTGTACTCGCCGAAAAGCGGGTCGAACGCCTGCCCTTGGTCGTCGGCCACGACGTGGTCCGGCTCGGTTCGTGAGGCGGCCGCGTGCAGCCGGACGACAAGGTCGGGGACGGGCACGACGCGCAGCGACAGTGCCGCAGCCACGCGGGCGGCGTCCTTGCCGAGACCCGGGTTGCGCTGGTCACGGAGGCGATGGAGGTGTCGAGCGGACTCCTGCATGACCTCCACCTCGCCCCCACCGGAGAACGAGAGGCAGTCGTGCCACTCCAGCCCGATGATGATCTCCAGCGCGTCCGCCAGGTCATCGGCGATCAGCCCGCCCTCCCCTTCGGAACTCGCGAACACCACCGGCCGGCGACCGTCCTGCTCGGCACACAGGAAGTAGGCCCCACCGGCGGACTCCCCGGCTATCGGCTCCAGCGGCGCACCCGAGGCAAGCCGCATGCCCTCTCCGTGGTGCTTCCGCCCGATGTCGAAATGGAACGACGAGCGCAGCAGCAGACCGATCTCCGGGGCGTTCTGGACCAGGCTGAGCAGACGGTGACGTGAGGTCATGGTGTGGACGATAGTGAGCGCTCTGAGGGGAAGGTCCGCCGGGTACGTTCATCCCGGCCGCCCGGGAGGAGGGTGGGTGTGACGCGGAAACGGTCGACCGATGAGGCGGTGGGACTGCTCAAGGGCGAACTGCGATCCCGGGCGTTCGCCGATCCGGTCACGGAGGACGTCTGGCTCGCCTTCCTCCGTTTCGGCCGACGGCCCTTCCTCGTTCCGGAGGTGCCCGACGCGGACGGCCTGCTGTTCCAGTACGGGACGTACGCGTTCGACGGTGTTCCGACGTTCACCTTGGACCTCACTCGGCAGTTCGAGGTCTGCGACAACGACGGTGACCACGACCACTACGTCCAGGTCCACTGCGAGCTTCGATACGGATGCGCGCCCGCCTTGGAGGCCCTGGGAAGCTTCAACTCGTGGTTCTTCCACGACGCTGGAGACGGTCTCGAAGCGTGGGTTCAAGGGCTGACCAGGCGGACAGCCTGGACGGTGATCCACCGACTCAGGCCGGCCGAGACCAGGGTCTACGACGAGCGGGTGCAGCCGTCGACGTGGTCATCGTGGCGGGACGCTCGCGACGCCATGGTCGTGCACCGCCCGCGGCCGATCCTCTGATCCGGCACACCTTGCCGGGAGCGGCACCAGCGAGCTCCGAACGCTCGAACGCGCCTCAGTCCCTCCAGTCGAGCTGGTGCTCCGGAACGCCCACGCTCGCCCCGTAGGCAACGGCTTCCGCGCGGCGGGGGTCGTCGGCGCCCGCGTAGCGGAAGACCCGCCCGGCGAACACCACCACGCGCTCCTTGTCGTCCAGCCGGTAGTCGGCGTACCAGCCCCCGTCAGGGGAGAGTCCGTCCGCCAGGGCCTGGGCCGGCGGCGCGTCGTCCTCCGCGTCACTCTCGAACTCCAGAACCGTCCACACCGGCGGCTGGCTTCCGCGCGCCGAACCGGCCAGGTCCATGCGCGTCACCCGGCACACCCGCAGACCGGTCAGTTCCAGTACCGCGCCCGACCGCAGGCTCTCTCCGACGACGCAGCCGGTGATCACGGTGTCCCCTCCCCATCGCCGATGTGCCGGCTACCACCGTAGGCAGCAAACCCCGCCTGCGGCAGAGGAGTCGGGCGATCCGCCGGACGTGCCCCGGCTGGTGCCGGGAGAGCCGCTAGTCGTCGCTGTCGCGGCCGGGCTGGGGGACGACGAAGAACTCCGTGACGAAACCGGTGACGGTTCCGTCCTCGGCGTGGCCGACCCAGGTGGGGTAGTGGCCGTCGCCGAAGCCTGAGGAGAAGGCGACCACGCCGAGGCCGCTGTCGGGATCGGTGACGTTGATCGGGAGGTTCTCGGCGCCCTCGGCGAACCGGGCCTCGACGATGGGCGAGTTGAAGCCGTCCACGAGGGAGCCGAGCGACTCGGCGGCGGAGGCGTCCACGAAGCAGCCGGTGCCCCCGTCGACTCCGTAGCCGTAGAACTCGGTGTCCGACAGGTCCTCGTGGCTCTGCTCCGGCAGCAGGGCCACGCTCCAGCGGGCGGTCGGGACGTCGGCGGTCTGCAGCCAGGCCGCGGCGACCGCGTGCGAGAGGACGTCCGAGTGGCGGGCCGGCACCACCTCCACGACCGACAGCACCACCCGGTAGGCGCCGGGGGAGACCTGGTCGGTGAACGCCTCGATCTCCTCGCCCAGCGCCGTGTCGGGGTCGCAGGCCGCCACCTGCCCGGTCGGCAGCGTCAGCTCCGCCTCCGGCAGGGACACCACCGTCATCCGGTCGCCGTCGGCGTTCTGGTACGAACTGCCCGCGCTGAACAGGCGGTTCACGTCAGGGGCAATCAGCGGCATGGAGTCGCACTCACAATCGCACGGTGCGCCGTCCGGCGCACGTTCAACGGAAAGCAGGACGCCGAGGCTATCCGTCCGCCCTCCGGCCGGCCGCTGGGGGACTCCCGTTCGCCGGGCCTTCGCGGGCCGACGTTGGCCTTCGCGGGCCTTCGCGGGCCGTCGCCGACCTCGCCCGCCTCGCGTCGTCCCTGTGGGACGCACTGATCCGGCGCCGTGCGGGGGTTAACCCCACCGCGCTCACTCGCCTCAGCCGCACTACGGAGACGCGTGCCAGCCACATTCTGCGATCAACCGATTGCCCGAATGATGAATAGGGCGGTCAACAGCACCCGTCCCCCCCGTCCCCGTAGCCCGAAGGATCAGCCATGTCCCGCACCACACCCAACCGCCGGTCCGTGAACCGCGCTCTGTCGGCCCTCGCCCTGCTGGTCGTGGCTGCCGGCGCTGTCACGGCCTGCAGCGACCACGACTCCACCGCGAAGCACTCGACGTCGGCTTCGGCTTCGGCCTCGGCCTCGACTTCGGGTTCGGCCTCGGCTTCGGCCTCCGCCTCGTCGGGGACCAGTCAGGCGGGACAGGCGAAGCTGCACATGATCGACAACGGCGGTCACCGTCTGGCCTTCTACGTCACGCAGGGCAACGGCTCCACCATCGTCCTGGACTCGGGTGGCGGCAACGACGCGTCGTACTGGAACGACCTCGTCCCCAAGCTCCACGCGGCCACCGGCGCCACCATCGTCACCTACGACCGGTCCGGGCTCGGCAAGAGCGACGTGGTGGCCGGTCCCTGGAAGGTCCAGGACGCCGTCAGCGACCTCACGACGGGGCTCCAGCAGCTGGGCATCACCAAGAACGTGACCCTCGTGTCCCACTCCCAGGCCGGCGAGATCGCGACCTACTTCGCCGAGCAGAACCCGAAGATGCTCTCCGGCGCGGTCCTCGTGGACGCCAACCTGCCGCAGCTCTTCACGGACGCGGAGACCGCCCGCCTCTACGCCTTCGACCAGCCCGAGGTCGCGGCGGCGAAGAAGAACCCGGACACGCCGCAGAACCGCCAGCTCATCTCCACCGCCGAGAGCTTCGTCGCGACGAGCAAGGCGTACCACAAGGCCACGTGGCCGGACGCGGTGCCGGCGACGGTCATCGTGTCGGAGAAGACCCCGTTCGACGGCTCCCCCGAGGACGCCCAGCGCTGGCGGGACGCCGCCGCCTCGTTCGTCAAGGCCGGCCCCCACCGCACCCTCGTCACCGCCAAGGGCAGCTCCCACGAGGTCCCGAAGGACCGCCCCGACCTCGTGCTCAAGGAGATCGAGAGCATGGTCGCGGCGCAGCACTGACCCCACCTTGCGAAGGCCCTCCAAGCCCTTCGACCCCGAAGCGACGCCGAGGACGACGTACCGAGGAAGAGACGCCGAGGACGACGTACCGAGGAAGAGACGCCGAGGACGACGTACCGAGGAAGAGACGCCGAGCGAAGCCGGACGATGCCCTCCGTAGCCCCCACTCCCGGGAGCTGCGGGGGGCTTCGTCGTGACGGCCGGCCGGACGGAGCGCGTCGGCCGGGTCTGGTGTCGACGGGCGCCGGGATGGTGCCACGCTAGAACGGCAGTGGTGTCGTCGTGGTGCCATCTTGGCGTCATGGTGGGCCGTTTTCGTGTGCGAGTCCTGCCGCGGCGCGCAAATATTCCGATGAAGCAGCAGGTCAGAGTGGGTGGCATCATGAAAGTGCCACGATGGCTCGCAATGGCGCCATGGATGTGCCATGATGGCGTCATGAACCTCACGCCCTACGTCGACAACCTCCGGCAAGAACTCGCCGTCGCGGCGGACGCCGGCGGTGACGAAGCCCGCGCCCTGGCCGAGCGGCTCACCACGCCGCTGGAGTCCGCCTTCCGACTCACCCTGCTCAACGCGCTGTCCGCCGCGATGAGCGAGGTCACCCGGGAGCTGGCGCCCGGCTCGGTCGACGTGCGGCTCCGCGGACTCGACCCCGAGTTCGTGGTGACCCCCCCGCCCGCCCCCGAGCTGTTCCACGAGACGCAGGCGCTGGCCAGCGCCCCCGCCGCGCCCGCGTCGCCCACCCCGCCCACGGACGCCGAGGCCGACGACGGCGCCATGGCGCGCATCAACTTCCGCCTCCCCGCCCACCTCAAGGGCCGCGCCGAGAGCGCGGCGGCGGCGGAGGGCCTGTCGGTCAACGCCTGGCTGGTACGGGCCGTGTCCACCGCCCTTGACGGCGGCGAACGCGTCAGCCCGCCGGGCCGCGGCAAGAGCGCGGGCAGCCGGGGCTTCACCGGCTGGGTCCGCTAGCGGCCGGGGCCCCGGCCCCACCTCCACCTCCACCTTCACCGGCGGATCGCCGATCCGTCCGACGTACCGACGTCACCCATCACCCGCCGCAGCGGCGGGATCTCGCTCAACCGAGCCAAGAGGACGGCACCGTCATGCCTGCTTTCGAGACCCCTGAGCCCATCTCCGCCACCTTCGAGCTGGAGGTCGGCACCGCTCGCATCACCGCCGGCAAGCGCACCGACACCGTCGTGGAGGTGCTGCCGCGCAACGGATCGGACGACAACGACGTCCGCGCCGTGCAGCAGACCCAGGTCACCTTCGCGGACGGCCACCTGACCGTTCGGACGCCCAAGAAGCGGTCCCTGTTCGGCATGCCGGGCGCCGTCGAGGTGAGCGTCGAACTGCCCGCCGGGTCGGACGTCCGCGGCACCTCCGGCATGGGCGGCTTCTTCGCCGCGGGCCGCCTCGGCGAGGTCGTGCTGAGGACCTCGCTCGGCGACCTCCAGCTGGATGAGGTGGCCGGCGCCGAGCTCAGGACCGACCACGGCAACATCCGGCTGGCCCGCTCCACCGGGGACGTCGAGATCGTCGGCATGGGCCGGGTCGAGATCGGCACCGTCACCGGCGCGGCGACCGTCAAGAACGGCAACGGCACCACCGAGATCGGCGAGGTCACCGGCGACCTGAAGACCAACGCGGCCAACGGCGACATCTCCGTGGGCATCGCGCACAGCAACGTCGGCGCCAAGTCCGCCAACGGACGCATCGAGGTGGGCACCGCGCACGCCGGGGTCGAAGCCGCCTCCTCCAACGGCGGCATCCGCGTCGGCGACGTGACCCGCGGCCGCGTCGACCTGCGCACCGCCGTCGGCAACCTCGAAGTCGGCATCCACGAGGGCACCGCGGCCTGGCTCGACGTGAACACCAAGTACGGCACCATCCGCAACTCGCTCGGCGCCTCCGACGGCCCCGCCGACTCCGACGAGACCGTCGAGGTGCGTGCGCGGACCTCGGCCGGCGACATCGTCATCAGCCGCTCCTGACCCCGAGCACCCCGAGCACCCCGAGCACCTGCCTGGGGCCGGCCTCCGACCGCCGGCCCCGGGGTTCCGGGCTCCGGCCCCGGGCACCCCTGCCCCTCAGCCCCGACTCCGGTTCACCAACCCCGTCCGTATCTCCACCGTTGAAAGGAAAGCGGCAATGACCGCACCCCAGACGTCCGCGCCGATCGCCGCGAACGCGCCGGTGCCGGCGATCACCGCCACCGGCCTGCGCAAGTCCTACGGTGAAAAGCTCGTGCTCGACGGCATCGACCTGACCATCGCCGAGGGCACCGTCTTCGCGCTGCTCGGGCCGAACGGTGCCGGCAAGACCACCACGGTGGAGATCCTGTCCACGCTCCTCAGCGCCGACGCCGGGCAGGCCCGGGTCGCCGGCCACGACGTCGCCGCGTCCCCGGACGGGGTGCGCGCCGCGATCGGCGTGACCGGCCAGTTCTCGGCCGTCGACAACCTGCTGACCGCCGAGGAGAACCTGCTCCTCATGGCGGACCTGCACCACCTCGACCGGCGCGAGGGCAGGCGGCGCACCGAGGAACTGCTGCGCCGCTTCGACCTCACCGAGGTGGCGGGCAAGACCGCCACCACCTTCTCCGGCGGCATGCGGCGCAAGCTCGACCTGGCGATGACCCTCGTCGGCGACCCGCGGATCATCTTCCTCGACGAGCCCACCACAGGGCTCGACCCGCGCAGCCGGCGCACCATGTGGGAGATCATCCGGGGCCTCGTCGCCGGCGGCGTGACCATCTTCCTGACCACCCAGTACCTCGACGAGGCCGACCGGCTCGCCGACCGCATCGCCGTGTTGGACAACGGCAGGCTCATCGCCGAGGGCACCCCCGAGGAGCTGAAGCGGCTCATCCCCGGCGGCCACATCAAGGTCCGGTTCGCCGATCCCGAGGGGCTGGGGACCGCAGCGAGCGCATTCGGCGTCGCCACCCGCGACGAGGACACCCTCACCCTCCAGATCCCCAGCGACGGCTCCATCCCCAACCTGCGGGCCGTGCTCGACGTCCTGGAGTCCGTCGCCGTCCAGGCCGAGTCGCTCACCATGCACACGCCCGACCTGGACGACGTCTTCCTGACCCTCACCGGCCGCCCCCGTCCCGCCGACACGGCCGACCTCGCAGCACCGCAGAAGGAGAACGTCTGATGGCCATCACGCCCGCCACCGTGCCCGCCTCCGCGCCCGCCGCGGTCTCCGCCTCCGTGTCCTACGCGGCGCGCGACGCCAGGACGATGCTGCGGCGCAACCTCAAGAAGGCGCTGCGCTACCCGTCCCTGACGCTCACCGTCGTCATCATGCCGGTCATGGTGCTGCTGCTGTTCAACTACGTCTTCGGCAGGGCCCTGGGCGCCGGCATCAGCACCCAGTCCACCGGCGGCGGCCACTACATCGACTACCTGGCGCCCGGCATCATCCTGATGGCCGTCACCTCCGGCGCCCTCACCACCGCGATCAGCGTGTGCGTCGACAAGACCGAGGGCATCGTCAACCGCTTCCGTACGATGCCGATCTCCCGGGGCGCGTTCCTGACCGGCCACGTGGTCAGCGGCGTGCTCCAGACGATGACCAGCGCCACCCTCGTCATCGGCGTCGCCCTCCTGACGGGCTTCCGTCCCAACGCGACGCCGGTCGAGTGGCTCGCGGCCATCGGACTGCTGGCCGTACTCACCCTGGCCCTCACCTGGATCTCCGCCGGTATCGGCCTGATCGCGCAGAACCCGGAGTCCGCCAGCAACATCCCGATGCCGCTGACGTTCATGCCCTTCCTCGGCAGCGCCATCGTGCCGACCGGCTCCATGCCCACCGGCCTGCGCTGGTTCGCCGAGTACCAGCCCTTCACCCCGATCATCGAGACCCTGCGCGGACTGTGGCTCGGCACCGGGATAGGCAGCAACGCCGCCATCGCCCTCGCCTGGTGCGCCGGGCTCTCCCTGGTCGGCTACCTGTGGGCCCGCCGCACCTTCAAGGCCGGCCCCCAGCGGTAGCCGCCCCCCCCGCCTCGGCCAGCCGGTCCCATCACCACGGGACCGGCCCACCGAGGGGAGGGGCGCCCGAGCGGTCGCCGGCTGTACCGGCCGGGCCTACCCGGGGAAGCGACCGCAGAGCAGGTTTCCCGGCTCTGCGGGGTCGTCGCTGATCCAGAACTGGCGCCACAGCAGGGCGAACTCCTCGCGGCTGAGGTGGCCGTCGCCGTTCAGGTCGAGCAGTTCGAAGACGCCCGAGGTGTCCACGGGCTGCCCGTTCCAGGTCTCGACCAGCGTGCGGTGCTCCTCCGGGGAGATGACTCCGTCCCCGTTGGCGTCCACGGCGTCGAAGATGGTGTCGGCGGTCGCGGTGACATCCGCGACCATCGTGGGCAACCGGTCGACGAGAGCGAGCAGTTCGCCCCAGTCCACGGCCCCGTCACCGTTGGCGTCCCCGGCCTCCAGCAGCGTCGCCCACCACCCCATCAGCAGCGTCTCCACCCGCGCCCGCACCTCCGTCCCGGGCCCCACCGCCGGCAGTAGGCTCCAGCGGGCCACCAGCGCCCTGAAGTCCTCCTCGCGCAGACAGCCGTCTCCGTCCGCGTCGAACGCGTCGAACATCCCCCTGAGCTTGCGCTCCTGAAACGCGCTGGCCATGAGCGGTCTCCCTCAACGCCGAACCGGACCACGAACACGAACCGCCACCCGCGACGCACGACCCACGAAGGGCGCACCGCGAACCATGAACCGCGAACCGCGCACCACCGACGGCCGCCGTGAGGAGCAGCCGTCGACACATCACGGTAGGCCGAGGCGCTCGCACCCCTCCACGGGCACACAGGCGCGAGTGTTCACCCGCGAAGCGGCGGCCAGGGGAGCGGGTACCCGTTGACGTACGACGGGTGTCCGGCGGGCTGTCCGCGAGTGCGGGGGCCGCATCGTCGGCCGGACGGTAGGGCAACCAAGAAGTACACCGTGACCTTGCAGGGGAGCCGGCCGAGGAGATCCGCTCGGAGGTCGGCCCTGTGGTCTCAGCCGCCATGTCACGCAGGCCGTCGAGCGACGGCGGGAACGCCGCGCCGAACGGCTGACGTTCCGTCGCGGGGGAGTGATCTCGACCGCGGGCACGCTGCGCGGCGGCCCGGCCGTCGAGTGGGCCCGCGACATCCTGCCCG
This sequence comes from Actinacidiphila yeochonensis CN732, assembly GCF_000745345.1. NCBI lineage: Bacteria > Bacillati > Actinomycetota > Actinomycetes > Kitasatosporales > Streptomycetaceae > Actinacidiphila > Actinacidiphila yeochonensis. The sequence continues at coordinate 869,715 of NZ_JQNR01000005.1, read as the reverse complement.
ACCCGGCCAACGCCCTGGTGATCTGCGGGTACCAGGACGAGGAGGCGCCGGGACGCCGCCTGCTCGGGCTGGCCCACGGCGGCTCGACCCTCGAACTCCCCGACGGGCCCGTCGAGGTGCGGGCCGCGGTGCGGCAGTTCCAACTCGGCGCGCACGCCGACCGGGACGGCCTGCTGAAGGTGGTCGACCAGGTCAGGCCCGGGGAGGTGATGCTGGTCCACGGTAACGCCGAGGCCCAGCGGCGGTTCCGGCAGCGGCTCCGGCAGCGGCTCCGGGAACGCGGTGACCGGCCCGTGGAGACCGCGGCCTGGCCTCCGCCCGACGGCGGCTGACCCCCCGCCCGAACCCGCACCGCGTCCCGCCGCCCGAAGCCGGTCCGCATCCCCCGCGCCCGAAGCCGGTCCACATCCCCCGCGCCCGAAGCGTCCTCCCGCGTCCGAAGCGGGCTGCCCAGCCCGCATCCGGCCGGGGAACCCCGGTGCCCGCCGGATACGGGCGGCAGGGCAGGCGGCGCTCAGGTCTGCCGGTAGCCCGCGAGGAACCGTCCGATGCGGCCGATCGCCGCCTCCAGGTCGTCGGCGCGCGGCAGCGTGATGACACGGAAGTGGTCCGGACGGGGCCAGTTGAAGCCGGTGCCCTGGACCACCTGGATCTTCTCCCGCAGCAGCAGGTCCAGGACGAACCGCTCGTCGTCCACGATCTTGTGCACCTCGGGGTCGATCCGCGGGAAGGCGTACAGCGCGCCCCTCGGCTTGACGCAGGAGATGCCCGGGATCTCGTTGAGCCGCTCCCAGACCGTGTCCCGCTGCTGGAGCAGCCGGCCGCCGGGCAGCACGAGGTCCCGGATGCTCTGCCGTCCGCCCAGCGCGACCTGGATCGCGTACTGCGCGGGGGCGTTGGCGCACAGCCGCATGGAGGCCAGCATGGTCAGGCCCTCCAGGTAGTCCTTGGCCAGGTTCCGCGGCCCGCTGACGACGAGCCAGCCGCTGCGGAAGCCCGCCACCCGGTACGCCTTGGACAGTCCGCTGAAGGTGAGCACCACCAGGTCGGGGGCGAGCACCGCGGGGCTGTGGTGGACGGCGTCGTCGTAGAGGATCTTGTCGTAGATCTCGTCGGAGAGGACCATCAGCCCGTGCCGCCGGGCCAGTTCCAGCATCGCCTCCAGGATCTCCGGCGGGTAGACGGCGCCTGTGGGGTTGTTGGGGTTGATGATCACCATGGCCTTGGTGCGGTCGGTGATCTTCGACTCCAGGTCGGCCAGGTCCGGGTACCAGTCGGCGCCCTCGTCGCACAGGTAGTGCACGGCCTTGCCGCCGGCCAGCGTGGTGACGGCCGTCCACAGCGGGAAGTCCGGCGTCGGGATGAGGATCTCGTCACCGTCCTCGATCAGGGCCTGGACCGACATGGAGATCAGCTCGGAGACCCCGTTGCCGAGGTAGATGTCGTCCACGTCGACCTCGTGGAACCCCCGGGCCTGGTAGTGCTGGGCCACCGCCCGGCGCGCGGACAGCACCCCGCGCGACTCGGTGTAGCCGTGCGCGCGGGGGAGCATCCGGATCATGTCCTGGACGATCTCCTCCGGCGCCTCGAAGCCGAACAGCGCCGGGTTGCCGGTGTTCAGCCGCAGCACGCTGTGCCCGGCCTCCTCCAGCGCGTCGGCCTGCTCGATCACCGGGCCGCGGATCTCGTAGCAGACACCGTTCAGCTTGTTGGACTGGCGGAACTCCATGCCCCGGCCTCCCCTTGGTTATTCCAAGTAGCACCTTGGAAATTCCTACCACACCTCTACACTATGGCGCATGGCACGCCGAAGCTATGACCAGTACTGCGCCGTGGCCCGGGCTCTCGACACGGTGGGGGACCGTTGGACGCTGCTCGTCGTCCGCGAACTGCTCGCCGGACCCCGCCGGTACACCGACCTGCACGCCGACCTTCCGGGCGTCAGCACGGACATGCTCGCCACCCGGCTCAGGGACCTGGAGCGCGACGGACTCCTGGAGCGGCGCCGACTGCCCGCTCCAGCCTCCGTACAGGTCTACGAACTCACCGCGCGGGGGCGGCGGCTGACGCCGGTACTGACCGCCCTCGCCGCCTTCGGAGCCGACGGACTCGGCGAACCGCGCCCCACCGACGCCGTCCGGGCGCACTGGTTCGCCGTCCCGCTCATCGGTGTACTGGAGCGCCTCGACGGTCTGCCCGACGGCGTCCTGGAGGTCCGCGTCGACGAGAGCGGCTTCCACCTCGTCCGCTCCGGCGGGGAGTTCTCCTACGCCGACGGCCCAGCCCCCGCCGCCGACGCCCGCCTCGCCCTGACCGCCGACGTGTGCGTCGAGCTGATCCAGGGCCGCCGGCCGCCGGCCGAACTGCTGGCCGACGGCGCCGCGGTGCTGGCCGGCGACGGCGCGCTGGCCCGGGCGCTGCGCGCGCGGCCCGCCGACCGCCGACCGGTACCGGCCGGCGGTTAGCCGGCGGCCGCTTCTGGCTCAGCCGGTCGGACCCGGCCGGCCGGGCTCTCCGCGCCGGATCGGCCTGTTCGACTGAGCGGCCCGCTCAGCCCGCTGGCTCAGCCCGCTCAGCCCGCTGGCTGAGTCGACAGGTTCGGCTGAGCCGGCCCGCCCGGTCGGGACGCCTCGCTTGGCTGAGCCGAACCGGCATGTGGGGCCGACTGGTTCAGCGGCCTCGTCCGGCCGCCGTCCGGCGGTCCTGGCGGCGGCGCCTGGCGGAGGCGATCATGGTGGAGAGGGAGAACACCACAATGGCGCACGTGATCCAGAGAATCAGCTTCGAGACGTCCGAGACGCCGGTCACGAGAACAGCGACGAGTGCGAGGGCGAGAACAATTCCCGCCCCCTTGAGGGGATTCACTGGTTTCCCTACTTCACTTCCAGGCCGATACCCGGGTCAGGTACGACTTCGCGACGGATGACACCATCCAGTACAGGCGCACGACCGTGTACACCAGTTCCGGAAGGAGGGACGCCTCGACGAGCATGGCCTTCCACCCGAGATTGGTCACCCGCAGCGCCGGATAGACGATCCAGAAGGCGATCAGGACCATGAAGACCGGCTGGGAGTTGAAGCCGTACTTCACCCACAGGGAGAGCTGCGCGGTGCCGAAACCGAGGATGTAGGCGGCGCCCAGGACACCCATCGCCATCGTGATGATCGAGTGCCAGGTGAACTTCGTGATGCCGCGCCCGCGCAGCGTGTCCACGGTGCCGCGGGTCCACCGCTCACGCTGGTGGATCAGTTCGCGCAGGGTGGGCATGAGGTCGGTGTAGGCGATGCAGAGCTGGTTGGCGGTGACCTTCCAGCCGGATTCCTTGAGCGCGAGGGTGGTCTCGTAGTCCTCGACGAGGTTGCTGTGGTCCTCCCAGAAGACCTCGCCCCGCCAGTCCATGAGGTTCTGCAGCGCCTCACCGCGGTAGAAGGACCCGGCACCCGACATGGTGTGGATGCTGCGCCGGTAGCGGGCGTTGGCGGCCCGGCCGTACTCGATGATCTGCATGCCCAGCAGGAAGCGCTGCCAGGGGCTCTGCCACAGGTTGGTGCGCCCCAGGCAGGCCGCGCTGACCCCGCCCAGCTCCGGGTCCGAGGCGATGACGTTGCGGGCGCGCTCGATGAACTTCGGGTGCAGGTCGGTGTCGGCGTCCATGACCAGCACGTGGCCGACCGAGGTGGTCAGCCGGCCGCCGATCTGCTCCCGCAGCCAGCGCAGGCCGTAGTTGAGCGCGCCGGCCTTCTTGTGCGGGTTGTTCTGCAGGTTCAGCACCACGGTGCGCGGCGAGTCCGGCTCGGCGGCGAACCCCTGCGCGAAGTCCAGTGTGCGGTCCGTGGAGTTGTTCACCACCACGATGATCATGTCCGGGCGCCGGGTCTGCCGGGCGAGCGAGTGCAGCGCGGTGAGCACGCCGACTTCCTCGTTGCGGGCGGGCACCAGGGCCACGGTGTCGACGACGGGCGCGACTGCGTCCTGGTCCTGCGCGAACCTGGCGCGGTTTCTGCGGTGCCGACTGCGCGTGACGCGCTGTTCGTCGGCCGGTGCGCGTCGCGCACGCGTGGTCGACAACCTTCCCCCCTTGACTGAACCACGGCCTGTCCCCGGAGACGCCGTGCACTGAGGCGGCGCGCCTTGGTAAAGGCGCGCCGATGCGTGTCCGGCTCCCCAGCCGGACGTCGGCTCATAATGCCACACACCTCCCTCACGTAATACACACAGCTGATGTGCCCCTGAACACAATCCGAGTTCGTCCGGAGGGAAGGCCGGAAGGGTGCGTGGTAGCGGAATGCTTCCGTCCGGACGCGGAGTCAAAGTGCCGACGAACGCCGCATAGTCTGTAAAGCGGGCAAATCGGACCGCGAGGGTGAAGGCCGCCCGGAAGGGCCCCGGGGGAACGGGTAAGAGCATGAGTAGGATCGGCGGGCCGCCGCTATTTCCCCATAGGAAATGACGGGCACAGAGGTTATCTTCAGCACCCTCTTTCTCTTTTGCGATCAGGAGTTTCCGTGCCGTCTTCCAGACGCCAACCCCTCAGCCGGGGCAGGAGGGTGTTCAACCTGCTGGTCTTCGTGGTGGTCGTGGCGGTCGGCGGCGTCGTACTCGTCGTCCCGCTGTACCGCCACCTGCATCCCGCGAGTCCCGCGAGTCCCGTGGCGGATGCGGCGGCGGGCTCGGCGGCGGGGCGGAGCGCCTCCCCGGGACAGAGCGCATCGCCGGGCCAGGTCCAGGCGGGACAGACCACGCCTCGGCCGAAGTCGACCACGCTACGGCCCGACGGGCTCCTGTTCGACGACTTCCACTACACGGGCGGCGACGATCCGTCGCTGCGGGCGCACGGCTGGACGATCCGCACCGAGGGCGGCGGACCGGGCGTCCACGACACGTGGACGACGGACGGCGTCAGCTTCCCGTCCGCGTCGGACGCCCAGGGCGGCAAGGCGCTCCAACTGCAACTCACCAGCGGCGGCACCAAGGCGACCACCCACCAGACCGAGCTGACGACTGCCGAGCCGCAATTCTTCACCGGGACCTACGCAGCTCGGATCTACTTCACCGACGGGCCCGTCTCCGGTCAGAACGGCGACCACATCAACGAGTCGTTCTACGCCATCTCGCCGTCCACCGAGAAGAAGAACTACAGCGAACTCGACTACGAGTACATGCCCAACGGCGGCTGGGGGTCCCCGAAGCCCGAGCTCGACGCGACGAGCTGGCACAGCGAGAAGGAGGGTGACCGCGTCTACCAGCCCTCCTACCAGCGGCTTCACGGCTGGCACACCGTGATGATCGTCGCGGTGAAGGGGCAGACGACCTACTTCCTCGACGGCGAGAAGATCTTCACCAGCGGCGCCGACTACTCGATGCGCGGCCCCGTCAACGTGGCTTTCAGCACGTGGCTGATCGACCTTCCCTTCACCGGACAGCGGACCTGGAACATGCAGGTGAACTGGTTCTACTACCAGGCCGGAAAATCTCTCACGCTGAACGACGTGAACAAGTCCGTGAACGCCTATTACTCGGCCGGCACGCACTACGTCAATTCTCTTACCCGGTAATCCGGTAGCGGTTCCTTCTCCCGCCCCGCCCAGCCCCGCCGTGCCTCTCGCCCGCCCCCGGGGTCCGGCCGGACTGCTTCGGCCGGACCGCCCCCGGCCTGCCTGAGCCCGGTGGGTCAGCCGGCGCGCCGAGTGCGCGCCGGCTTCGGCATGTCCGGCGCCGGCCTGACGCTGCCGGAGGCGCCGGACCCGCGGCCACGCTGGACGCGGGTCCGCACGGCCACCAGCACCACCACCACCTCCTCCGCCGCCGCCCCGGCCGTCCCCGGCGCCTCGTCAACGCCCGGCGCCTCGTCAAGCGGCCCCCATCGAACTGCATCGGCCTGCATCGGCCTGCATCGACCTGCATCGGCCTGCATCGACCTGCATCGGCCTCCATCGGTCCCGGTCAGCCTCCTTCGGCCTCCGTCAGCCTCCAGCGGACCCTTTCGGCCCCCGTCGACGACCCGGTGTGACCTGGTAGGCCCCGGTGCACCCCTCTGGGCGCGGCGTGCCGCCCTCCGCGCGCCCCGTCGGCGGTTCACCATGGTGACGGCATGTCGGATTTCCTACCGATCAAGGAGAAAACGACCGATGCGACAGGGTCCGCTCGCCGGCCGCTATCCCGCGGTGGCGGCGATGGTCGTTTTCGCCCTGGTCCCGTACCTGGCCCTCTCGGCCGCGCTGGGGCCCATCACGCCGCTCATCGCCCGCGAGCTGCACATGAGCCCGCAGGCCATGAACGTGACGACCGGCATGGCCAACGCCGGCTACGCCGTGGGCACCGTCCTGGCCGTCCAGTTCGCCCAGCTGCTGCCGCAGCGGCGGATGCTGCTCGTCTACGGAACCCTGCTGGTGATCGGCTCGGTGCTCACCGCGGCGGCGACCGTCCCGGCGATGTTCATCGTCGGACACGTCCTTCAGGGGCTGTGCACCAGCCTGCTGCTCATCGCCGCCGTCCCGCCGCTGATCATCGGATATCCGGCCGCCAGGCTGCGCTCGACCGCCGTGATCATGAACGTGTGCATCTTCGGCGCGGTCGCCCTCGGCCCGGTGGTCGGCGGGGTCCAGGCGAACGCCGACGGCTGGCGGCCGCTGTTCTGGATCATCGCCGGGATCGCGGTCGCGGCGCTCGTCCTTTCCGCCCTGACCTTCCAGGAGACCCCGGCGGCCGATCCCGGCGCCCCCGTCGACTACCTCGCGCTCGGGCTCGCCACCGCCGGCTGCGTGGCGGCCTTCCTCGGCGCCTCGCGGCTGCTCACCCACTCCTTCCTGGACCCCGCCACGTGCGGACCGCTGCTCGGCGGGCTGCTGCTGATCGTCGCCCTCTTCGTCCACGAGTACACCTCCAAGCGGCCGCTGCTGTGTGTGTCGAGCCTGCTCAGCACCCTCCCGGTGGCCGGCATCGTCGCCGCGATCTGCGCGGCGGCCGCCTCGGTGTCGGCGATCTCCCTGACCCTGACCTCGCTCTCCCACCACCACACCCCCTTGCACCTGGGGCTGCTCTACCTCCCCGAGTTCGGCGGCGCGGTGCTCACCGCGGTCGTCTTCGGCAGCGTCTTCCGGACCCGCCTGCTGCACTACTACGTCCTCGTCGGCCTGGGCTTCCTCACCGCCGGCATCCTCGTCATGAACGCCGCGGCCCCGCCCACCTCCGTCCTCACCGCCGTGGGCTCCGGGCTGGTCGGCGTCGGTGTCGGCTCCTCCGTCGTGCCGGCGCTGTTCATCGCCGGCTTCTCGCTGCGCTCCACCAACGTGCAGCGCGTGTTCGCGATCATCGAGCTGCTCCGGGCGGTGGCGGCGTTCATGGTCGCGCCGGTGCTGCTGTACGTCGCCGGCACGGTCGGGCACGGCCTCGACGACGGTACGAGGACGGCGCTGTGGATCTGCTTCGCGATCGCCGTCGCGGGCGCGGTCGTCGGCGTCGCCCTCTACGTTCTGGGCCGGGTGCGCCCGCCGACGCCGTCGGTGGAGGGCTGGCTCAGCGGCGAACGGACGGGTTGGGACTCCCCACCCCTCTTCGCCCGCCTCACCCGCGGCAAGCAGCAGGAAGACGCCTGCCCGTAGCGCTCCCGCGCGGTCCTGACGGGCCGGGCCCCCGGCGGGCGCGGGTGTGGCGTCCGATCACGGTCGCCCTTACCCGTCCGCCCCTTCACGGAGCCCGGCCGCGACGCCGACGAGCCGGAAGCCCCGTCACACGTGAAGAACCGGTCGGGCTCGGCGACTCACGCGCTGGGCTCGGACGTACTCGCCCTCCACTCCAGGGCCTCGGGTTCCTCGGTGAACTCGACCAGGTGCTGTCCGGCGTAGCGCTGCAGCGCGTCCCGCACTTCGGCGGGGGTGACGTGGAAGAACTCCTTGCGGCCGTTGACCCGGTTCACCCGGCGTGCCGCGAACTCCTGGTGGAGCTGGGTTTCAAGGCCGACAGCGTCCTTACTGAAGATCAGCGCGTGGACGTCGAAGCGGAAGGGAACGGCCGCGCCGCTGAGCTGCTGAACGCGCTCCAGAGGTTCGAGGCGGCGGGTCAGGCCGATCTTGACCATCCGGTCACCGAAGGCGCCGACGTTGGAGATGACGTACACGTACCCCGTCCGAATGTTGGCGGCCCTGCTCTCCACGCTGCGCAGGGCGTCCTCGATCTCGACCAGCTTGGCCTGCATCTCGCTGACCGCCGTGTGTTCACCGCGCGCCCTGAGACGTTCGATGACCGCCTCGTAGTGGCCCTGTTCCTTGTGTAGCTTCTCCCGCTCGCGATCCAGCTCCCGCTGTACGGCGGCCTCTTCCTTCTCGCGGGCCCGGACTTCGCGCTGGGCTTCCTTCTCCTCGTCTTTCTTCTGCAGGAAGTCCGAGGTGAGCTCCAACTCCCGTACCCGGGCGTTGTGGTAGCTGTCCGAGATGCGGATGTGCATCGTCGCGCCGAGCTTCGCGATGGTCTCCCGGCTCTTGTACAGGCGGTCGATCAGCGAGTTGAGGCGGTGCGGACGCATGGTTCGCACGGCGTAGTCCGCCTCGGCGTTGTAGGCGCGCAGCATGAGCTTGGAGAAGTCGCGGACCATCTTCTGGCCCTCGCGCTTCGATCCGTTGACGGTCCAGTCCGTGGCGGCAAGCACCGCCCTGTTGGTACGTGCCAGATCCTTGATCTCCGTCTGGAGGGATTCGAGCCGGCTTCGGTACGCGATGGCGTCGTGCAGTTGGTGCCGGTAGGCGTAGATCCCGACTTCCTGGAGCAGGGCGGCCTCGTCCGCGGTGGTGATCCTGGCCTGGACGGCGGCGAGCGTCGTCTGGGCCTCGCGGATGTCCCGGCGGAACTTCTCGGCGTCCTTCTGGAGTCGAAGGGTCTCCTTCGCCGTTCTCCGCCCGTCGTCCAGGATCTCCTTCGCCACGTCCCGGGCTTCCTTGACCATCTGGGCGGCTTCCGTCTCGGCCTGGTTCCGCAACGCGGCGGCCTCGGAGCGCACTTGGTGGATGAGTCCGGCGACCCGCGTCGCACTCGCGCCCTGCGTCCGTTCGATCCACGCACGCAGCTCGGCCGCTTCGGGTGTCTCGTCGCGATGGCGGCGACCGAACAGGCCGCCGCGCTGGGGCGGCAGACCCCCGGGTGTCGCGGCCTCCGGTTCGTTCTGCGGTGTCTGGGCGACCGTGCCCGAACTCTGCGGCGGAGCGGACTCGATGGGGACCGTAGCGGCACCGGGCGGCGGGGACGCCCAGGAGGGACCCGGCAGGCCGGGGTGGGGCAGTGTGGGTACCCAGAACTGCCAGCCAGGGGGAGGCGGCGGCCAAGAAGGGTCCGGTCGCCAGTTCTCATCCGGAACCCAGCCCTCGTGCGGCGCCGGCCACCCCGGCGGCGGGTTGAAACGGTGGTTCATCGCAAGCCCCTCTGGCCTGGCCTCGCTTGACGCGATCGCTCGACTGTCCCCACCGTTCCGGGACGTCGGGTGGTCCGGTGGATGCAGAAAGCAGCATCCTGCCGGAGGAGGTTGGCGGGAGGGGGGAGGAACCGGACAGCCGTGACCCTGTCGTGATGGGACGTCCTGACCGCCTGGCGGACGGCTGCGGTCGGGGCCGTACGCCGGTCAGGACCAACCGTGGGCGGATGGTCCTGACCGTGGTGTCCCGTGCGGGTACTGCTCCCGGGCGCTGCTCGGGTCAGCCGATCGGGCCGACGTAGGTGGCCGGGTGCGTCGCACCGTTCTGCAGCGTCACCGGACCCCACGGCCACTTCAGTGTCACGCTGGTGGTCTGGTTGGGGGGCGTGATGGTCACCGTCTGCGGGGTCCACGTCCCGCCCTGCTCGGGGGCGAAGTAGATCGAGAAGTCGGTGTCGTCACCCGGGTTGAGGGTGATCGCGCTGTACGTCTGGCTCTTGCGTACCAGCGACCAGTTGGTGGAGCCGCCGTTGAGGTCCACGCCGGGGAAGCCCCCGACCTTGCAGGCGTGGCTGCTGCGGTTGTGCAGGTCGACGCCCGTCGTCTGCTGCTCGTCCGACGTCACGTCGGGCGCCGCGTCCCCGCCCGTCTCGAAGGAGATCGTCAGGTCCGAGGTGGCGCACTGCGGGGTGCCCGTCGACCCGCCGCTGGACGAACCCGCGGTGGACCCCGAGGAGCCTCCCGAGGAGTTCGCGGACCCGGAGGAGCCTCCCGAGGAGCCTGAAGAGCCCGAGGAGCCCGAGGCGTTCGCGGGTGTTCCCTGGGTGCCTGCCGTGTCAGCGGTGGAGGACGAGGAGGGGATGGTGCTCGTGGCCGCGGGCGCGGTCGTCTGACTGGCGGCGGTCGTGGCCGCGGCGTTCGAGGACCCGTCGGACGACCCGCACGCGGTGAGCGTGAGAGCGCAGGCGGCAACGACGGTGGCAGCGGCGACGACGGTTCGTCGGTTGCTGATCGGCATGGTGTACCTCATGTCATTCTGCACGTGGTTGCGTCTGGTACCCACTATCTTTCCCGCGCTGTTTCACCGATTGGTAACGCGATCTTCCCGTCCCGGCGACAGCTTCACCGGCGGACCCTCCTCCACGTCATTTGGCTGACGGCCCGTCAGGTAGGCGCTCAGGGGCGGCGGACAGGACGCCCGACCCTTGGCGGCGCCCGTGCGGGGCGTACGCGGTGTGAGCTGTTCCCGGACGTGAAGCGCCCCTGAAAACTGCCGGGATCAGGCACTGTGCGGGAGCGGACGGGGTGTCACTCTGACGGCTGCGGTTCACGGGGAGCGTGGCCGTCACGGGGATGCAGAGGCAGGCGAGCGCGGTGCGCGGCTTTGTGGGGGCGGTCACGGGGTATCCGACCGTGATCTTCAGCTTCGCGCTGGTCGTGGTGGTGGGCTACTGGGTGCTGGTGCTCGTCGGGGGCGCGCATCTGCACGGCGCCCGCGGCGGTCACGGCCACAGCGGTCAGGGTGGAGGGCACACCGGTCACGGCCACAGCGGTCACGGCGGGGGCCACACCGGTCACGGCCACAGCGGTCACGGTCACACGGGCCACGGTCCCGGCCGAGGGGACACCGGTCACGGCCACAGCGCGGGGCGGCACGTCCGTACCGGGCTGGCGCGGGTGCTGGGCCTGGGCGGGGTGCCGATCACGGTGGCGGTGTCGCTCGTGGTGGCCTTCGCCTGGTTCACCGCGCTGGCCGGGCGGGCCTGGCTGGGCGACGGCGCGCGGTGGTTCCTGCTGCCGGTGGCCCTGGCCGGCGGGTGGCTGGGGGCCCGCCTGCTCGTGTGGCCGCTGCGGCGGCTGATGCCCGAGCCGCTGCCGCCGCCCTCCCGACGGGACTTCGTGGGCCTGGGATGCGTGATCCGGACCGGCCGGGTCGGGCCGGACTTCGGACAGGCCGAGGTCCGCGCCGTCGACGGGTCCTCGGCGCTGGTGCAGGTACGGCAGAGCCCCGACGACGCGGCCGGGCCGGGAGGCGTCCTGCGCGCCGGGGTGTCCGCACTCCTCTACGACTACGACGCCGAGGGCGAGTTCTTCTGGGTCATGCCCGCTCCGCCGGGCGCCATCGGCTGAGACCCGCCCCCGTCGAGCGGCGGACGCGGCGTCGCGCCTCCCAGTCGCGTCTCCCCCGTCCCAGCCCCCACCCCACCCGCCCCCGCCTCTTCCTTCGATCGTTCACATCATTCGCGGCCAGGTCAGTCCAAGGGAACAGCCATGTCTGTGGTCACCATCGGTGTCGGTGTGCTCGTCGCCGTCCTTCTGCTCATCGGTCTGGGCACGCTGCTGCTCTTCGGCCGGTTGTTCCGCAAGGTGGTGCAGGGCGAGGCCCTGATCATCTCCCGCCCCAAGGGCGCCACGGTGACCTTCACCGGCGCGCTGGTCCTGCCGATGGTGCACCGCGCGGAGGTCATGGACATCTCGGTGAAGACCATCGAGATCTCCCGGACCGGCCGGGAGGGCATGATCTGCAAGGACAACATCCGCGCCGACATCCAGATCACCTTCTTCGTCCGGGTCAACAAGACCGTCGAGGACGTCATCAAGGTCGCCCAGGCCATCGGCACCGAGCGGGCGAGCCACCAGGAGACGTTGCAGACCCTGTTCAACGCGAAGTTCGCCGAGGCGCTGCGGACCGTCGGCAAGCAGCTCGACTTCGCCGACCTCTACACCCACCGCGAGGAGTTCCGGGACCGGATCGTCGCCGCCATCGGCACCGACCTCAACGGCTACCACCTTGAGGACGCCGCGATCGACCACCTGGAACAGACGCCGATGTCGCAGCTGGACCCGACCAACATCCTCGACGCCCAGGGCATCCGCAAGATCACCGAGCTGACCGCGCTGGAGCACATCCGCACCAACGACTTCCAGCGCAACGAGCAGATGGAGATCACCCGCCAGGACGTGGACGCCCGCGAGGCCGTCCTCGAACTGGAGCGGCGGGGCGAGGAGGCGCAGATCCGGCAGCGCAAGGGCATCGAGACGCTGCGGGCGCAGGAGGAGGCGGCCACCGCGATGGTCCAGGAGGAGGAGCGGCTCAAGGCGCACGGCGCGCTGCTGCGGACCGAGGAACTGCTCGGTGTGCAGCGGGAGAACCAGCAGCGGGAGATCGCGGTCGCGACGAAGAACCGGGAGCGGGTGCTCGCGGTGGAGACCGAGCGGATCGAGAAGGACCGGCTGCTGGAGGTCGTCAACCGGGACCGCGAGGTCCAGCTCGCCAGGGCGGGGATGGAGAAGGACGTCGAGATCGAGCGCCGCGGCGTGTCCGACGTGGTGCGCGAGCGGATCGCCGTGGACCGCACGGTCGCCGAGCAGGAGGAGGAGATCAAGCGGGTCCGCGTGGTCCAGGAGGCGGAGCGCACCCGGCAGAGCGTGATCATCGCCGCCGAGGCGTCGGCGCAGGAGCAGCTGGTCAAGGACATCAAGGCCGCCGAGGCCGCCGAGCAGGCCGCGCACCTGCGGGCCAAGGAGCAGGTGGTGCTGGCCGAGGCGGCGCAGAAGAGCGCGGAGCTGGAGGCCGCCGCCAACGTGCGCCGCGCGGAGGGCGAGCGGGCGCTGGCGGGCGCGGCCGGTCTGGCGCAGGCCGAGGTGGCGGAGCGGCTGGCCCTCGCTGAGGCGGCCGGGACGCGGGCCCGGCTGGAGGGCGAGGCGACCGGCATGAAGGAGAAGGCGGCGGCTATCGAGAAGGTGGGGCTGGCCGAGGCCGCGGTCGCGGAGAGCAAGGCGAACGCGGAGGCCGCGGGCATCCGCGAGAAGCTGCTCGGCGAGGCGGCCGGCCTGGAGAAGAAGGCGGCGGCGATGGCCGCGCTGGACGAGGTCTCGCGGTCCCACGAGGAGTTCCGGCTGCGGCTGGCCGCCGACAAGGAGGTCCGGCTGGCCGCGTTGGAGGTCCAGAGCAAGGTCGCCGAGGCGCAGGCCGCGGTGCTGGCCGCCGGCCTGGAGAGCGCGGACATCGACATCGTCGGCGGCGACAGCGTCTTCCTGGAGCGGCTGGTGGGCGCGGTGTCCTTCGGCAGGTCCATCGACGGCGCCGTGCAGAGCTCGGAGACGGTCAAGGCGCTGGGCGCGGAGTGGCTCAGCGGCGGGCGGAGCTTCGGCGACGACGCCACGGAGGTCCTGAAGGGCCTCGCCGCCGGCGGCCCGTGGAACCTGGCCCTGCTGCTGAAGCTCCTCCAAGGCGGCGCGCCCGAGGGCGCCCTGCCCCTGGACCCGGCCCGGCTCGTCAACGGCACCACCACCGGCACCACCGCCAGCAGTGGCAGCAACGGCGTGGGCGGTACGGGGAGTACGGGGAGCACCGGGGCCGCCGGCAAGTAGCGCGGGCCCCACCGACAGCAGCACGTACCAGGCCGGACAAGGAAGCACGGGAAGTAGTCATGGGCGTCGCGGACGGCACCTACCAGATCCTGCGGGCGCGGCTCGTCGAGCGCGCCGCGGAGCTGGGACGGCAGGCGGCAGAGCTGAACACCCGGCGCCAGGAGGCGTTCGGCTCCCGCGGGCTGGAGCTGGCGGGCGCGGCGCGGCCGCGTACCGCCGGGGAGGGCGCCGCCCGCGGCGTCGTCGCGGTCCGGCCCGACGTGCTGCTGCTGGGCACCACCGCGCCGACCCTCGAAGCGGGCCTGCTCTCGCTGCACGCCCTGGACGGCTCGCCGCTGGACTCGGGCGCGGTCCCCGGCCTGCTGGACGACGAGCGGTTCCACCGCGACCTGGCCGAGCTGCTGCGCTACTTCCGGGACGCCCGGCTCGCCGACCTGGTGCGGACGGCGGCGGGACGGCTGCTCGCGGTCTTCCGCACCGGCGGGAACGAGGGCGACCAGCGCGTCCTGAGCTGGCAGCTGGCGGAGGGCCGCGTCGAGTACCTGGGCAACCACGGCGAGCGGGACCTGCCGCAGCCGCCCGTCTTCGAGCTGCCCTGGACGACCACCGGCCGCGAGCACCACGACCACGGCCGGATCAGGGTCGAGGGCGGGGAGGGCGCGATCACCCTCGCGACCACCGGCGGCACCCTCACCGTGCGGGCCGTCCCGGGTGACCGGCCGCTCTACGAGGAGCCCGTCGACGATCCCCTGCAGAGCCTGGCGGACGCCGTGGTCGCCTACGCGGAGGCGGGCCCGCTGCTGCTCCTGCGGGTACGCCCCTACAACGAGCAGGCCGACCGCTACCTCGTCGTCAACACCCGCACCGGCGCCGTCCGCCGCCAGGACTCGCTCGGCCACGGCGCCCGGCTGCTCCCGGCCGAGCAGGGCCTGCTCTTCCCCCGCGGCTACGAACTGGCCGACGGCACCCACCGCACCTTCCGCACCGAGGCCGGCGAGGGCTCCGGCGCCCTGCGCTTCGACACGGTGCTCCCCTCGCCCAACGGCGAGGACCTGCTCTACGTCCTGCGCCGGCCGGGCGACGCCCAGGTGCTGCTGCTGCCGTGGAACACCGTCCGCCGCGAGGCGGCCGCCGCGCTGCACGGCGCCGCGTACGCCCTCCTCCCGGACGGCACGCTCGCGCTCCTCAAGCCGGACCGCGAACCGGTCCGCACCCACGAACTCCAGCTGTGGCAGACCCCGTTCCAGTCCGCGGACCACGCCGCCGCCCAGCCGGTCGGCGACGGCCCGCTGGCCCGGATCGGCAACGCCGACCTCGTACGCGGGATCGCCGACCTGCTGGACGTGGTCCGTACGGCGACCGCCGTCCAGCAGGAGCACGGCCCGGGGGCGCCCGCCCCGGGGGAGCCCGACCCGGGAGAGCCGGACGCGGAGGAGCCCGCCCGGCAGGAACCCGCCCGGCAGGAGCGGCCGGCCGCGTCCCCGGAGCTGGTCCTGGACGCCTGCGCCAAGGCCGCGGACCGCCACTACTGGCTCGCCGACACCGGCCTGCTCGAACCGCTCACCGAGCTGCTGCGGGCCGCCGAGCACCTGGCCGCGGAGCAGGCCCGGATCAGGGGACTGGCCGCCCGGGCCGCCGAGGCGCTGGAGCAGGCGCGGGAGGAGGCCGCCGCGCTGGTCCGCCGCTCGCACGGCGAGCCGCCCACCGACGCCGAGGCGTGGACGCGACTGCTCGCCGAGCTGCGCCGGGCCCAGGGCCGCGTCCGCACGCTGCGTGAGCTGCCCCGGCTCGACCTGGCCGCGCTGGAGCGGGTCGAGGCGGATCTGGACGCCGAGCTGGCGGCGGCGACCGAGCGCGCCTTCGCCTTCTTCGTGGGCCCCGACGCCTTCGCCGCGCCGCTGGCCGCCGCGCAGGGCGCCGCCGAGGACGCCGAGGCCGTGTCCACCGCCGCCGAGGCCGCGCGGCTCGCCGATCAGCTCAGCGAGCAGGCGGACGCCCTGATGACGGTGACCGACCTGGTCACCGGCGCCGTCGCAGCCGACCCGGCCCTGGGAACGGCGGTGCTGCTGGCCATCGGCGAGGTCCTGGCGGCCGTCAACCGCGCCCGCGCGGTCCTGGCCAACCGCCGCCGCGCCCTGCTCGACGCCGAGCACCGCGCCGCCCACGCGGCGGAGTCCGCCCTGCTCGTCCAGGCGACCACCGCGGCGCTGGCCGCCGCCGACACCCCGGCCGCCTGCGACGACCACCTCGCCAGGCTGCTGCTGCGGGTCGACGGGCTGGAGGCGCGCTTCGCCGAGGCCGAGGAGCTCGCCGCGGACCTGGCGCTGCGCCGCGAGGAGATCCGGCAGGCCTTCGCCACCCGCCGCCAGATCCTGCTGGACGAGGCCGCCGCCCGCGCCGACCGGGTCGCGGCCTCCGCCCGGCGGGCTCTGGAGACGCTGCGCCGCAGGCTCGCCGGACTGACCTCCGCGGCCGACATCCACGCCGCCCAGGCCGCCGACCCGATGGCGGTGCGGGTCCGCGCCGCCGCCGAGGAGCTGCGCGGCCTCGACGACCGGGTACGGGCACAGGAGCTGACGGACGCCGCGCTCGGCGCCGTCCGCACCGCGCTGCGCGACCTGCGCGACCGCGCCGACCTTTCCGACGACGGCGGCGCCAGCGTCCGGCTGGGCCGCCACCGCTTCGCGGTCCGCCGCGAACCCGTCGAACTGACCCTGCGGCCCGAGGGCGACGGGCTCGCCTTCCTGGTCACCGGAACCGGCTACCGCCGACCTGCCGACCTGCCCGAGCTGCTGGCCGGCCGCGCGTTCTGGACCCAGCCCCTGGTGAGCGAGGCACCGACGCTCTACCGCGCCGAGTACCTCGCCGCCGCGCTGCTCGCCGACGCCGCGCAGGGCACGCGGGCCGACCGGACCGCCCCGCTGCTCCAGGACCCGTCGGCCGACCGGACCGCCCCGCTGCTCCAGGACCCGTCGGCCGACCACGGCACTCTGCTCGACCAGGTCCGCCAAGCCGCCGAGCGCGCCTACGACGAGGGGTACGAACGCGGCGTCCACGACCACGACGCCGCCCGCATCCTGGCCGCGCTGCTGCGGTTGCGCGCCGGGGCCGGGCTGCTGGAGCACACCGGGGAGGTGCGCGCCGCCGCTCAGCTGTTCTGGGCCCACGGCGCCACCGACCCCCAGCGCGCGGCCTGGCAGCGCCGCGCCCGCTCCCTCGCCCTGGCCCGCTCCCGCTTCGGGCCGGACGGGACGACGAGGCACCATGCGGATCTCGCCGCCGAGCTCTCGGGCAAGGTCGAGGAGTTCACCGCCGCCGCCGGCCTGCCCCGGGTGGCGCACGCAGGCGACTACCTGATCGCCGAACTCGCCGACCGGCACGAGGGCTTCGCCTCCGGCCTGGCCGCCCGCACCCTCCTGGACGGTTTCCACCAGACCGACGCCGCTCCCGCCCTCGCCGCCGACCTCCAGGCCCTGGCCGCCGACCTGCCCGCCCGCCACCAGCTCGCCACCGCCTGGCTCGGCGCGTACGCCGGCAGCCGCGCCGACGGCGAGGGCCTCGCGGAGGCCGTCGCCCACCTGTGCGCGCCCGCCCTGCCGCGCTACGAGGTCACCGCTCCCGTCAGCGAGACCGTCACCGGCCTGCTCGGCGACCACCCCCGGGTCCGCGACGGGCAGCTCACCGTACGCATCGACCAACTCCCCCACCAGGCGCGGGTGTTCCGTGAGGAGCGGGCACCTGCCTTCCGCGCCTTCCAACAGCGGCGCGCGGACGTCCTGACCGCCGAACGGGCCAGGCTGCGACTGGACGACTACCGCCCCCGCCCGCTGAGCGGCTTCGTCCGCAACCAGCTCATCGACCAGGTCTACCTGCCGCTCGTCGGCGACAACCTGGCCAAGCAGCTCGGCACCCTCGACGCGACGGCCTCCGGGACCACCGACCGCAGCGGGCTGCTGCTGCTCCTCTCCCCGCCCGGATACGGCAAGACCACCCTGCTGGAGTACGTCGCCGACCGCCTCGGCCTGCTCATGGTCCGGGTCGACGGCCCCGCGCTCGGCACCGGGACCACCTCCCTCGACCCGGACCGCGCCCCCGACGCCGCCGCCCGCCGCGAGGTCGAGAAGATCGTCTTCGCCCTGGAGGCGGCGAGCAACGTGCTCCTGCACGTGGACGACATCCAGCACGTCACCCCCGAACTGCTGCAGAAGTTCATCCCCCTCTGCGACACCCAGCGCCGCGTCGAGGCCGTCAGCGACGGCGTCGCCCGCAGCTACGACCTGCGCGGGCGCCGCTTCGCCGTCTGCCTCGCCGGCAACCCCCACACCGCGAACGGGCAGCGCTTCACCATCCCGGACATGCTCGCCAACCGCGCCGACGTGTGGAACCTCGGCGAGGTGCTCACCGCCCACCAGGACCTCTTCGCGCTCTCCTTCCTGGAGAACACCCTCGCCGCCAACCCCGTGCTCGCCCCGCTCGCCGGCACCGACCCGGCCGACCTGCGGCTGCTGATCGCCCTCGCCGACGGCGACCCGGGGGCCCAGGCCGACCAGCTCACCCACCCCGTACCGGACCTGGACCGGGCGCTTGCCACGCTCACCCGGCTCCGCCGCGTCCAGCGCACCGTCCTCGCCGTCAACCGCGCCTACATCGCCTCCGCCGCCCAGGAGGACGCCGACCGCACCGAACCCCCGTTCCTGCTCCAGGGCTCCTACCGGACCATGGCCCAGTTCGCGGCCCGGATCGACCCGGCGCAGAGCGACGCCGAGATCGACGCCCTCCTCGACGACCACTACCTCGCCGAGGCCCGCACCCTCGGCAGCACCGCCGAGGCCAACCTGCTCAAACTCGCCCACCTGCGCGACCGCGCCACCCCCGAGCAGGCCGCCCGCTGGCGTGCCCTGTGCGCGGGCTACGGCACCGCCGGATGGTCGAGCCACCCCAGCAGCCTCGCGCCGAACACCGCCGTCTCCAGGGTGTAGCGCTGCAGCGCGTCGTCCGGGTCCAGCCCGGTGAGCCGGACGACGCGCTCGACACGGTAGGCCAGCGCCCGCACGCTCAACCCCAGCCGCCGCGCCGCCTCCGCCGAGACGTAGCGCGAGTCCGCGTAGGCGGTCAGCGTCTCCAGCAGCGGCCCGGCCCCGCCCCGGGCGGTCTGCAACGGCCCCAGCACGCTGCGCACCAGCTCCTCCAGCGCCTCGCGGTCACGCAGCAGCACGGGCAGCACCATCAGGTCCGCCGCATGCAGCAACTGCCCTTTCAGGCCCAGCTGCTCGGCCTGCTCCAGCGCGGACCGGGCCTCCTCGTAGGAGTGCACGACACCGCCGGGCCCGCTGTGCGAGCGGCCCACCACGACCCGGCGCCCCTGGGTCAGCTCCGCGAAGGCCTTCACCGCCGCGTCCTCACCCGGACCGGCCGGCACGATGCACACCAGCCGCCCGTGCTTGACCGCCAGCAGCACCTCCTGCTCGCCGAAGCGGCCCAGCAACTGCCGTTCCAACGCCCGTACCAGCGGGTCGTCCAGACTGTAGCCGTCGCCGTCGGCCACCGCGACGACGTGCGAGCAGGCCAGGTTGAGCCCGAACCGCTCCGCGTGCTCGGCCAGCCGCCCCAGGTCGCTGCGGCTGCTCAACAGGTCCGCCACGAACTCCCGCCGCCCCGCCTCCTCGCGCCGCAGCCGCTCCCGGTAGGCCCGGCTGTGCCCCTCCGCGAGCGCGGCGACAGCCGCCCGCAGGGCCGCCATCGACGACGCGTCCACCAACTGGCCCGCCCAGACCCGGCCGGTGGCGGCCAGCCGCTCGTCGACCAGCTCGGCGAGGCCCCGCCCGTCCTCCGCGGCCCGGTCGCCGTAGTCCCGCAGCGCGTCCAACTCACCGCGCCGCAACCGCCGCCCGCTCCGCGCCACCTCCTCCAGCGCCAGCCGCCACGCGGCGTCCTCGCCCGGTTCGGACGTCTCCGTCCCAGCACCGACGGTCGTCAACTCCCGCTTCCCCCCGAAGCACCCATGCCGGCAGCGTCAGGCCGGCCGACCACGCCCCGAACGCCCGTGCCTGCCCGGCCCGTCGCGCGCGGTGAGAACAGGTATATGAGACCTTCCCGGCCCGCCATGTCAAGTCCACCCACGGCGCCCCCGTGCCCCGACCCGCGAAGCCGAGCCGTCGTCCGGCAGAGGCCCTCTACCCGCGGGTTCCCGTTGTCACACCGGCGTCGGGGCGGAGCCCGACAACCGGCTCGACAGCACGACCGGCCCTGCACGATCATGGTTTCCTGACCGCCCCGCGTCGGATGACAGGCGCCCACGCCCCTCCGGCCCCTCCGGCCGACGCCCTTCGGTACTTTCGCGCCACGCCCAGCCGTCCGAGTCAACGCCGCGACGTGGACGTGGCGTTGTCCTTCCAGCGAAGCCCGCCTTCCGCCCGGACAAAGGGAGCAAGCATGTTGAACAGAGGACGCGCACGGCCGCGAAGACGCGAGCTGGCCACTGCCACGATTCTGATGGGCGCGCTGACAGGGCTCTCCGCCTGCGGCGGCGGAGGGCATGACGCCCACCCTTCGGCGCAACGGGCGAACCCGTCCTCGTCGCCGCCCCGCTCGGCCTCGCCGTCCGCCTCCCCGTACACCCCGCTGTCTGCTTCGGCGTCTGCTGCGGCGTCCGCTTCGCCGTCAGCCTCGCCGCAGGTGACCGAGGACACGACCACGTTCTTCAAGGCACTGGACTTCGTCGCACCCGACATCCTGACGAAGCACTCCCGAGCCGACGTGGTGCTGGCCGCCCAGGAGACGTGCGGCAACTGGCGGGCGAACAAGCACAAGCTCGACGGGCATCCTGTTCCCGACCAGCTGTGGGGTTTCAGCCTCATGGACAGCATCTCGATCACGACGGTCGCGGTCCGCTACATCTGCTCCGACCAGAGCCGCGCCTATCTCACATGGCTGCAGCAGGGACAGCCGAAGCAGTAAGCCTCCGCCGGGGTCGGACGGCGGAGTGAAAGGGTGCAGTGGCAAACGGCGTTGACGGCGCGGCACGCCACGGAACCTTGCTGGTGCGGCCGTCGGCCGGCCTGTCCGGCTTCACACACGTCGAACGCGATGAGCGCATCGAAGGCGCCTACCGCGCTACCGCGCCGCCTACCGCGCCGAAGGGCCCCACTTCGAGCCTCTTGGGCTCCTGGGACCTTTCGACGTCGTGCGAGAGGGGCGGGCAGGGGTCAGGAAGCGGGACAGGCGTCGGAGGCGGTGAGCAGAGCCGCCGTGCTCTGGGCGATGGTGACGCGGACGCCGGTGAGGAGGGTCAGCGAGAGCGCGGTGACGGTGACACCCTTGCCTCCGGCCACCGGGGTCTGCTGGTTGACGACCAGCGAGCCGACCAGCGGCAGCGCGATGGTGGTGTTCGGCGCGGCGTCTGCGGAGACGGCCACCCCGGCGACGCGGAGGTTGGTCACCGCGGTCGCGCCGGTCAGGGTGATCGCGCCCGGTCCGGTGCCGGTGAGCGGCTGCCGCGCCTGGGCGGAGGTGCCGAGGAGGTCGGCGGTGATCAGGCCGCCGAGCAGGTTGACCCCGGTGATCCGGGCGTGGGCCGCGGCGGTACGGGTTCCGTCGTCACCGACCGTGCCGGAGGCGTCCGTGGCCAGCGCGCCGAGGCCGCCGACGGTGCCGAGCCCGGCGCTGAGCACGGAGTGGCTGTCGTACCCCGGCAGCGGCGTGCAGGAGTGGGCGGACACGGGCAGCGGGCCGACGCCGAGCAGCGGCGCGGAGAGCCGTACGCCGTGGGAGCGTGCGTCGAAGACGGGCGCGGTGAAGGTCACCGAGGTACAGCCGGGCAGGTCGAGGCCGACCGGGTCGGAGATCGCCGAGCCGCACACCTGGTACGTGCCGCCGTTGACGGAGGTGAGCCTGACGGTGGCGGTGCAGTCCTGCTGCCCGGCGGCCAGGTCGCCGTGCACGGTCACCGAGCCGTCCGCGGCGTCCGCGGTGGCCGTGCCGGAGCCGCAGCTGGTGGCTGCGCTGCCGCCGTCGAGCCGCAGGCCGGCGGGCAGCCGCGCGGTGAAGGACCAGCCGTCCTTGGCGGCCAACTCGCTGGTGTTGGTGATCGTGAAGGTCAGCGTGGTGGGCGCGCCCACCGGCAGTTCGGCCGGTGCGAAGCCCTGGTCGAGCTGCGGAGTGGCGTCCAGCAGCCGCACGTTGTCGATGGCGCCGTCGTTGCCGTTGCCGCTGGCCTGCTCGTTGACGAGCCGGATGCCGGCCGAGTCGCCGGTGAACAGCACCGAGCCGTCGCTCGCGTAGGTGCCCACCGAGGTGCCGCCGATGACCTGGCCGGGGTGCTGGCACGGGTCGATGGGGGAACTGGACGCGGCCCGCGCGGTGTCGCCGTCGAGCAGGTAGAAGTCCAGCAAGGGGTGGTTGGTGAAGCAGTTCTGGGCCGCCGCGTCCACCGAGAAGGTGAGGAAGCGGTGGTCCGCGCTCAGCGGGATCGGCCGTACGGTCTGCAACTCGGTCCGCCCGGCGCCCGGATTGCCCGCGGTGTAGGCGGTGAGCGCGTGGTTGGTGGACGCGTCGCCGCCCGCCCAGGTGCCCAGCGCGGCGGCCATCTGCTTGTTCGGGGCCCAGTAGCCGGCGCAGCTGAAGCCGGCCGGCGGAGTGTCGGGGGCCTGCTCGGAGACGAGCAGGCCGTTGCAGGAGGTCAGCCACGCCGGGTCGGCCGTGTAGGTCTCGGCCGACGGCGCGGCACCGGTGTAGTCGGGGAGCGAGGTCACCGCCGCGCCCTGGCCGCTCTCGAAGTCCTCGGTGAACACCGCCGCCGGCGCGCTCGGCGTGCCGGGATGGCCGGGCGCGTTCGCCTCGGCCGGCCCGATCCCGGCCAGCGATCCGGCGGCGAGCACGGTGACGCCCAGCAGCCCCGCGGCCACCCGGCGCCGCCACCGCCCTTCCGTCCGGTGTCGCCACCGTCCCTCCTCCCGGCCGGCGACCCGCCTGCCGCTCCCGCCCCGTGACGTGGCGCCGGTCCTCGTCGTACGGGTCCTCGCTGTGCCGGTGTCTCCCGTGCCGAAGCCCCTCATCCAGAGCCCCCTCCATGCGGATGTGCCGGTATGCGGTCCGCATCGCGTCGCGGGCAGGGCACGCCGTGGTGGCGCGACGGACCTCTCCGGCCACTGTCCACGGCCGTCGGCGGTGCGCACATCGGCGCGCGGCGCTCCGGTCGGTGCACGGACGGGTACGCGCGCCGCACAAGCCGGTGCGTACTGCCACAAGCCCCTGGCGCCGCCGAGGCCGTGCGGCCGGGAAGGTTTGACGGCGGCTCGTGCGGACCGGGCGGACGGGGCGGACAGACCGGGCGGCTCGTGCGGACCGGGGCCGACGGGGCGGACGGACCGGGCGGCTCGTGCGGACCGGGCGGACGGGGCGGACGGACCGGGCGGCTCGTGCGGACCGGGCGGACGGGGCGGACGGACCGGGCGGCTCGTGCTGACCGGGGCCGACGGGGCGGACGGACCAGGCGGCTCGTGCTGACCGGGCGCGGGGCCCTACTCGCCGCCCGACCGCAGGGTGATCAGTGTGATCTCGCTCGGAGCGAAGACCCGGAAGGGCGGCCCCCAGAAGCCGGTGCCCCGGCTGGTGTAGAGCTGCGTCCGCTCACCGTGCCGGCTCAGGCCGTGCACCACCGGCTGGTCGATCCGGACGAGGAAGTTGAACGGCCAGATCTGCCCGCCGTGGGTGTGCCCGGAGACCTGCAGGTCGATGCCGGCGGACGCGGCCTGCCCGACGTACTTGGGCTGGTGCGCCACGAGCAGCACCGGCTGGTCCGGGTCCGCTCCGGCGAGCGCGCCGACCAGGTTCGCGCGGTGCCCGGCCAGGCCGGAGGACTCCGCGGTCACGTCGTCCACACCCGCGAGGACGAGGGAGTCACCGCCGCGCTCCACCACGACATGGCGGTTGTGCAGCGGTTCCCAGCCCAGCTCCGCCATCCGGTCCAGCCAGCCCTGGGCCTCCCCGAAGTACTCGTGGTTCCCCGTGACGTAGACCTTCGCCAGCCGGGACCCGATCGACCCGAGCGGCGCGGACTGCTCGCGGCGCTGGACGGGGGTGCCGTCGGCGATGTCGCCGGCGTGGACCACGACATCCGCGTCGAGCGCGTTGACCGCCTCGGCGACCCGCGCCGACCAGCCGGCCCGGTCGATCGGCCCGTAGTGGGTGTCGGCCAGGATGACGACACGGGTCCCGTCCAGCCCGCCGCCGAGCCGCGGCATCCGGACGTCCAGCCGCTTCACCCGGGGCACGCGCATGGCTTCGTGGTGGCCCCAGGCCAGCAGTACGGCGGAGACCGCGGCGACGGCCGCGGCGACGGTCCTGGCCCGGTCGCCCCCGCCGACGCCGAGCCCGATCAGCACGAGGTGCGCCAGGCCGCCCAGCACCGACCAGGTGAAGAGCACCCAGACGACCCCGAGGGTGCTGTCCGCGACACGGGCGGCCCGGTCGTTCCGCCGCTGTCCGTGGCCCGCGGCCATCAGGAGGGGGAAGGAGACCAGCCCGCAGGCGAAGACGGCCGTGCCGGCCACGAAGACCGGCAGCGGCCAGCCTGCCCCGGAGGCGAACAGCGTCCACCAGGG
Source organism: Actinacidiphila yeochonensis CN732 (assembly GCF_000745345.1). Lineage (NCBI taxonomy): Bacteria > Bacillati > Actinomycetota > Actinomycetes > Kitasatosporales > Streptomycetaceae > Actinacidiphila > Actinacidiphila yeochonensis. Next base: position 845,339 of record NZ_JQNR01000005.1, on the reverse strand, counting down.
CAGGAAGAACAGCAGCGCCAGGACGAGGAAGAACACACTCCCGCCCAGCAGCCGGCGCAGTGACCGCCGAGGCGGCACACCTCCGTCCTCGGCCCCGGTACCGCCCTCGGCCTCCGTCGCGCTTTCGCCCCCGCCCTCGGCCTCGGCTGCCGCCACGGGCCGAGCGTCGGCCACGACGCTCTCCGGCCTCCCGCCGGCAGGCCGGGCCGACGGGACATCCGACTCCGACCGAATGGATTCACTCTCCGCCACCGCGCCGCCCCTCACATCCGTTGCCCCACCGTCGGTCCCCATCATCCGGCACCCGGCGGTGGAGAGGGCCGCCCGGCGCCAGCAGCGGCTCGGCAACGGCTCCTCTGCACCGGCTCGGCCACCCGTGCCCGACTGGGCCACTCGTGCCGGACCGGACCACCCGTGCCGGACCGGACCACCCGTGCCGGACCAGGCCCTGGGCCCGTCCCGGTCGGCCTCCACAGCTGGAGGCCGACCGGATGTGTGAAGGGATCAGAACGGGCCAGGAGCGGCTCCGGAGCAGATCAGAAGCGGATCAGAAGCGGACCAGGGGAGATCAGGGGATCAGGGGATCAGTTGAGGGTCAGTGCGGCCGAGTCGTCCGACGCGTCCGTGTCGAACGGCGGACGGTAGCTGCCGTCGGGGCTCCACGCCATCGCGACCGAGCCCTGCGCGCCCGGGATGACCTGGTCCACCTGCAGAGTGATGGAGAAGTCAGCGACCGTGCCGGCCGGTGTGATGATGCTGGCTCCGTAGCAGGTGTACGCGCTGCCGGACGTCCTCCTGCAGTTGCTGGAGCTGCTCACCACGTGGGTGCCGGGCGGGATGCTGGCGGTGACCGCCATGGTGTCGCCGCTGCGGTAGAAGATGGTGGCGGGGCCGTTGTTCGCCATGCTGAAGTGCATCGTCACGGTGTCGCCCTGGGCGGCCGTCGCGCTGTCGCCGGTGACCGCGAAGTCGGCGGTGTTGTCCGCCTGGAGGCTGGCGGAACGGTAGTCGGAGTGCTCCCCGGTCATGGCCAGCGCCACGGTGCCGGAGGGCGCGTCCGTCGCGGTGCCGGGCGTGATGACCTTCAGCGTCAGCTCGTCACCCGTGCCCTGCGTCCACTGACGGCTGGCCGTCGTCGACCGTATGCCGGCGTCACCGGTCGGCGCGATCATCGTGTCCAGGTACGTGTAGTACGCGCTCGACTCGACCCGCACCCGGGGCGCCGGGCTCACCGCGGCCCGCTCCCCGGGCAGCACCTGGCCAGGGATCGTGCACAGCGCCTCCTCCACCTCCGTCGAGCTGTCGTCCGTGCTGTACTCGCAGTTGGCGTAGTGCTTCGTGAAGCCCAGCCCCGGCGACGCCATCAGCAGCACCTGCGTGGAGTCCGCCGGCCGGTCGCCGATGTTGGTGAACCGTGCCGGAACGGTGACGACCGAACCCACGGCGAGGCCCGTGAGGTTCTTCGGCTGCCCCTGGCTGTAGGCCGGGCCACCGATCTCCACCGATCCCTGCGCACCGACGATCGTCGCACCGTCGGAGGTCCCGCTCACCGTGTAGTCGGCGGCCGACCCCACGGTGGCGCCCGGCAGCGCCTCGATCGTCATCTGGGTCCCGGCGCCGACGGTGGAGCTCGACCCCTGCGGGTCGTAGAGCCACTCGTCGCACGTGGCCACGTACTGCGTCACGGTGCAGTTGTCCGAGAAGGTCACGTGGGCGATCGTCGCGAGCTGCGTCGCGTCGATCGTCAACGTGGCCTCGACGTTGTCCAGCGGACCCGTCGTACGGAAGTCGAAGTACGGCTGGACCGTGTCCGCCGTCCCCGTCGTGCCGGCCGGGGCGACCGCCGCCGGAGCCGGCTGCTCCAGCGTCACCACCGGAGTGTCGGCCTGGGCCGGCGCCCCCAGAGCCAGGGTGAGCCCCACCGATGCGCCCAAGACCGCGGCCACCGCCACGGCACGGCGCGCCAAACGCAGTTCCACTTGTTCCATCCCCCAACGTGCTCGGCATCTCCGTCGGATGCGTGATCAGATCCTAGGGACGGGGTCTGACAGTGGGTCGGCTCGCCACCGTCCGCCGGATTCCGCCGCACGGCCGGGGTGCTGTCCTCATCCCGTGAACCGTTCCGGTTGCCGCACCGGTACGACAGGTTGAACACACGTCAGCGCTCCCGGTCGGCTTCCCCGGCGCGCCACCGTCCCTAAGGGCGACGGCGTCGTGCCGGGGGCCGCGGTCAAGCAGCGGGGGAACGGATCCCACTGCTTGACCGCGAAGCCGTTGCCGGTGTCCTCGACCTCCAGGGCGGAGCGGCCGCTGAAGTGGGCAGGCAGCATGAGGGCTTTGTTGTCGGCGGCCCAGCTGAGCAGCCGGAGGCGGGTGGCGCGTATTACCTGTCGAGGTGGGCGAGGAGCAGGTTCGGGTCCTGGCCGGTGACGTAGGCGGCGCTCAGGACGTAGACGGTGTCGCCGCGCAGGGCGACGGACGTGGGGTTCTGCAGGCCGTCGGCCGAGGTCAGGACGATGGAGTGGCTGCCGTCGGGCTGGACGAGCGCGACCTCGCTCGGGCCGTTGAGCGCGGCCAGCATCTGGTCGCCGTGGCCGGTGAAGGCGAAGTCGTCGATCCCGGTCAGGCCGGTGGCCTCGGTCCGGACCGCGCCGGCGCGCCCGTCGGGGAGGACGGGGATGCGCAGAACGGTGCCCCTGTCGAGGTTGGTGGCCCAGACGGCACCGTTGTGGACCTTCACGCCGTTGGCGCCGAGGAAGCCGGTGGAGGCCAGTTCGGGGGCGGTGGACCAAGCGGTGGGGGTGCCGCCGGCGGCCGGGACGCGCCAGACGGTGCCGAGTGCGGAGTCGGTGACATAGAGGGTGCCGGAACGCTGGTCCAGGGCGAGACCGTTGGGCAGGCCGTTCGCGGGCAGCGCGGCGATCCGCTGCGGACGGCCGCCGGGGCGCAGCCGCCACACGCCGGTGAGGTCGGCGGTGCCGGTGGCGTACAGGAAGTACAGCGTGCCGTCGTCGGCCCGTACGATCCCGACGGTCAGCGGGAAGCCCATGACCGGGGTGTGGACACCGCCGTCGGCGGGCATCGGCAGGGTGGCGAGGATACGGACGGCGCCCGTGGGGGAGATCCTGGCGACCTGTCGGCCCGAGGCGAAGGTGACGTACGCGTCGCCGTTCGGCGCCATGGCGATGTTCTCCGGCTTCTGCCCCTTGTCCAGATCGAAGTGCTCGGCGATCCGCGCTCGGGTCAGGGGCGCCGAGACGGCCGAGGCCGTGGTGGGAAGGAGCGCCGAAGCGGCGGCCGCGACCAGGATGCCCGCCGTCACGGCGGACCGGAAAAGCTTCTTGGACATGAGTTTCTCCTGTTTCGGGATATTTCGGGGCATGTTTCGGGCATGCGGCGGCGGCACGCTGACGCATGTGGGGTCTTGGACGGAGGGGTTCCCGTGGAGCGGCGGCGTCGCCCCCTGGAACCTCGGCGGGCCCTCGTCGGCCGCGCCGTCGTGCTGAGTGCGCCGTGCGCTGTGCGATGCGGTTTCGTCCCGCGCGGGTCAGCCCTGGTTGACGCGGGAGCGTGTCCGTAGCGGCTCGGCGGAAGCACCGGACCGCGCGACGGCCTGGGTGAGCAGGGCCAGCGCAGCCCGCGAGGACGAGTCCGGTGCCGTGGTGGCGACCACGACGGCTGGGCCCGGACCGTTGCTCAGGGTCTGCTGCGTGACGGTCAGTGAACCGACCAGCGGATGACGCATCTGGTAGGTGGCGACGCCGCACGCCTTGATCCGGTGGTCGGCCCACATGGCCGCGAACTCCCCGCTCTTCGCGGACAACTCGCCCACCAGCGCGTGCAGTGCCGTGTCCTCCGGATTCCGGCCGGCCACCAGGCGCAGACTCCCGACCACCGCCCTGGCCTTGTCCGGCCAGTCCGCGTACAACTCACGCACGTGGGAGTCGAGGAACACCAGCCTGGCCATGTTGGGACGCTCCCCGGGCCGGTCCGGGGAGCCCGGGTCCAGGTGCCCGGCGAACAACGCGTGACCCAGCCGGTTCCACGCCAGCACATCGCTGCGACGGCCCAGAACGAGCGCCGGAACATCCCCCATCACGTCCAGCAACTGGCGGGTCGGCTCCGACACCCGCTCCGGCGCGGGCCGCTGGCCTCGGATGCGCTGCCTGCCCGCGGCGGCCACGTCGTGCAGGTACCGCCGCTCGGACTCGTCCATCAGCAGCGCCCCGGCGAGCGCGTCCAGTACCTCAGCGGACGCGCTCAGCGACTCCCCCTGCTCCAGCCGCGTGTAGTACGAGGCGCTCACCCCCGCCAGCAGCGCGAGCTCCTCGCGGCGAAGCCCCGGCACCCGCCGGCGCTCCCCGTAGGTGGCCACCCCGACATCCTCCGGACGCAGTTGGGAGCGCCGTGTGTGCAGGAAGTCCCCGAGGGGCGATTTCGCGGTCATGAGCCAAGTGTGTGCCCGCCCCGAGCGCATAGCCTGCCCCAATCAGGGATAGGCAACGCCGGGTACGGCTCTCCAACGCCGGGTACGGCTCTCCACCGGGAAGGCGAGCGGAGCGGGCCCGGCAGATCCACCGAAGCGACCCGGGAAGTCCTGCCACCACACCACCTGGTAGGGCCTCCGCGGAGGCCACGAGCTTTGACACCACCGCGACCTCGCAACCGGGGCGGCCTCACCGGGGCGGCCTAGTACTGCTGGAGCACGGAGAGAGCGCTACGCGGACTCCACACAGGTCGTGGGTCGTCAAAGTGCGCTTCCGAAGATGGGCGAACGGCTCGCAAGGAGAGCGACGACACGGTCCTGGACCTCTGACGTGGAGAGATCGGAGGTGTCGAGCACCAGGTCGACCCGCGCGTTCTGTACCGGCAGGGCGGCTTGGTGGACCCCGATGCGGGAGGGGTGGGCGTGCCGTGCGTTCCGGTCGGACAGAACATCGCTGCGGGCCCCGAGTTGTACGTAGGTCACGCTCGCCTCGCCTCGTCCGGCGGCTGCGTCGAGCCGGCGCTGCAGGTCGTGGGTAATGGCCGGCTCGAAGGCCTGGCCGTCCACGACCACGCTGACACCTTCCTCAAGCATCGCGACGACCGCTGCGTTCATCGCGCGCAGCATCATCAGCGCGTCGGCCCCGTTGGAGATCCCGCGCAGAGCGTATCCGTCCGCAGAAAAGCCGTGGTCGACATACCGGAACCCGGCCTCGCGATGCCGTGCGTCTTGTTCACCACCGGACCAGGCCGATGGCACCATCCGGTAGAGCTCGTCCACACCGAACCGGAGAAGGGGACACCGGGCGACGTCCTGCAAGTACCGAGCGAGCGTCGACTTGCCTGCGGAGGATGGGCCGTTGATGACGATGCACGCGGGCATCGTGCTCCCCCTGCCTCGATCGACGTGACTCACCATGTCGCTGCGACGTCAAAGATCTGGTGATCGGTCGAGACACAGCCGGATCCGCTGTGGTGTCCACGGGCGACGAGGGAGTCTTCAGACCGGCAGATCGCACCCGGCCCGGCGGCCTCAGCCCAAATGATCTCGCGCGTTGTCTCGGAGACAGCCATGGACGGCACTCTGCCAGAACGTCGCAGCCCTGGTGGAGGGCCCGATGGGCGCAGCCGTGCCCTGACGGGCCAGGCAAATGCTGGTTCGCCCACCTCAGGTCGAACGCCGGCGAAGCGTCCGACCTCCAACGTCGAAGGGCCCCACCGCGAACGGTGGGGCCCTTCGACGTCGTGCCCGGTGAGGCACTGGCGGAGGATACGAGATGCGAACTCGTGAGGGGTTGCCCCCAACACGCTTTCCAACTGTTCGTCCCGGGGTTCGGCGGGGTCCGTCCGGGTCCTGACCTGCGGTAGAAGGGGCGTGCAGCCGTGGGCCGGACCTGGCTGAACGGCGCTGAACGCAACTGGAACTGCAACTAGTGTTCTGAGTCGGGAATTCGCTTCAGATATCCGGCGAGGTGTTCGAGGATGTCGTCGGCGGTCTTGGTCCAGATGTAGGGCTTGGGGTCGGTGTTCCAGGTGGCGATCCAGGTTCGGATGTCGGCTTCCAGGGCGTGGACGGACTTGTGGACGCCTCGCCGTATCTGCTTGTTGGTCAGCTCGGCGAACCATCGCTCGACCAGGTTCAGCCAGGAGGAACCGGTCGGGGTGAAGTGCAGGTGGAAGCGGGGGTGCGCCAGCAGCCAGGTCTTGATCGCAGGGGTCTTGTGGGTGGCGTAGTTGTCCAGGACCAGGTGCACTTGAAGGTTCGCCGGCACCTCCTTGTCGAGCTTGACCAGGAACTTCTTGAACTCCTCGGCCCGGTGCCGGCCGTGCAGGGACCCGATGACCCTCCCCGTGGCGACTTCCAGGGCCGCGAACAAGGTGGTGGTTCCGTGCCGGACGTAATCCGCGGTCTGGCGCTCGGGAACGCCGGGCATCATCGGCAGCACGGGCTGGGAACGGTCCAGAGAGCCTGGATCTGCGACTTCTCGTCCACGCAGAACACCAGCGCCCTCTCAGGCGGGTCCAGATACAGGCCGACGACGTCGTGGACCTTGTCGACGAAGTACGGATCGGTCGACAGCTTGAACGTCTCACTGCGGTGGGGCATCAGGCCGAAGGCCCGCCAGATCCGCGACACCGTCGACTGCGACAACCCGGTCTCCTCTGCCATCGACCGCGTCGACCAGTGCGTCGCATCCCTCGGAGTGCGCTCCAAGGTCTTGGCGACCAGTTCGGCCACCTGCTCATCAGTGACCGTGCGCGGGCCGCCCGATCTGGGCATGTCACCCAGGCCGGCGATCCGGCGCTCCACGAACTGGGCCCGCCACCGCCCCACCGCATGCGGCGTCGAACCCACCTCCGCCGCCACGTCCTTGTTCGACGCACCCGCTGCACAGGCCCAGGATGATCCGGCACCGCAAAGCCCACGCCTGCGGCGTCGAACGACGCCGCACCCACCCATCCAGGGCAGCCCGCTCATCATCCGACAACAACTCGACCTTCGGCCGACCCGTCCGTGCCACCACCCCACTCTACATTTATGAGCAGAACTCAAGACTCAGAACGCTAGCCGGGCGCTGTCCACCTCATGTCTGACCTGCGATGTCATGGACTCTGCTCAAGGGTGAGGGAACGCGACTGCGCGTCCTGCCAGTCGGCGGCGGGGTCGAAGTTGGCGTCGGTGATGGCGGCCGAGCAGTCCCAACTGGTTCCGACCCGGAGGAGTTGCGAGGTCAAACATCCGGGCCGGGGTTCCACAAGATGCCGATCGTGGTGACCGTGGGGATCACATCCCGGGCCACGACTCCAGAAAACGTAGGCCCCGTGTCGGTGTCTGGCCATAATCTGTTCCCCGCACATTGTGAGGGGGCTAGATGCCGAAGGTGCCTGACAGCCGGCGTATCGGGCGCATGGCGGTGAACGAGGTGCGTGCGCTGTTGGAGCGCCACGGCCATATTGTGCAAGAGACCGACGGCAGCAACGATTACGGCGAGGACCTGCACGTCACCTTCGTCGAGGAGGGGCAACGCACAGAAAACGCCGTTCTCATGCAGGTGAAGGGCGGGGTCTCAGTACGGACCAGAAGGGGGCATCGCGTCAGAGTTGGCGATCACGCGGAGAACTGGCGCGATGGCAGTCTTCCGGTCCTCTGTGTGGTCCACGACCCGGAGCGCGGTGGCCTTTTCTGGGCAAACGCGACTCGTCAACTGCGGCGTGCTCAGGCGCTGCGCAAGTCACTGAGGTCGATCGTTGTCGCCGCCGATTCTGTGTTGGACGATGCCCGATTGGAAGCATTCGTGCAGACCATGCGACGGCGCCTGTCCCGGGAGCGCGAAGGGGTCTGCCGATGGGCGGATATGGCTGACGTTGAATTCGCTCCGGACGACATCGTTAAGCCCTTCGAGAACGAGGTCTTCGAACCAATGGTCTTCTGGCAGCGCCGCGGTGACCCGTACTCGGTGTTGCTCCACCACGACTTGGATTGGGAACCCATACGAATCAAGGAAGAGATGCTTCGTTTCCAGCCGCTTCCGTCGGTCGGCCACATCATCCTGGATGACGCGGAAGCACACTGGTTGCTGGGCTGCTTTAAGTCTACCGGGTGGTGGCGTCGGCCGACCGAACGACCATTGTGAACAAATTTGACTCCCGTCCGTGCGGGGATTTCCTATGCCTTTAGAACGATGTGCCTGTGCATTTTGATGATCAGGTCGGCGACGGGTACGGGCTGGTTAAATTCCCCCGCGCGCACCGTGACGTTCAGGCACGGGAGCGCCCGAATCCGGTGGCAGAGGTTATCCACAGTCGGATGGCGCGGGCCCGGGCCGCTTCGGGGCGGCGACGCTGCAGCGTCGGCTGTGATCTTGACGACGACAGGCCAACGGCAATCCTCAACGTCACTGGCCCCCGCTGCGGGCAGCGGGGGCCAGTGACGTCGTGCCCGGTGAGGCACTGGCGGAGGATACGAGATTCGCACTCGTGAGGGGTTGCCCCCAACACGCTTTCCAACTCCCCGTCCGGGGGTTCGCGCAAGTCCGTCAACTTCTGACCTGCACTGGAGAGCCTATACAGTCGATGCTCGGACCGTGCTGAAACGGGGGTGAACGCAACTGAAACTACAACTGGTCGGAGCTCTCCTGCGGGCGCTTAGCTACATCTATATCGGTCGCTGACTGCCTCGGTCGGCTTCGATAGCTGCGGTCAGGGCGAAGTTGAGTTTTGCAGTAGCGGCGTAGCCGTCCGGAATCATCGGGCGGGTCACGTCGACACTGCTTAAACCTGCGGCCAGACCTGGGTTCGTGCCGTCTTCCTCATCAACCATGCTGCACAGTTCCCGTAGGGCTACGAAAGCGGCCAGTCGGAATTTTTCGCTTTCCGAGAGACTTTCGATATTTTGCTCGTGCGTAAAAATTTCGGCATGCTCGCGGGTGAACGTGTCGCCGATACTTTCCGGTGACGTCAGGTTGACCGGGTGGGGTGCCCAACCTGGCGTGCGGTTGGCACGGCGGACCAGGGCGTAGGAGTAGGAGCGCAGGCCTTCGGTAGGTTCTTGGAGGGCCGCTTGGGTGTTGTTGGTCCGCAGCGGTATTCCTAGAGCATCGGCCACTGCGCTCAAGTGTTGGTCGAGTAGGGGCAGTGGTTTCCCGAAGCTGTGGAAGCTGATTCCCATCGGGAGAACTTCAGTGTCTTCGACCGGTACGAGCACAATCCGGCAGCGGACGCCGGCTTCTTCTCGATCCTCGTCGCTCCAACAGCGGATCGCCTCCCAGGTCGCGGGCCACTGCTCGAGCGGGACGCTGATTGCCAACTGTCGGTCGAGCCATGGGGCGGCGGGTGCGCAATCAGTCATGATCGCAGAGCTGGTCACAGTCACTCCTACGGTCACGAGTAGAGCTGTGACAGAAAGCAATCCTGTGTTCAGGACTGCTTGCTGACTCGCCCGCACAGCCGTGCGTAGGCGACCCGCATCTTGGGTGCCCTGCCTCAGCGCCGCAGCAACCGGTGACTCGTCAACTGCTGACAGCACTCTGGCTGTGTCCAGAAGGGAGGTCATCAACTCGGTCGGCAGCGTGTCCCCAATCCCGGACAGCACTGGCGCCCCTTGGTCGATGGCCTTCTGGAGATCAGGGACGGCGTCCGCGAGTCTGGCTCCAGCACCACGTACCCCTCGCGTTTGGGCGACTTGCTGCAGACTGGCAGCAATGTTGATGAATGCTTTCTTGGCCGTGTCCAGCTTTGGGGCCTCGCGCAGCGTCGCATCCTCTCGGGCGGCCTGATAAACCACGGAAAGGGCTTCTGCAGCGGCTAGGGGACGCACTGGTTCCGCCGGACGACCTGGAAGGGCGATGGCCTCCTGATGGGCGCGGTCGACTCGTGCACTCCATTCCTTCCGGGCGCGGCCCGCATCCGTTGGCCGCAATCGTGGTGGAGTCTTCTCAAGCAGCTCGAGCAACTCGGTTGCCAACAAGGCTTGAGCGCGGCAACGTTCTGTCCATGTCCCGCTTCCCGCACTTTCCATGGCAGCCGCTTCGAGAGCGACGTTACGACTAGTCGTGCGGGCACGTCGCAGAACACCCGCCCTAATGTGTTTGACGCCTTCTGTTACGCCTGCAACCTGTCTTGGACGATTGTTGGCGTGCCAGAGCTCCGCGTGGATCAAATCTGCCTCAGGACATGCATCGAACAGGCGCCGGAGCAGAAGTACGACCTGCCCGTTTTCCGAGGCCCTGTCGCTTTTTGGCTCGGGCTCGTATGCAGATGAAGCTGCAGGTGAACCATCGGGCCGAGCATAGGAAACGGCATGCACTACGCAGGCCAATTCATTGCTGTAGGTTCCGGGTCCAACATGGCCTTCAGGGTCCTGATCGAGTTCGGCCACGGGGAGGAACTCGACCTTCACATGGCAGCCGAACGGGTCGCTGGCCACGGCGTCGATGGCGCGCTTTGTCACGTCGCCGAACGACGCTGAAATGCTCTCTCCGCTCAGACCGGCCAGAGCAGTAAGGGATGCCGTGAGTTGGGCACGCAGATCGGCAGCCACGCTGTCGCCGCTACCGGGCGGATCTGGCAGGGCGGGGACGTAGTGTCTGTACACGGTGCTGGCCTGCGCGGGACTAAAGGTGATCAGCCCTTCGGCTGCCTCACACAAGCGTACGGCGACGGCCAATGGCGCGTCGCAGATCAGACTGAGCAGAGACTCGGGACCAAGCGCCGCCCCGGCGGCGAGCGCCGCGTCCTCGGTCCGGATCGGCAACTGCTTGCCGAGCGCTTCCACAGCTTCGAACTGCGGCAGATCGAGGTTGATCTGTGTCGACAACCAGGCGATCCACAACAGTGTCGCAGTGTCCGCCCCGGGCGGCTGTTCCCGCTCGACCAGCGGGAGGGCTGCGTAGACGTGTGCGACGCTGTCAATGCGTTCTGCCGCTTCCAGCAGTCCGGCCGTGTAGACAGCCTCATTGCCCACGGAGTCCGACGCCCCGGCGGCTATCTGCTGCAATTGCTGGACTATGCATTGCGCCAGTGGGCGCAGCGCATAGTGAATGCGGGCTAGTCTCTCTTTCGCAGTCAGCTGGCCCAGGCTACGGGCGATGACCTGTGCTCCGCGCACGGCTGCGCGGCGCAGAGCTTGGGGACGGGCCGGCGCTGGAAGCGCCGTGATTGCAGTGGCGTAAGTCGCTGTGAGAGAGGGCTGTGCATTGGTGTGCAGGAGGTCGAGTAGAACCTCGGTGCGCAAATCGTGTAGGCCCTTCCAGCCGCTGGCATCCGTGCCGGTGACCAAGTGCTCGCCGACCAAACGACGGAACACCTCATCCAACACGTCGTAACTCTGGTCCATCGCGGTGGGCAGCGTGTCGGCGGGGACTTCGAAGCCCAATGCGTGAGCGGCGCAGACTACTCTCAGTACCGATCGGTCGAGTCGTCGTTGGGGGTCTGCGAGCGCGTCGACCTGCTCGGCCAGGATCTCGCGCAGGCGTCTTCCGGTAGTGACCAGAGCAAGAAACTCCATCAGCAAGCCGTCCGCGTGACTGACAGCCTCCTCACGCGCCATGACCATCGGCAACCCGCTTGCCTGGACCGCTTGATAAACCTGATCAGCCGCGCTGGTGGTCAACGCCGCGTCTACCAGCGCGGCGCCCCGGGTCAGGCCCGGGGTGAGGTCCTCGTGCCGCCCCGCAGCCATGATCGCGACACCGGGCAACTCAAGTAGTCGGTCACGAGCCTCAGGCCATGCGGCCATACGGGCCCGGCCCAGGTCATCAATGCAGACCACCATCCGGCACCCGCGAGACGGCTTAGCTCGTAGGACATGACGCACGAGCATTTCTGCATCTTGGGATGTGGTCACGCGCAGCACTCGTATCAGCCGCGGACCAGCTTCGATCAGGCGAGCACACCGCCACAGCAGGGCCGACTTTCCGCTGCCGCTGGGGCCAGAAATAACTGCCTGTCCGCGTTCGGCAAGCCCGTCCAAGACCGCCTGAGACTCCTGCGGCCGTAGTACGTCCAGCCCAGCGGCGATATGGCTGGGCAGCACGCTGACACCCTGGAAGAACCCGCCAGCGTCCTGCGGCGATGGCGCGAGGAAGTCCAACGGTTCGCACACACCCGCTGCGACCGCCTCCTCCAGGTTCTCGACATCGATCTCTCTTCCCAGCGCCGCAGCCATCGCATCGAGATCACTGACAGCGCGGTTTAGGGCTTCGGAGAAGTCGGACTGGCGTTGCGCGGCGGCGACGTCGGCCAAGTCACACTGCAGGCGGCTTCGCAGTAGCGCGGCCAGCGTCGGGTGCAGACCTAACCCGACTTCCAGCAGAGAAGTCGTGGTCTGGCCGAGGTCTTCGTGCACCTGGACCAGATGTGTCCGCGAGAGCACCATCGACGCCAGTGCCGGATCCAGGTTCTCCTCCGACAGGCGCCTCGCCAACGCCTTCAGCAGACTAACCCGGGCTGTATCGCCAGAGGGGAGACGGGCCAGAGCGGTGTCCAAAGTCTCGGTCCACCCTGTGTGCGGCAACGAGCTGCCGAACTTCCCGTTGGTGACCACTGCCAGACGCGAGTGAACCTGAGTATCCCTCTTGGTATGCCAGCCGATGCTTTTTGAGTCCGACCCTGCCGTAGCTGCTTGATCCGTGAGCTGAATAGTTTGGGTTGCGTGGGCCAAGATCTCCGCGAGTTCGGAAGCAGCGATGTTTTGGGTGCCTGGCCCCCGCTCTTTGCTCTGCACGAACAGTTTCGAACCGTCGGAGAGGCGGCAGTCGACGTCCTCGAACCCCTCGGGGCACACCGCATCCACAGGAAGACCTGGCACATCTCCAGCGCGGCCGGCTGACAGGAGCATCGCTGAGAGGGAAACCTGAAAGGTGACTCCGGCGACGTTTGCAGCTCCTGAACGCAGCCTTGCGAACTGCTCGGGCAGGCTTGCTGCTGGCGCGGCGGCGTCCTTCTGCTTGCGGGCCGCTGACTTTTGCTGCCGATCGCTTCGCTTCGAAATCATCAGCGCACCACCATCTTTGCGGACATATCGACCACAGACAGCATAGGTTGAGTTGCGACTGCTGGGTGCCATCTTTGCGGATTGGTCGGCATGGTACCGGGGAGCTTGTGCTGCCCGACTACCGTCGTCCGATGGAGGCAACCTGCCACCTGACAGCGTGAGGAGACTCCTCTGTGCCAGGGCGGACGCTCAACTACAACCAGGCATGTCGTTGGCCCCCCAACAGCGAGGGCCAACGACGTCGTGCCCGATTAGCCTCGGGCTTTCATGAAGCGGGTTGTCCGAGTGATGGTCGCGTAAGCGAAAAGTGCCTCTGACCAGAAAGAATGAGGATTGTCGAGGTCCTTGTTCCTGCCACTGTCGGAGGCACTTCTCAGGTGAAGAAGCGTATCGGGTCCTACCGGTGTGTTCGTGTCGGGGGCGGTGGCCGCGGGGTCGTCTCGCAGGCTGGCGGGGTGCTGCTGGTCGAGACAGTCCGCAAGTCCGGTCTGGACGCCGCGGTATCGGCAGCGCTTGCGCCGTGGCGACGTGCGCGGGCGGTGCACGACCCGGGGAAGATCCTGCTGGATGTGGCCCTCGCGGTCGCGCTCGGCGGGGACTGCCTCGCGGACGTCGCCATGCTGCGAGCAGAGCCGGGCGTGTTCGGGCCGGTGGCCTGCGACCCGACCGTCTCCGGCCTCATCGACACCCTTGCTGTCGCAGGGCCCAAGGCCCTGACCGCGATACGCACCGCGCGATCCCGGGTCCGTGAACGCGTGTGGAAGCTGGCCGGTCCGGCGGCGCCGGATGCCGCAGGGCAGGTGATCGTGGACTTGGACGGCGTCCTCGTCCAGGTGCACTCCGACAAGCAGGACGCGACCGCGACGTGGAAGAAGACCTTCGGCCACCACCCGCTGATGGGGTTCGTCGATCACGGCAGCGGCGGCAGCGGGGAGCCGGTGGCCGGCCTGCTCAGGGCGGGCAACGCGGGCAGCAACACCGCCGCCGACCACATCACCACCACCCAACTCGCCCTGGCGCAACTCCCGAAGACCTATCGGCGTGGTCGCCAGACCCTGATCCGCACCGACTCCGCAGGCGGAACCCACGAGTTCGTCGCCTGGCTCGCCAAGCGCGGCCGGTGGCTGTCGTACCCGGTCGGCATGACCATCACCGAACATGTCCACCAGGCCGTCCTCAAGGTCCCCGCCCCGGCATGGACACCGGCAGTCGAGCCCGGCGGAGACATCCGCGACGGCGCCTGGGTCGCCGAGATCGCCGGTGACTGCCTCAAGGCTGGCCGAAAGGGATGCGACTGATCGTCCGCAAGGAACGGCCCCACCCCGGCGCCCAACTGCGGATCACCGACACCGACGGCCTGCGGCTCACGGCGTTCGCCACCAACACCGCCGACATGCCGATCGCCGCACTGGAACTGCGGCACCGCCAACGCGCCAGGGCCGAGGACCGCATCCGAGCCGCCCGCGCCACCGGCCTACGCAACCTACCCCTGCACGACACCGCGCAGAACCAGAGCCGGCTGGAGATCGTCCAACGTGCCCTGGACCTGCTGGCCTGGATGCCCATGCTCGCCCTGACCGGCGAAACCCGCAGATGGGAACCCCGCCGACTCCGGCTCCGCCTCTTCTGCGCCGCAGCCCAGATCGTCACGACCGCCCGCCGCCGGCACCTGAGGTTCGCACGCCACTGGCCCTGGACCGACGTGATCACCAACGCCCTGGCACGGCTCGAAACCCTCCCGAACCCCGGCTGAACAGCACGTTCCCGTCCCTGCGAGCAGCACTATCCCGACCGGAGCCGTGGAACCCGGCGCCCACCCGACGCGACAGTCGGGCCATCAGCATGCCCACCACCCAACCGAACACGCGAAACGGTCCGCCGAGCAAACCGACGGACCGCCACGAAAGATCGAGGCTAGAGTCGTCGGCCTGGACGGCATCGTGGTCCAGGCCGACGACAAGGCGCTCACCGAGACCAGGTCGGCGAGATCGGTATTGGTCTCAAGTCCTGACCTCACCTTCTCGCAATTCGGACAATTCCTCGCGCCCCTTGGTGATGACCATCAGCGTGGCGTGCGGATCCGTGTCCGGGGGAAGTGGGGTGTCGGCGGTCAGATCACGGAGGGTGTAGCGGGCGTCGAGCCAGGTCTTCAGGGCACGCCAATGCTCCGACTGGTCCCAGCTGAGACCTCGCGCCCAGGGGTCTGACCCATACGGGGTGTCGTCAATACCGAGCAGGCCTGAGCGACGCACCAGGCACGGGTAGCACAGACCGCAGTTGGCGAGGTCGGAGGGCGGCCGGGGCGGCGCTGAGGAGGTGTGCCGCAGCTCAGGCTGGCGGCGAGGTCGGCGGCGCTCAGGCCGACATTGCGGGCGGACTGGCAGACCTGGCGCTTGGTGAGGTGGACGAGCGGATTTTGGACCTGTACGACCGAGCCACCGGCCACAGCGGCTATCAGCTGGTTCAGCAGGTGCAGCGTCCATGGGTGGACGGAGCGCGTGGAGCAAGCGGCTGCTCGGCCAGGGGACAGGGGTGGATTGATGGCGAGCTGGCCGTTCTCAGGGATGTGCGCGACGGGTGCACCCTCGGCGGCTGCTGCGCGTACAGCGGTGGCCGCGTAGAGGAAACCACGGGAGCGAGTGGAACGTTCGAGGGCCGCCTGCTCCTTGTTCTGGATGTGTACGGTCTGGCTCAGGGTGATGTGGCGAATTGGACGGGCCCGGCGCCGGTAAATGCTGTCGTACGCGGCCTCCTGAAGGTCCTCGAAGTTCTGTTCGCTGAAGGTGATGAGCAGCAACTCTTCGGACGTAGGGATAGTCGCGCGCTAAGCCGCCCAGCTCAGGGAGTCCAGGCCCCCGGAGAAGAGAGCGACCTCCGCAGCGCCGGAGTCGAAGGTGAGGGGCACGTTGGTCGCAACGTGGAAGTCACGGAATTCGACCTCCCAGTGGTCACCGGTCAGGGTTCGCAGCAGGGAGGTGAGAAGGGGGCGGGCTGAGTTCCAGCGCTCGTACGCGTCGACCGGTACGCAGAGTTGTATGTGGCGGGTCCAGTGGTCGAAGGCGGCGTCACGGAGAGCGTGCTTGTCCGCGGCGAAGACCGCACGGCCGATCCGGTGCAGATCGTCCGCCCAAGCAGGGGCAGGCGCCAGAAGAGGCTGCCAGTGCGGGGCGCGATGATTCGCCTCCCAGTAGTTGCGGTGCTGCCATCCGGCGGGCGGCTTTGACCCGGCGGGCTCCAGCCAGAAGAAGGGACGATGGGTGGCGGTCATGCAGATTCCCCCTCCGGGTCTTCCTGGCGTACCAGTACGCCCTCCATCCCCAGACCCAGCACCTTGCCCACCGTTCCGGGGAGCAGACGGCGGGCGATATCGGGCAGTGAACCGACCGGATCCTCGATCGCCGACTCCGCGAACTTGGCCTCCTCCGCCAGTTCGGCTGCCTCCTCGCAAGGGCTGGGCACCAGGGAGAGCACTTTGTCGGTGGCCCAGTCAGCGATGTGGTCGCCTGGATCGAGGACAGGCAGGACCGGGGCCACGAGCTTGACCTTCTCGGCGATCACCGACCGGAGGAACTCGGTCACGATGTCGGCGAAGAACCACTGGTACAGCAGGCACAGCAAGTCGCCGGCGAGACCACCGCCCGCGGCCTCCACTTCCCCCGTTTCTGCCCTCTGCCGCTTCAGTAACCGCTCGGCGGTATCCATCGCGGCCCGCCGTATCGCCGCGTCGGTCACCGTGTCGCCGTCTCCGCCGACTTCGTTGGTGAAACGGGTCAGGAAGTCATCCGCGTCTTTCAGGCCCGCTGGACCCTCGTCAGCCAGCGCCGCCATAGCGTCGGCGAGGCGATAGCCGGCCTTGGTCGCGGCATCCACGAGGCCGAAGGCCGACTGGTTTTCGCGCATGGTTTGGTGCAGTACGTCCAGGTGGTCATCGAGGATCTTGTCGAGAAGTTGCTGTGCATGCGGTCCGTCGCTGTTCCATCTGGAAAGCCGTCTGCTTACGCGGCTCCACTCAGCGGCTATGCCTGACCGGCCTCCCGGACCCGCCCAGCGCGTGGATGTGCCCATGCAGCCCCCTCTGCTCGGTGGCGTCCCCCTTCATGGGAGCAGGAAGTTCATCGATAGAACGCGACTCGGCCACTGGGCTCCAGGGCACCGCCGACAAGGTCAGCCACCCGCGCCGGGCCCGGTCCGACCAGCAGCCTCCCGAGGCCTGACCCGGGCAACTGCAACTGAAACTGCAACTACGCACGTCGAAGGGCCCCACCGCGAGCGGTGGGGCCCTTCGACGTCGTGCCCGGTGAGGCACTGGCGGAGGATACGAGATTCGAACTCGTGAGGGGTTGCCCCCAACACGCTTTCCAAGCGTGCGCCCTAGGCCTCTAGGCGAATCCTCCGGGGGAGACATTACAGGGTCCAGGGGGGTGCGAGCGAACTCGATCCCCGGGAGGGTCTGGGGTAGGGTGGGCGCCAGCCCCTCACGTGGCGCTATCTCGCTGAACTCCCCCAGGGCCGGAAGGCAGCAAGGGTAGGTGGGCTCTGGCGGGTGCGTGGGGGGTCTTCGCATGTCCGGGTGGTTTTCGGCGGGGCGTGTCGCGTCGCCGCGTAGTGGGTTCGTGACGTTGTGTCGCATTGATTCGCGCGCGGAGGGTACCTGGTCGGGGGTGCGGGCGGTCGGCGGTGGGGCCGGGCGCGGGCGAGGGAGGGGCCGGGTGTCGGCGGGCGCGGATAGGCTCGTACCCGTGTCACTCGCCCTGTATCGCCGCTACCGCCCCGAGTCCTTTGCTGAGGTCATCGGGCAGGAGCACGTCACCGACCCGTTGCAGCAGGCGCTGCGCAACAACCGGGTCAACCACGCGTACCTGTTCAGCGGCCCGCGCGGATGCGGGAAGACGACCAGCGCGCGCATCCTCGCCCGCTGTCTGAACTGCGAGCAGGGGCCCACTCCGACCCCCTGCGGCCAGTGCCAGTCATGCCAGGACCTCGCCCGCAACGGCCCCGGCTCGATCGACGTCATCGAGATCGACGCGGCCTCCCACGGCGGCGTGGACGACGCCCGCGACCTGCGGGAGAAGGCGTTCTTCGGCCCGGCGAGCAGCCGCTACAAGATCTACATCATCGACGAGGCCCACATGGTCACCTCGGCGGGCTTCAACGCCCTGCTGAAGGTGGTCGAGGAGCCCCCGGAGCACCTCAAGTTCATCTTCGCGACCACCGAGCCCGAGAAGGTCATCGGCACGATCCGGTCGCGCACCCACCACTACCCGTTCCGACTGGTGCCGCCGGGTACGCTGCGCGACTACCTCTCCGAGGTGTGCGGGCGCGAGGCGATCCAGGTCGAGGACGGCGTGTTCCCGTTGGTCGTACGGGCCGGCGCGGGCTCGGTGCGGGACTCGATGTCCGTCATGGACCAGTTGCTGGCCGGCGCCACCGAGGCCGGAGTGACGTATGCCATGGCCACCGCGCTGCTGGGGTACACGGACGCCGCCCTGCTGGACGACGTGGTCGACGCCTTCGCGGCCGGCGACGGCGCCGCGGTCTTCGAGATCGTCGACCGGGTGGTGGAAGGCGGCCACGACCCGCGGCGCTTCGTCACCGACCTGCTGGAGCGGCTGCGTGACCTGGTCATCCTTGCCGCCGTGCCGGACGCCGCCGAGAAGGGCCTGATCGACGCCCCCCGCGACGTCATCGAGCGGATGCGGGCCCAGGCATCGGTTTTCGGGGGTGCCGAGCTGAGCCGCGCCGCCGACATCGTCAACACCGGGCTGACCGAGATGCGCGGCGCCACCTCGCCCCGCCTGCAGCTCGAACTCGTCTGCGCGAGGGTGCTGCTCCCGGCCGCGTACGGTGACGAGCGTTCCCTCCAGGCACGCCTGGAACGGCTGGAGCGAGGCGTCGCCTCCGGTGCCGTCCCGGTGGCCGGCGGATACGGCGGCGGTGCCGAGGGGGTCGGCGGCGACCACGCGGTACCCGGCCCGCCCGCGTCTTCTTCCGGCGGGCCGGGTACGGGCGCGGCGGCTGCGCGGGCCGCGCTGAGCCGTGCCGGTTCCGGCGCCGGTGCCGGGAGTGGCAGTCCCGCGTCGGACGGCGGATACGCGCCTCCGGCCCAGTACCCGTCCCAGCCCGCTGCTCCCGCTGCCCCCGTTGACGCCCAGCCTCCGGCCCAGCCCCAGTCCCCGGCGGTCTCCGGTGGCCAGCAGCCCCACCAAGGCCAGGACCAGGACATGGGCCAGGGCCAGGGTCAAGACCAAGGCCAAGGGCAGGGCCAGGGCGAGTCGGCGGGGCACGGCTACGAGCAGGCGCCGGCCGGTTCGGCCGGGGCACCGGCTGCGGGCGGTGCCCCGGCCGGGCGTCCCGGCGCCTGGCCCGTCCCCCAGGGCTCGCCCGGGCCGGTGGCGCCCGCCGGGCAGGCGCGCCCTGGAGCGTGGCCGACCATCGCGTCCCCTGGAGCCGGTCCCGGTGGAGCAGGTCCCGGCGCGGCCCAGCCCGCCCCCGCGGCTGCCCCCGCCCTGCCCCCAGGCGCCGCCGGCCCCCCAGCCCGCCCAGCCCGCCGCGGCCCAGGGCGCGCGGCCCCCGATCGGCGACCCTTCCCGGGTCCGCGAGCTGTGGCCGCAGATCCTCGAAGCGGTCAAGCACCGCCGCCTCACCTGGATCCTGCTCCTCAACAACGCGCGGGTCGTCGGGTTCGACGGTGAGACCCTCCAGGTCGGCTTCGACAACCCCGGCGCGCGCAACAGCTTCGCCAACGGCGACAGCGAGGAGGTGCTGAAGCAGGCGATCAGCACCGTCGTCGGCAGGCCGTGGCGGATCGAGACCCTCGTCGACCCAGGTGGCGACGGAGGTGCGCGCGGCGGTGGCCGGGCTCCTCGACCGCCTGCCCCCGGCGCTGGAGCAGGCATGCCCCCGTCAGACCAGGGCGGGCCGGGCGGCGGCAGCCCGTACGGGTCTGCGCAGGCCGCACCGGCTCCGTACCGCGACACGCCCGGTGGCAGCGCGGAACCCGGCCCGGGAGGCTCCGGCAGCCATGCGGGCCAGGCCCCGGGCGGCTCGGGAAGCGGCGCGGGCCAGACGGGCGGGCGGGCCGCGGCCAGCGCGTCGTACGGTGCCCCGCCCCCTTACGCCTCGGGGGTGACGGAGCCGCCGCCGATCGAGGACGACATGCCCGAGGAGGACGACGCGGACCTCGTGGATTCCGCGCTCAGTGGCCACGACCTGTTCATCAACGGGCTCGGTGCCACCGTCATCGAGGAGATCACGCACGACTGAGCCTCGGTGCCGGGGTCGGTGGTGTCCGGGCGGGGCGTTTCCACCTGGGCCGGCGCGGAGGTCGAAGCAGGTGCCGAGCAGGTTCGCCATCGGCTCATGGCTGGTCCGCAGGTGGTGCACTGCCGCCTCGGAGCCGGAGCCGGCGCCGGACCGGACGCCGCCTCCGGTACTCGAACGGGCAATCGGACCGATTCCGAGGCCGAGGGAAGGCCGAGGGAGACCTGGGGGACCGGGGGAAAGACCGAGGGAGAGGCCAGGCCAAAGCCCGGCCAATAGGTCTGGGCAAGGGGTCCGAGCGGCAGGTCCGGGCCGGGGGCGGGAGAGCCAGCGTGGTGGCCGCCCGGGACCGGGTCGTACCAGGGGGTGATCCTCCGTACGGCGTAGAGCGCTGGGCCGTACGAGCACGTAGGCTCGCCCTGTCACGCAAAATACAGCGCGGCACCTGCGGCCGTGGTCCGCGAACGCGGACGATTGCCGGTCCGGCCCGTCGTTCGGACGGATCGGTCGGTGTGGGCCGGTGCGGCCAGGACGAGTCAGGAGCGAACCGTGATTCCCGGTGGTGGTCAGCCCAACATGCAGGCGCTGCTCCAGCAGGCGCAGAAGATGCAGCAGGACCTCGCGGCGGCCCAGCAGGAGCTGGCCGACGCCACGGTCGAGGGCTCGGCGGGCGGCGGCCTGGTGCGGGCCACGGTGTCGGGCGCCGGTGAGCTGCGTGCCCTGGTGATCGACCCGAAGGCGGTCGACCCGGACGACACCGAGACCCTCGCCGACCTGGTGGTCGCGGCGATCCAGAACGCGAACGACACGGCGCAGAAGCTCCAGCAGGAGAAGCTCGGCCCGCTCACGCAGGGCCTCGGCGGCGGAATCCCCGGCCTGGGCTTCTGACCCTCCCGTTCCCTCCTGCCGAATCGTCCCTGCCTCGGCGCCTGACCGTACCGCGCAGCCCCTCGGGCCGCCCCGGGCACCGGGATGGCGGGCACGTACAGCGGAAGTATGAGGCCGGAGGGAAAAGGAGCTGAGACCCGGGATTCCGGGCAGCCACCCTCCGACGACCCGCGGGCCGCCGGGTCACCGGGCCGGAGTGGACCGGGCCGGTGCAGGTCATGCCAGGCCGGGCCGGAGCAGCACAGAACAGATCAGCCAGACAAGCAGTTCCAGAGCAGCAGACCACAGAACCGAGGAAGGCGCGGCGTGTACGAAGGCGTGGTGCAGGACCTGATCGACGAACTGGGCAGACTGCCCGGCGTGGGTCCCAAGAGCGCGCAGCGGATCGCCTTCCACATCCTCCAGGCGGATCCGGCAGACGTGCGGCGGCTGGCGCACGCGCTGTCGGAGGTCAAGGAGAAGGTCCGGTTCTGCGCGGTGTGCGGCAACGTCGCCCAGGACGAGCAGTGCCGGGTGTGCCGCGACCCGCGCCGCGACCGGGCGGTGATCTGCGTGGTCGAGGAGCCCAAGGACGTGGTGGCGATCGAGCGCACCCGGGAGTTCCGCGGGCGGTACCACGTGCTCGGCGGCGCGATCAGCCCGATCGAGGGCGTCGGCCCGGACGACCTGCGGATAAGGGAGCTGCTCACGCGGCTGGCGGACGGCACCGTCACCGAGCTGATCCTCGCGACGGACCCGAACCTCGAAGGCGAGGCCACGGCCACGTACCTGGCCCGGATGGTCAAGCCCATGGGCCTGCGGGTGACGCGGCTGGCCAGTGGCCTCCCCGTAGGCGGCGACTTGGAGTACGCGGACGAGGTCACGCTGGGGCGGGCCTTCGAAGGGAGGCGTTTGCTCGATGTCTGACGCTGTGGCGGACAGGGACGCGGAGAACCCGATGCAGACGGGGAACCCGCTGGACACGGGGTACCCGAGGGGCACGAACGCGAAGGGCGTGATGGCTGTGCGGGGCACGACGGGAACGGCGGGCGGGTCCGGCGGCGGGTCCGGAAGCGTCGGCGCGGGCGACGTGGAAAGGTCGGACACGGGCGCCGCGGCCGGCCAGGAGCCGGACGAGTTCGCCGTCCAGATCGGCGACCAGATCGAGAGCTTCATCCTGTCGGTGCGCGAGGTCGCGAAGGGCGACGACCCGGACAGCGCCGTCCCGTATCTGCTGCTGGAGGTCTCGCAGCTGCTGCTGGCGGGCGGGCGGCTCGGCGCGCACGAGGACTTCGTCCCGGACGAGCGCTACGAGCCCGACGCCGGTCCGGAGCCGGACGAGGACGAACTGCGCCAGCGGCTGGCCGAGCTGCTGGAGCCGATCGACGTCTACTCCGAGGTCTTCGACCCGTACGTGCCGCGGTCGGTGCCGGTGGCCTGCCGGATCTCCGACGACCTGGCCGAGGTGGTGGCCGACCTGGCCCACGGGCTGACCCACTTCCGGGCCGGCCGGGTCTCGGAGGCGCTGTGGTGGTGGCAGTTCTCGTACCTGTCCAACTGGGGACCGACGGCGAGCGCGTCGCTGCGGGCGCTCCAGTCCCTGGTGGCCCACGTGCGGCTGGACAGCCCGCTGGACGAGCTCGACGGTCTCGACACCGGCAGCGACGGTGCCGACGACGAGCAGCTGGCGGTGGAGGCCGGCCGGGTGATGGAGGCGGAGCTGGGGCGGATCGGTATGCGCCGCGGCAGGGCGGCGCGTTCCTGAGACGCTCGCGTAGGGGCGTAGGGGCGTAGGGGCGTAGGGGCGTAGGGGCGTAGGGGCGTAGGGGCCCGCGTCCTGACGTCTGGACGCGGCCCCGATGGGTGTCCGGACGGGGTTCCGTACGGGATTCCGGACGGGGTCGGGCGCCCGCGCATGGTGTCCGCGTACAGAGTCCGCCCCGGGCGCTCCGGAAGCGGGCGGCGCGAGCCCCCGGCGGCTGGTGCGGCCAGCGGCTGGGACCGGACAGTCCGCAGGTCCGGGGCTTGGACCACCCGCTGAACCCGTCGTCTCAGCATGCGATATGGGCGGGGCAGGTGCGTCCGCCTCGTTAAACTGGGCCGACCGCATCCACACGCATTCACCCTGAGCGAGGAGCGCACGTGGCCCTTGTCGTGCAGAAGTACGGCGGCTCCTCAGTCGCCGATGCCGAGGGCATCAAGCGGGTCGCCCGCCGGATCGTGGACACCAAGAAGTCCGGCAACCAGGTTGTCGTCGTGGTGTCCGCGATGGGCGACACGACCGACGAGCTGATCGACCTGGCGGAGCAGGTGGCGCCGATCCCCTCCGGCCGTGAGTTCGACATGCTGCTGACCGCGGGCGAGCGCATCTCGATGGCGCTGCTCGCCATGGCGATCAAGAGCCTCGGCCACGCTGCGCAGTCCTTCACCGGCAGCCAGGCCGGCGTGATCACCGACTCCGTGCACAACAAGGCGCGGATCATCGACGTGACGCCGGGCCGCATCCGTACCGCCCTGGACGAGGGCAACATCGCGATCGTGGCGGGCTTCCAGGGCGTCTCGCAGGACAAGAAGGACATCACCACGCTCGGCCGGGGCGGTTCGGACACCACGGCGGTGGCGCTGGCCGCGGCCCTGGACGCCTCGGTGTGCGAGATCTACACCGACGTCGACGGGGTCTTCACCGCCGACCCGCGGGTGGTGAAGAAGGCCCGCAAGATGGAGTGGATCGCCTTCGAGGACATGCTGGAGCTGGCCAGCTCCGGCTCCAAGGTGCTGCTCCACCGCTGCGTGGAGTACGCCCGCCGCTACAACATCCCGATCCACGTCCGGTCCTCGTTCTCCGGACTTCCTGGCACCTGGGTCAGCAACGAACCACCACAAGGGGACAAGCCGATGGAGCAGGCGATCATCTCCGGTGTCTCTCACGACACGTCCGAGGCCAAGATCACCGTGGTCGGTGTGCCGGACAAGCCGGGCGAGGCCGCGACGATCTTCCGGGCGATCGCCGACGCCGAGATCAACATCGACATGGTGGTGCAGAACGTGTCGGCCGCCGCGACCGGCCTGACCGACATCTCCTTCACCCTGCCGAAGACCGAGGGGCACAAGGCGATGGAGGCGCTCACCCGGGCGCAGTCGGTGGTCGCCTTCGACTCGCTCCGCTACGACGACCAGATCGGCAAGATCTCGCTGGTCGGCGCGGGGATGAAGACCAACCCGGGGGTCACGGCGACGTTCTTCGAGGCGCTGTCCAACGCCGGGGTGAACATCGAGCTGATCTCCACCTCGGAGATCCGGATCTCCGTCGTCACCCGGGTCAACGACGTCAACTCGGCCGTGCAGGCCGTCCACTCGGCCTTCGGCCTGGACAGCGACAGCGACGAGGCGGTCGTCTACGGCGGCACCGGCCGTTGAACCGCCACCGCGGCGAGGCGGGTTGAGGGTCCCGTTCCGGGCCCGGGCAGCGGGTTGCCGCTCCCGGGCTCCCGGGGCGGGACCCTCTCTGCTTCGCCTCCCTGGCCGGGGACTTCGCGCGGACTTCCCCTGGGCTCGGTCTTCCGGGCTCGGTCTTTCTGAGCGCGGTCTTCCTGGGCCTGGACTTCGTGAACCTGGACTTCGTGAACCTGGACTTCGTGAACCTGGACTTCCT
Source organism: Actinacidiphila yeochonensis CN732 (assembly GCF_000745345.1). Classification (NCBI taxonomy): domain Bacteria; kingdom Bacillati; phylum Actinomycetota; class Actinomycetes; order Kitasatosporales; family Streptomycetaceae; genus Actinacidiphila; species Actinacidiphila yeochonensis. The sequence continues at coordinate 820,581 of NZ_JQNR01000005.1, read as the reverse complement.
GGCAAGGCGCTCCGGTGTTCCGGCGCTCCGACGCTCCGGCGGTCCGACGCTTTGCCGGGACGACGCGGTGAGGATGCGTGGTCTTGCCGGTCCGGGTGCCCGTGATCCGCAACCGAACGGCGCCGGGGGGCGTCTCTGCCTTGAGCGCGTTGTCGTGGACCTGCGGGAGTACCGGTTCCACGGCACGTGGCCGGTTGGGGAGGAGCCCCGGGGCGGCCGGTGACGCCGGTCGGAGGGGGCCGTCGGCGCCAATGGGCGTCGAGGAAGAGCTGGTATGCATGGCGAAAGATCGGATAGGTCACACTCCGTCCGACGCATCACCCAGCGCGTACAACCCTCGTGGGGGGATGCGTGTCCAACAGGCGTGGCTGAGGCGTGGAGCATCGAGTCGGCGTTCGGACGGCAGGGGAGCGGGGCCGTACCCGTGCGCATCCCGCGCCCACGCGGCGGTGGCCGCCCGACGGCCGGGGCGGCCGGAGCCGGGGCCGGAGCCGGTACGGGCGAGGCCCGGACGGGGGCGCTGCCCGGCGCGGGGAACGGTTTCCCGGTGACCGCGCCCTGGCCGGTGCGGGTCGGCGCCGAGCAGCCGGCCGAAGGGGACAACGGCAAGGCCGCGGAGGTGATCGGCACCACCGTCGACCACCTCACCGAGACCTACCAGGCGCACTACCGGTCGCTGCTGGGACTGGCGGCCCTGCTGCTGGACGACACCGCCTCCTGCGAGGACGTGGTGCAGGAGGCGTTCATCCGGGTGCACTCCGCGCGCAAGCGGGTCCGGGACCCCGACAAGACGCTCGCCTATCTGCGGCAGACCGTCGTGAACCTGTCCCGTTCGGCGCTGCGGCGGCGCATCCTCAGCATGAAGCTGCTGGCCAAGCCGATGCCCGACATGGCCAGTGCGGAGGAGGGCGCGTACGAGCTGCTGGAACGCGACCAGCTGAAGGCCGCGATGCGCAGGTTGCAGCGGCGGCAGCGCGAGGTGCTGGTGCTGCGCTACTTCGCCGACATGACCGAGGCCCAGGTCGCCGAGACCCTCGGCATCTCCGTCGGATCGGTCAAGGCCTTCGGTTCCCGGGGGCTGGCCGCCCTGCGCGTCGCGATGAAGGCGACGACATGACCCGCCCCGACTCCTACGAGGACGCAGACGGTATGGACGAGAAGACCCCTTCCCGCGCCCCGCGCGACCTCGGCGAGTCCGGCGAGTCTCACGAGCAGGCGCATGAGGCCGCCGCAGCCGGCTCCGGTTCTTCCCCCGCGAGCTCCGCTTCCCCGGCCCCCTCGCCCTCCGCCCCCCATGACGCCGGCACCGCGGCCGTCGTGCCCGAAGCTCTCTCGGCCGCAGCGAACAGTCCCGGGTCCGACGACATCCGCGATGTTCGCGATCCGCGTGAGATCGGCGATCCTCGCGAGATCGGCGACATGCGTGAGGTTCTCGACGATCGCGATGCCGCTGGGCCGTTCCCGGACGGTGGGTCCTTCGCAGGCGTCACCCGCCTGGGCCATCTGGACCACCTGGACGGACTGGACGGACTGGACGGACTGGAGCGCCGACACGGCCCCGGGAGCCCGGGGGGACCGGACGGCCCCGACGGCATCAACGGCATCGAGGACCTGGACGGCATCGACGACCTGGACGGCATCGACGACCTGGACGTCTTCGAAGACCTCTCCGCCGACGAGGAGGCCGTCCGCGCCCTCATGCACCAGGCTGTCGGCGGCCTGCGCGGTTCACCGGACGCTCTGGCGCACCTGAGCAAGGCGGTCCCGCTGCGCCGCCAGCGCCGCCGCCAGGTCGCGTTCGGTGCGGCGGCCGCGGTTCTGCTGGTGGGGACCGCCGTGCCGGCCGTGGTCCACGCGGCCCGGACCGGGGATCGTACGAACGCCTCGCCCGCAGGTCCGGGCGCCTCGCTTCCCGTGCCGCCGAACACCACGAGCCCGCCGACCAGCACTGCGGGCACCTCGCCGTCGCGTCAGTCCCCGACCACCAAGCGCGGCTCCGGCAGCGTCCACCCGGGTTCCAGCGACAACCAGTCCGCCTCCCCGAGCGAGACCGTCCCGCCGCTTGCCGTGTGTACCAGCGGCCAGCTCGGCCAGGGCGCCGGTTCCGCCGCCGCTCCGGACGCCGCTGGCCGCGTCTACGGCTGGTTCCGTGTCGCCAACGTCTCCACCACGGCCTGCGTCGTCGAGGCGTCCGGGACGATCGAGGCCGTGGTCCAGGACCCCGCCGCCCCGGTGGCCGTGCAGGTGCTCCCGCACACGGCCGGCGACCCGGCCCCCGGACTGCCGACCGTGACGGCCAGGTCCGTCGAACTCATGCCGGGCCAGGATTACGAAGTCGCCTTCGCCTGGGTTCCGGACAGCGGCGGTCCGGGAGGCTGCGTCACTGCGACCACTCCCCCCGCCACCCCCACGGACACGCCGACGGCCACACCCACCGGCGAAGCCGACCAGCAGGGTGCCAGCACCAGCAGCAGCAGCGACGGTGTCGGCGAGCAGGCCACCGACACCGCTCCCAGCACCGCCGCCGGCAGCGTCCAGCTCGACCACACTCCTGCTGCGGGTGGCCCCCTCGTCGCCGGCCCGGTGATCCAGAACGTCTGCGCCGGCAGGGTCTACACGACCTCCGAGCTCGCCGCCCCCGTGACCGCTGGCTCGACCCCGTAGGAGCCAGGACGGGGGGAGGCCGTCCTCGCGGCCGGAGCCCGGCCGTCGCTCAGGGCGCGCCACCGCGCCGCCCCGCGCGGTGGCGTGGCGTGGCCTGACTGTGCCATCCCCGGTGCCGGACCGGGCATGACTGTGCCATCCCCGGTCCGGACCGGTGCTGGACCGGTGCTGGACCGGTTCGCGGCGACCGATGGAGGCGCCAGCGCCGGAGCGCCTGGGCGGGAGTCCCGGCACCCCTGGCCCGGCGGAGACCCGACCCCGGGGCGTGGAGCGGCGGCACTCCGCGGGGGCTGCCGAGCCGAGCCGTTTCCAGGGGGAGACAGGGCTTGAGCTGGAACAGCCAAGGCGTGCCGGGGGCGGGTGAGGGGACGCTGGGAACGCCCCGTACCGTGGAAGCGTGTACCGCTTCCTGCTCACCCCACGCTGGCTCGCGGTGAGCCTGCTCGCGCTGCTGGCTGTTCCGGTGTGCGTGTTCATGGGGAGCTGGCAGCTGAGCCGCTTCGAGTCGCGGGTCAGCGACCACCGCACCGCCCAGCACGAGGCGGCCAAGACCGCCGAGGCACCCCCGGTACCGCTCGCCCGTGCCCTGCCCTCCGCCGACGCACAGCTCAAGGACGCCGACTCAGGGCGCGTCGTCAGCGTCACCGGCCACTACGACGGCGCCCACCAGCTCCTCGTACCCCACCGCACCCTTGACGGGCGGGACGGCTACTACGTGCTGACCCCGCTCCGGGTGGACAGCGGCGCCGCTCTGCCCGTGGTCCGCGGCTGGCTGCCCGGAACAGCTCCGGCCAACCGTCACGCCGGCGCCGTACCCGCTGTGCCCGCCGGGCAGGTCACCGTCGTCGGGGCCCTGCAGTACCCCGAGACGACCGACACCACCGGCGTGGACACCAGCGGCGGACTGCCCGCCGACCAGCTCGGCATGATCAGCAGTGCCTCTCTCGTGAACCTCCTTCCCTACTCCGTCTACAACGGCTGGATCACCGCAGCCCATCCGTTGGCACCGCTCAAGGCGGTGCCGCCTGCCGCCTTGCCCGACAGCGGCCTGGACCTGAAGGCGTTCCAGAACCTCGGCTACACCGGGCAGTGGTTCGTCTTCGCCGGTTTCGTGGTCTTCATGTGGTTCCGCTTCGTCCGGCGTGAGGCCGAGGCGCGGGCGGACGCGGAGCTCGGCCTCCTCGCGGACGAGGATGGTGACGGGTCGGGCGGTGACTCGGACGGAGCCGGCCGGGACTCCGCCCAGGTGCGTGGGGAGTCGGAGCCAAACCCGGACTCGGACCCGGACTCTGATTCGGACCGTGACGCCGCGGCCGCCGCCCACGCCGGCTGACGCAGAGCTTCTCCCCGTTCCCGTCCTGCCCTCACTGCCTCGGCCCTTAGGCCTGCGCCGCCGCGCGTGGCCGGCGCGGCGGCGCAGGCCAGGGCCTCGGGGCCCTTCCTGGCTGACCGGGTGGCCTCAGCTCTGCTTCTGTCCCTGCACCTGTTCCTTACGCGGTTGCTTCCGGGGGCCTCCGGGAGGGCCCGGACCAGCCTCCGGCGGTCGCCGCGCCTGGCTGGCGCGGCCTGGCCCGGTGCCCGCGGTGGTGAGCTCCGCGGGTGGACCGGACGTTTCGGCCGGGGCGGCCCGCCCAGGTGCCGCGAACCCATCGGGCGGTGATGGGCCCGCAGCCTGAGGAGACCCGGTGGTGCCCGCGGCAGGGGCCGCGTGCCCGCCAGGGCACCGCCGCCCGCGCCGGGCCGGTCCGGGCACCGGTGGTCAGTCGCCTATGTGGCGCAGTGCGAAGGCCAGCTCCAGGCGGACCTGCTTGATCCGCTCCTCCACCACCAGCGAGCCGTGGCCGGCGTCGTAGCGGTAGACCTCGTGCGACTTGTCCAGGGACCGCAGGCGGTCGACGTAGTTGTCGATCTGGCGTATCGGGCAGCGCGGGTCGTTGGTGCCGGCGCTGATGTACACGGGCGCCTTGACCTGCTCGACATAGGTGATCGGGGACGACGCCTCGAACCGCTCGGGCACCTCCTCCGGCGAACCGCCGAAGAGCGCGCGGTCCAGGGCCTTGAGCGGCTCCATCTCGTCGGCGTAGGCCGTGGCGTAGTCCGCCACCGGGACGGCGGCAACGCCCACCGCCCACGCGTCGGGCTGGGTGCCCAGGCCGAGGAGCGTCAGGTAACCGCCCCAGGAACCACCGGTGAGGACCAGCCGCGCGGGGTCGGCCAGGCCGGAGGAGACCGCCCATTCGCGGACCGCCGTGATGTCCTCCAGCTCGATCAGGCCGACCCGGTGCTTGAGCGCGTTGGTCCAGTCCCGGCCGTACCCGGTGGAGCCCCGGTAGTTGACCCGCACGACCGCGAAGCCGTGGTCGAGCCAGGCGGCCGGGCCGGCGGCGAAGGAGTCGGAGTCGTGCCAGGTCGGGCCACCGTGGATCTCGAAGACCGTGGGCAGTGGGCCTGCCCCGGCGTCGGCCGGACGCTGCACCAGGGCGTGTACCGGCCCGCCCGGTCCGTCGACCCACACGTCGCGCACCGGCACGGAGTCGGGGGCGCGCAGCCCCGGTGCCTCAAGTACGACCGCGCCGGTGGTGGAGCGGACCGCTGGCGGGTGCTCGGCCGACGACCACAGGTACTCCACGGTGCCGTCCGGGCGGGCGGTGGCGCCGCCGACCGACCCTGCGGGGGTGTCCAGCCGGGTGAGGGTGCGGGCGGCGAGGTCGTAGCGGAAGAGCTCGCTGCGCGCGTGGACGTCGTGCGCGATGAGGAGCGCGGTGCCGTCCGGGTACCACTCCGCGTGGACGTCACCGGGCAGGTCGATGTCCAGCGCGGTCTCCTCCCCGCTGGCGACGTCCCAGACCATCGGCAGCCAGCGGTCGGACCGCTGGTGGCCGACGAGAAGCCGGGGGTCGCCGGGGACCGGAGCGAACCCGAGGCAGTCCAGCCCCAGCTCGCGCTTGCCGCCCTCGGTGTCGTCCAACTCGGCGACGGTGGTGCCGTCGGCGACCCGGACCACGCGCAGAGCGCTGTTGCGTGCGTCCCCGTGCTCGGTGTGCTCGATGACCAGCAGGGAGCCGTCCTCCGAGAGGTCCCCGACGCCGGCGGACTCCAGGTGGCGGTAGACCTCGTACGACGTGCCGTCCGGCCGGACCACGTGGACGGTGGTGCCCTCCTCGTCCGTGGCCTGGCCGACGGCGGCCAGGCCGCCCGGGCCCAGGGCCAGCCCGGCCGAATAGGAGGGGGCGAGCCCGGGCGCGGCCGGGACGTCCTCCCCGCCCGTGAAGGGCTGCTTCATCCACACGCCGAACTCGTCGCCGTCCGTGTCGGAGAACCACCAGATCCAGGCGCCGTCACGGCTCAGCGTGCCGTCGGTGGTGCCGTTCGGCCGGTCGGTGGCCTGACGGCGACTGCCGGTGGCGCGGTCCCACGCGTACAGCTCGTACGTGCCCGTGAGGTTCGATACGAACAGGCTGTGGTCCGGGGCGTCCTCGGCCCACTCCGGCAGCCCGACCCGCGGCGCGCGGAAGCGCATCTCCCACGCCGGCATGGAGCCGGCTTCCGACATGGACCCGACGACGGACCCGGTGATCTCGTTCATGTCCACCATGATGCTCCGCCGCACCCACATCCTGTGAGGCCCCCGGCGCGGCCTGTGGATAACTCTGGCGATGCCCGGCCAGATCTGTCCGTGCGGAAGTCCCCCGCGTCGGGCTGGTTCCGCCGTCCGGCGGTGCTGATCGCCAGGGCCCCGTCCGCTTGGCCCCGTCCGCTTGGCCCCGTCCGCTCGGACCAGGGCCTCGCGGTCAGGTTCGGCGCTGGTGAGAGCGGGTGCGGGCGAAGTTATCCACAGGCGGTCATGCGCGGTATTTCCGTTTCGCCTAGTGTTTTGGCGTACGGGGCCCGCGGGTGGTTCGTGCCCATACGGAAACGCTGGCGGCCGTGCGCGGTGGGCGGAAACGTGCGTGTGCGGGCGAGCGTGTGCGCGTGGGCGGGCGTGCGCGGGTGAGCGCGCACGGGCGCGGTGAAAGCGGCGGAGATCGAAGCGGAGCCAAAAAGACAGCGAAGACCGCGAAGACCGTGAAGGAGAGCGAGCGAACACCACAGGCCAGAGGCAAGCGGCGACGCAGCCGGATCGGATCGAAGAAGCAGTACGGAAACAGCAGCACGGAAAGAAGCAGCACGGAGCAAAGGAGTCAGCCTCATGTCTGAGCCGGCAGCCGATTCCGTCGGGGAACCCGCGACCGCGCCGACCAGCGAGTCGGCGATGGCCCACGGACGGATCGTCGTGGGCGTCGACGGTTCCGAGCCCTCCCTCCACGCACTGCGCTGGGCCGACCGCCAGGCCCAGCTGACCGGCGCGGCGGTGGAGGCTGTCATGGCCTGGGAGATGCCCGCCTCCTTCGGCTGGGCGGGTGCCGTTCCAGGGCTGCCCGAGGACCTCGACATCGGAGCCATCGCCACGGAGACCCTCATACAGGCGATCGACCAGGCGCTGCCCCGGGACCGGGCGGCTGCGGTCACCCCGGTGACCGCCATGGGCAACCCCACGCAGGTCGTCCTCGACCGGGCCGAGGGCGCGGAGCTGGTGGTCGTCGGAGCGCGGGGTCTCGGAACCTTCCGAGCCACGCTGCTCGGCTCGGTCAGCCACACGGTGACGCTGCACGCGGCCTGCCCGGTCGTGGTGGTGCGAGGGGAGGCTGAGCAGGCGGACTGAACGGCGGACCGGTGGAGTGGGCTGATAGGCGAGCCAAAGGGGTGACGGGACAGGCACCAGGCGGGCGGGTGCGGCGGTCCGCGGCCTGGCCACGGTACGGGAAATGGACGGCGGCTCACGGCCAAGGGGCAGGTACCGGCCCGTGGCCTTGGGCGGTCCGGGCGTCTGGCGTCCTGGCGTCTTGGGTGGTCCGGGTGGCCTGGTCCGTCTTGGCGGCTTGGACAGCGCTCTGACGGTTCGGACGGTCGCGCGAGTCCTGGCAATGGCACGAACGGCTGCGCCCCCGGGCACCTCCTGGAGCACTGGTGTGCCGGGTTGGCGGGAAACGGCCCTGCGTGTCTACTCCGGGACGTTGGCTCGGGTGACGTGGCTGTCCAGCAGCGGACCGAGTTCGCGCGCGACGGTGTGCAGCGGTCCTGGGTCGTGTTCGGCGCGGGCGAGGATGATGGCGCCCTCGATCGCGCTGAGCATGAGGACAGCCAGTGCCTCAGCCCTGGGCGCCTCAACGCCCAGGGAGGTGAGAGCCTCGGCGACCGGTTCGCGCCAGGTGGTGAACGCTGCCGCAGCGGCGGCCCGGGTGGAGTCGGCGGACTGCGCACAGTCCACAGTGGCGGCCGCTACAGGGCAGCCGGCGGGCCCTTCCGGGCTTTCGTACTCGTCGGCCCACTGCTGGACCATCGCCGAGAACAGGGCGCTCGGCGTGGGGGACGCCATGCCCGCGAGGAGGCGCGCCACCCGTCGGCCCGCGTACCGGCCGGCCCAGGCCACTGCCTCGTTGACCAGTTGCTCCTTCCCGCCTGGGAAGTAGTGCTGCAGGGACCCGCGTGGCGCGCCCGCGTGGGCGGCTACCTCGCGCATCCCCGTGGGGCCGACGCCGTCCCGCCGGATCAGCTGGGCGGCGCTGAAGACCATCCGCTCGCGTGGCCCGTACTCACGCTTCCGCGGAGGGGGCCCGCCGTTCGGCCGGGGGAGGGCGGGCGGTGGACACCCGGCGTCGGACGCCGGGTCGTCGCCGGCCGGCCGTACGTCCTTTCCAGGGGCAGGCACGAATCCTCCTTGCGGGTGGCGGGTGGCGGGTGGCGGGTGTCCGCGGTTGCCGGGTGGCAGTGGTCGGAGGCGCCGGACAGCGGGCCCGGGGCAGTCGGCTCAGGGAGCTGGGGCCGCGGCCCGTGTCGGGTGTGCCGGTCCGCGCGCCGCCCTGTTCCGGGGCAGCTGAGTGAGCCGGTTTCACGTCAGCTTATAGACGGCGGTGATGCCGTCGACGGTACGTGCGGCGCCGTCGGGTCCCAGGCGGCGGTCAGTACCGCTGCCAGGCAGGCGGTGGGAAGCGTGGCGACGCGGGTGAAGAAACGGGAGCGGACCGTCTCGGCGGAGCATCCCGGGGAGAGGGTGGCGAGAGCGGGGCCGTCGTCCGGGCGCACGGTGTCGATGAACCAGCCCACCGGGGCGTCGTGGGCGCTGTCGGCCGGCCCGGTGCGGATCACCGTCGGCGGCCCGTTGACACCTGCCGGCCGTGACCTGTCGGGGTGCGTCGTTCGGCGGGTTCCTGCGTCTCCTGCCGTATCCCCGGACCGTCGACCGCGCTCGCTGCGGTGACCACGCTCGCTACGGTGACCGCGACGCCTGCGGTGACGTAGCGGGCAGTCGTGTCCCGGACGTCCCGGGCCGTGGTGGCCGTGGTGGCCGTGGTGACGAGTTTTGCCGGGCCGACGGGCCGACGGGCCGATGGGCGGGACGTGGCTATGACGTTCGTCATAGCCACAGTATTATGACGGCCGTCATAGCTCGGCAAGGGCGGGTGGCGTCCGACTGCAACGCGTCCGACCGCATCGGTCAGACCGGCAGGGCCGCCCGGCAAGCCCGGCACGGGAAGCCGCAGCGCATAGCCGGTGCGCAAAGACGCCACCCAAACGCGGCACCGAAGCGCACGGCAGGAGTGTGCCCTTGCCGAGGGACCGTCCCAGGACGTGGGTGCGGCCGAGGGGGTATGAGGGCTCGTGGAAGGCGGAGGCGTGGACGAAGACGCGCGTACGGATGCGGGCGTGGCACCAGGCGGCGCCCGGCCGGGGGAGGGGATCCGAAAGGGCCGGGACACGGACCGCCGGGACGGGGAGCGCCGGGACGGGGACCGCCGGGACGCGGACCCTCGCCGAACGCCCGGGGCGGAGCCGGACTCGACGCCAGCGTCCGACGCCCCCCGGAGCCGGAGGGAGATCTCCGCGGCGGCCCGTACGGAGCGTTCGGCCGCAGGGTTCGTGGGCCTGGGCATCATGGGTGGGCCGATGGCGCTCAACCTGGCCCGCGCGGGGACCCCGTTGGTGGTGTGGAACCGTACAGCGGCCAAGTGCGCACCGCTGCTGGCAGCCGGTGCGAGCGTGGCCGCGGACCCCGGCGAGGTCTTCAGCCGTTGCGCCACCGTCTTCCTGATGCTGGCCGACGAAGCCGCCGTCGACACCGTACTCGCCCGTGGCACGGAGGAGTTCGCCCGCCGCGTGGCGGGTCGCACCGTCGTGCAGGCAGGCACCGTCCGGCCGCCGTACTCCGTCGCGCTGGACGCCGAGATCCGCGCGGCCGGGGGCCGTTACGTGGAGGCGCCCGTCTCCGGCTCGCGGATCCCGGCCGAGCAGGGCCGACTGGTCGCGATGCTCGCGGGCGAGGAGGACGCCGTCGCCGAGGTCCGGCCGATGCTTCGGCCGATGTGCCACGAGGTGTTCGCCTGCGGGCCGGCCCCGGGTGCGCTGCTGATGAAGCTCGCCGTCAACCTCTTCCTCATCACCACCGTCACGGGCCTCGCTGAGGCCGTCCACTTCGCCGACGCGCACGGCCTGGGCCGTGAACGCCTTCTCGCGGTGCTGGACGCCGGTCCGATGGCCAGCGGTGTCTCCCGGATGAAGGCGCCGAAGCTGCGCGACGGGGACTTCTCCGCGCAGGCCGCCGCGGCCGACGTGCTGAAGAACAACCGGCTGATCGCCGAGGCGGCCAGGGCGGCCGGGGCCGCCTCCCCGCTGCTCGACGAGTGCCACGCGCTCTTCGAGGAGACCGTCCGGCTCGGCCACGGCGAGGACGACATGGTCGCGGTCCTCCGGGCCCTGGAGGCCCGTACGCGGGGAGGGCTGACGGTCTAGGCTGCCAACCTCCTGCACAGGATTCGACAACAGGATTCGACAACAGGATTCGACAACAGGAGTCGACAACCACCCCGGACGCCAGGCCAGTTGGGCCCGGAGCCCGGTCGGAGCGGAGGACGGACACGATGGGTGTGGCGATACGCAGGGCCGGCGAGGAGGACCGCGGTGAGGTGGTCCGCCTGCTCGACCAGGGGTTCTCCGCCGATCCGGTGAGCAACTGGGTCTTCCCGAGCCCCGAGCGACTGCGGCAGCGGCACGCCGCGTTGATGGACGCCTTCACCTCCATCGCACTGGAGGAGGGCCACGTCGACCTCGCCGTGGACGGTACCGGCTGCGCGTTGTGGGCGTCCGTCCCCGCCGGGGCGCACGGCGACGACGACGATCCGGTGCGTTTCCGCGAGGCTGTCGACCCCGACAACGAGCGGGTCGAGCAGATCGCGCGGCTTACCGCGGCGGTCCACCCCACGGATCGCGCCCACGCGTACCTGATGATGATCGCCGTGTCGGCCGACGTGCGTGGCCAGGGGGTCGGCGCCGCCCTCATCAACTCCGTTCTGGAGGAGTGCGACCGGGCCGGTCTCCCCGCCTACCTGGAAGCGAGCAGTCTGCGCAGCCGCGCGCTGTACGAGCGGCTCGGCTTCGCCTTCATGGGCACGCCGGTCGAGCTCCCGGGCGGTCCCTTCATGTACCCGATGTGGCGCGAGCCGCGCGGGTAGCGGTCGCGACCGGCCACCCTCCCCGGGGGCGGGCCGGGGCAGACGGGGCGGGCCGCGGCAGGAGGGCGGGCCCCACCAGACGGGCGCGCCGCCCGCCTCCGGCCGCGCCGCACGCCTCCGGCCGCGCCCCGGGGGAAGGCGGACGACCCCGGGGGGAAGGCGGACGACCCCGACCGGTCTTCTGGCGCCGCGCCCGCCACGGAAACCCGGTGTTCCGGCGGTGCGTCTCCGCGTTACGGTGCCGCGCCATGAACGCACAGAGCCCCGACGGGCCGCCGCGGCTGACCCGTCTCGCCTTCCACGGCCCGCTGTCCTCCGCCCGAGCCGACCGCCTGGTCGGGCGCTTGGCCGCCACGAGGCCGTCCACCGTGCTCGACATCGGCTGCGGCTGGGGGGAGTTGCTGCTGCGGCTGCTCGAAGCGGTACCCGACGCGACCGGGATCGGCGTCGACCTCGACGCGGACGACCTCGCCCGCGGCCGCGACGCCGCGCAGGCCCGCGGCCTCACCGAACGCGTCTCCTTCGTCGAGGAGTCCGGGGCCGGCTCGGCCCGCGGCCCGGCCGACGTCGTGCTGTGCCTCGGCGCGAGCCACGCCCTCAGCGACGAGCAGCCACCGCACCACACCCCAGCGGCACTCGCGGCCCTGCGCGGGCTGGTCAACCCGGGTGGTCGCGTCCTGCTCGGGGAAGGGTTCTGGGAGCGCCCGCCGACTCCCGGGCAGCTCGCCGCCATGTGGCCCGGCGCGGCGGCCGATGAGCACCCGGACCTCGCCGGACTCGTCGACCTGGCCGTGGCGGCGGGGTTCCGTCCGTCCGGCATCGAGGCCGCGACCGCCGAGGAGTGGGACGTGTTCGAGTCCGACTACCGTTCCGACGCCGAGGACTGGCTCGCGACCCACCCGGAGCACCCCCGCGCCGCCGAGACCCGGACCCGCCTCGACCGCCAGCGCCGCTCGTGGCTGCGCGGCTACCGCGGCGTCCTCGGTATCGCCTACCTCACCCTCACCCCGGACGAGCGCGTACCCGCCTGACCGAGGGAGGGTGCGGTGGCCTGACGGAGCGGGTCCGTCCTCCCCGCCGGCTCGCTCCGTCAGCCGGCCAGCGACTCCCGCAGCGCGTCGACCAGCGAGGAGGCCCGTACGTCCGCTGCCCCCTCGACGATGTGGTTCATGACGTAGCCGAACGCGACGCCGTGCTGCGGGTCGGCGAAGGCGAGGGAGCCGCCGCGGCCGGGGTGGCCGAAGGCGTTCGGGCCGGTCAGGGGGCTGGCCTCGGTCGGCAGCATGTAGCCGGAGCCGAACCGGCTGGGCATCATCATCACCTGGTCTTGGCCCTCGGCCTGCTCCTGGGCCGCGGCGGCCACGGTCTCCGGGGTGAGGAGGCGTACGCCGTCCACCTCACCGATCAGTGCGGCGTACATGCGGGCCAGCGCGCGTGCGGTGCCGACGCCGTTGGAGGCGGGCAGCTCCGCGGCCTGCACCTCGGGCGAGTTGAAGTCGATCTGGGCCGGGTCGGTGACGGCGAACGCCCGGTTGCTGAGCGAGTCCGGGTCGCGCCATGCGGCGACGGCGTCGCGGAACTGCTCCGGGACGGATTCGAGGGGCACGGAGGCGGGGTCCACCGCCGGCTGCCAGTACGCCATACGGCTGACCCTGGCGCGTTCGGCGGCGGGCACACCGATGAAGAAGTCCAGGTCCAGCGGCGCGGCGATCTCCTCGGCGAGGAAACGGCCCGGTGTACGGCCCGACACCCGGCGGATCACCTCGCCGACCAGCCAGCCCCAGGTCCGGCCGTGGTAGCCGTGCGCGGTGCCTGGTGTCCACTGCGGGCGTTGCGCGGCCAGCGCCTCGACCATCGGATGCCAGGCCAGCGCGTCGGCCACCGGTACGGGCCGGTCCACCGCGACCAAGCCGGCCTGGTGCGACAGCAGCCAGCGCACCGGGATCTCCGCCTTGCCGTTCGCGGCGAACTCGGGCCAGTACCGCGCGACGGGAGCGTCCGGGTCCAGCAGGCCGCGCTGGACCAGCAGGTGGGCCGCGGTGGCGGTGACCCCCTTCGTCGCCGAGTAGACCAGTTGCAGGGTGTCCCGCTCCCACGGGCGCCCCGTTTCGGGATCGGCCACCCCGCCCCACAGGTCCACCACCGGTCGACCGTTCCGGTACACGCACAGCGCGGCGCCGATGTCCGCGTTGTCCCGGTCGTCCCCGTCCCGGCCGAAGTTCGCCGCGAACGCGTCGCGCACGTTCTCGAACCCGGCCGCCACCTCACCGTGGATGCCGTGGATGCCGTGGGTGCCGTCGGCACCACCGATACCGTCGATCATCGTCATAACGCCCATCCTGGCACCCGGCTCCCCGACGGAACAGGCTCGGTTCCGTGCTCCCGCGAAGGGGGGACGCGGGCGGGAGGCCGTCCCCCGTGGTCGTAGACGGTGACCGGCACGGCGCCGCTGACGGACGAGGCGTGCCGTGACCACGGGCGCAACCCCCTGCCACACACCGCCTGCCGGGCCGCAGCCCTGTGCGCGGCAGGTGGACGGACACGTTCGACCCGGCGGCCCGGACGGCGACGGCACCGACAACGACGTCCGGCCGCCCAGCCACTTCACACCGCCGGCGAGGCCGTCCGCGCCGCCCGTTCCCACCGCACCTTCGTGCCGCCTGTTCCTCCCGCCCCTTCGTGCCGCCCGTTCCCCCGCACCTCCGCGCCTCCTGCCCCCGCACCTCCGCACCTCCGCCCCGCCTGTCCCCACCAGCGCCCCCGCTCCACCCGCAGCCGGCCGGCGCACCCGCGTCGCGCCCGGGTGGAAAACCCGTACGAGCGCGGGCCCGGCGGCAGCAGAATGACGCGCATGCCCGCTGACCTCCGCGCCGCCCGCGCCGCCGTCGACGACCTCTACGCCGACCTCGACCCGCTCGCCTACCCCGCCCGGGCCCGCGCCCTGGCCGCGTGGACCAAGGACCGGGTCCGGCACGGCGACACGGACGGTGGGCTGCCCGCCCTGCTGGCGGAGTTGGACACGCGGGGCCGGCATGGACGGCGGCTCGCCGTGGTCGCCGCGGCGATCGGACGGGACACCGGCTTCCTTGAGGCCCGGCTCGCCGACCCCGACGGCACCGTCCGCGGCCACGCGCTGAGGTCCGCGTTCCACCTGCCGATCAGCGACGCCGCCCTGGAACGGGCGATGGACGACGCCCCCGAAGTCGTACGGCGGCAGATCGTCGCCGTGGTCGTCGCCGGTGGGCGCACCGCCCTCGCGGAACGGCTGATGGTCGGCGTACGGGAGCAGTGGGGGGACGAGGAGGCCGTGCGGCTGCTGCCAGGGTGCGGAGCCGAGGCGGTGGAGCGGTTGCTCCCGGGGCTCTTCCGAGCCGTGGCCCGGTGGCGGCCGCTCGGCCGCCGCCATCCGGACCTGGTGCTCGACGAGGCCGCCCGCCGGCTCGCCGCGCTGCCGGAGCAGTCCAGCACATCCTGGTGGCAGCGGAACGCGGACATCTTCGCGGACACCGCCGAAGCGCGGCCGCTGCGGGTGCTGGAGCTGCTGGAGCGGCACTGCCCGCCGTCCCTCCCCGGGCCGGTTCGCGACTGCCTCGGCCACCTGCTGAAGGCGGCTCCGGGTAGGACGATCCGCCTGATCACAGCGCCGCAACGCGCCGTCCACCAGCTACGGGATCTGGTGTCCCGTTCGGCCCTGGGCCGGCTCGCGCGGCTCGCGCCGCAGGAGTTCGCCGGCCTCGGCCGGGCCTGGAGCCATGACCCGGCCTCCCTCGCGGTGCTGCTCCGCGCCCTGCCGCCGTCGCGGCGGAACACCTTCTACGACGCGGTGACCGCGGGCCAGGACCTCGGCCACACCATGCTCAGCGGCAGCGTCCTCGACGCTCTGCCACGCAGCCGGGCGCGTGAGGAAGCACGGCGGATGGCCGCACAGGCCGCTGGGCGGGGGAGCCCTTGGAACACCGTGCTGGCCGCCGTGTCCCATCTGCCGGTCGCCGAGGCGCGGGTGCGGCTGCTGGGCGCGACGCGCCGTCCGGCGGCGGAGGACCGGGCGCTGGCGTACCCCATGCTGATCCACAACGTCGCCAGGTCCGGTGACACCGCCGCGGTCGCCGTCCTCCTCGACGACCTGCAGCGGCTGCGCAACGAGCAGGAGCCCGTCCGGTCGCCCGCGCTCGCCGCCCTCGCCGAGGTGCCGCCCGCGCTCTTCGCCGGAGCGGACACGACCCTGCTCAGCCGCATAGCCACCGACGCCGTCGAGGCGCGCGACAGCTCCGGACGGACCCGGCAGGCCCTGTCGGACCTGGCCGTCGCGGTGCTGCGCGAGCACGCTGTGAGCGGTGAACCGCCACTGATCGCATGGGCGTTGGCGACCCTGGCGCAGTTGTCCGGACACACCGGAGGAGCCATTCTGGGGCGCTTGGACGCCACTTTGCGCCGAGGGCAGGAGTTCCAGGTCTTCGAGGCGCTCCGCCCGTGGCTGGAAGCAGGTGCGGACAGGGTCGACCACTCCCTCACCTTCGACCTCGCCCGCGCGCTCGGGCGTCGCGCCCGCCACATGTCGGAGCTCCAGGAACTCCTCTGGCAGGCGATCCAGTTCGGCGACGGCGCCACGGTGCGCCGGGGCGTCGAACTGTGGCTCGACGACCCCGCGAAGAGGGACGAGCGCGTCGCCAGGGTGCTGGAGCTCGAACCGTCGGCCGCCGTGCTCCACCCGGTCCTGCGGGTCCTGACGCGCCGCCGCACCGACCTGCTGGACGCCGTCCTCTCCGGCACCCCGCCGTACGGTCGCTTCCTCGTCCCGGGGTCCCGCTGGGTGCCGCCCGTTCACGACGCCCGAGGCTGGCTTCCGCGTCAACAGCGCGCAGTCGCCAGCCTGTTGGCCGAGGCGATGGCGGACACCTCGCTGTCCGGGTACGCACGGGCAGGGCACATCCGCGCTGCGGCCGCCCTCCCCGAGGTGGGCTTCGAGATCGTCCGCGGCTACCTCGACTCGCCGGACACGGTCCTCGCCGAGGCCGCCCTGGGGGCCGTGGTCTGGACGGACCGTCCCGTCGAAGCGCTGCCGCTGCTGCTCGCGCACGCGTCGGACGACCGGGCGAGGGTGGCGCTCTACGCGGCGGCCCGGGTGACCGCGTTCTTCGCCCCGTCGCGGCTGGAGGCGATCCTGCGCGCCGCGCTGCTGCCCGCGGACGACGGTACGCCCGCCCCGGCAGCCAAAGTCACCAGCCGCAAACAGCTCGTCCGGCTGGCAGCCTCCCGGCTGCCCGTCCACACCGCCGCGGCGATCGTCGCTGACGCCTTCGACCTCCCCGGGCAGCACCCCGACGTGCAGGCGGCCTGCGTCTCCGTCGCCGCCGCCCTGCTGCGCGCCCCGGCGGCCTGGCGACTGCTGGAACGCGCCGCCGACGGCCCGCCGGTCACCCAGGCCGCCGTGCTGGGTGTGCGTCCCTACGAGCTCGGGGACGGCGACCGGCCCCGCTACGCGCGCCTGGTCGGCCAGGTGGCGGGCAGTCGCCACACGGAGACCGCCGACAGGGCGACGGGCCTGCTGGCGGGCTGGTCGCCCTGGTATCCCGAGGCGGCCGAGCTGCTGCTGGCGAACACCGTCGACCTGGAGAACCGCTCGTCCTGGCAGGCGTCGGCGAACGGACTCGTGGCACTGGCGGCCTCACCCGGTGGCGCCGGACCGCTGCTGGAGGCACTGGCACGGTTGGCCGCCGTGGAAGCCGGGACCGAGGCGTTGGCGGATGCCGCCGCGGAGGCCGAGGGGCGCGCACTCCGTCCCGACGCGGAGGCCGAGGGGCGCGCACTCCGCCCCGACGCGGAGGCCGACCGGGACCGCCCCGCGCGGCAGCGGATCGTCCGCCTCGTCACGCGGCTGTCCCGCGCCGTGGCGATGCCGCAGGCCGACGCCCCCAGGGCCGCGGCCCTGCGTGCCTCCGAACTCCTGCGCACCTGCGACGGGTTCCTGCCCCAGAGTGCGCAACTGCTCGTCGCGGCCCTCGACCTCGACGCCGACACCGTCCCGCTGACTCATGCGTTGGAGCGGCTGGCGGGCCTCCACGACGACCGTCCGGTTCTGGCCGCCCGCACCGCACAGACCCTCCAGGGGCGGTTCAGCGGCCGCAGCCGGCCCGGTGACCCGCTCGCCCTGCTGGCCGTGGTCGACCGGCTCGCCACGGGCGGCGGGCACGCCGGGGGGCTCTTCGCCGTCTCCATCACCCAGGCGCTGGGCTCCCGAACCACGTGGTCGCAGGGATGGCGTACCCGCCTGCGAGACCTCCGCCGGCACCCGCACCCCGATGTCCGGGACGCGGCACTGGCGGTGGCGACCGCGACGGAGTGACGCCCGACCCGTGTACCCGCGGCAACCGCGGGGTTGCGGCTGTCGCGGGTCGGCGAAGGGCGGAAGGCTGAAGGACGGGGACGGGGACGGGGACAGGGACGGGCGATGGGGACGGGCGATGGGGGATGGGGGATGACGGTTACGGCTCGGTGAGGAGCGGCTCGAAGGGGGTGGAGGGGCGGCGGGCCGACATGAAGGAGAGGAAGTCGTTCACGAAGGCGCTGCGGGAGTAGCGGCCGCCGGCGGTGTCGACGGCGCGGCGGAAGCCGGTACGGAACAGGGCGCGGTACTCGTCCGCGTCGATGGACTGGTCGCCGTCCGCGTCGGTCGCGTCGAAGAGCACCTCGGCGAACCGGATCAGCGCCGGGCCGGCGAGAGAGGGCACGGCGGCGGCGTACTCGTCCTTGCTGACGCGGCCGTCGCCGTCGGTGTCGAGCGCCGTCTGGAGCTCCCGCCACCAGTCGGCGCAGGCGGTGTAGAGCCTGGTCTCGGCGGGCTCGTCGAGGTCCAGGCGGGAGGAGATCTCCCGTGCCATCGCCGCGAGGTCGGGCCAGTCCAGGTAGCCGTCGCCGGTCTGGTCCAGCACCGAGGTGAAGAACTCACCAGCGGCACGCGGTGGTTCGTCCCCGGCAGCCCCAGCCGCCCCGGTGGCCCTGGCAGCCCTGGTGGCTCCGGCGGCCCCCGCCGTGTCCTCGGCCGGGCCGCGCTGCGTCGGCAGCGGCGCGACCAGCCGGAAGAGCGCGCCGGCCCGCTGCATCCGGCCCCGCAGCGCCGCGAGCGGCGCGGCGCGCGGGTCGTCGCTGTCGGGGGAGAGGTAGAGCAGGTCCGTGACGGTCTCCGCCCGCAGCCAGCCCTCGGGCAGGAAACGGGCCAGACCGGCGGCGACGTAGGCGCTCTGCATCAGCGTCTGGGCGCCGGGGACCTCCGGCAGCCCGGACTTGCGCCGGAACGGCTCGGGCAGGGACGCCACGGTGATCGTCCCGATGACCGGCCCGGCGAGCGCGCGGCCCGCCGCCCACACCGTGGGCAGGCCGGAGAGCAGCGGCGGCGCCGGAAGGTGGTCGAAGAGGCGGTAGAGGATGATCCGCACCGCCTCGGTGTTCTCCAGCTCCTCCGCCACCACCCGGTCGTAGTACGGCCAGAACTCCGTGACGGTGGGCGGCAGGTAGCTCTCGTCGCCCGCCAACGCTGCCAGGAAGGCGCGGAATTCCGCGTAGAGGTGCTCCATCGCGTCCTGGTCGAAGGGCTGTCCGCTCAGTCGGCACATGGTGACCGCGCTGTCGAACAGGGTCGCCACCACCCAGGCCCGGACCTCGGGGTCCATCGCGTCGTAGGGGCGGGCGCGCTCGTCGGTACCGCTCAGCCGCGTGTGCAGCCGGTTGAGCCGGGCCGCCTCCCGCTGCCGCGCGTGCTCGTCGGGGCCGAACATGCGCTGGAGGCTCACCAGGGTGTTGCGCAGCCGGCGCCAGGGGTGCGCGACGAACGTCGAGTTGTCCATCAGGGCTCCGCCGACCTGCGGATGGGCGGCCTCCAGCACCAGGGCCCGGATCAGGGCCAGCGCCCAGCGCGGGTCGTCGGCGAAGCGGTTGAACTGCGAGTTCTCGCCGAAGAGGGTGCCGGGCGCGGGGGCCGCCGGCCCTGGTCCCGTTCCCTGTCCCGTTCCCGTTCCCGGGCCAGTTTCCGGCCGGTCCCCGGCTACGGCCTCGGCTCGGCCATCCGGTCGGGCCTTCGCGGCGTCGGTGTCGGCGTTGAGGTCGGCGGCCGGCGGCCGGGTGCGTCGGGGGCGGGTACTGCCGGTGTCCGTCACGGTCGGGGTTCTCCGTTCGCCTGCTGGGCTGCCACGCCGCCGAAGCGGCGGTCGCGGCGCTGGTAGGCGCGTAGGCACTCCAGGAAGTGCGGCGCGCGGAAGTCGGGCCAGAGCACCGGCGGGAAGACCCACTCGGCGTAGGCCACCTGCCAGAGCATGAAGTTGGAGATGCGCTGTTCGCCCGAGGTCCGGATGACGAGGTCCACGTCCGGCGTGTCGGGGAAGGGCAGGTGTGCGGCGAAGCTCTCCTCGTCGACGGCGTCGGCCGCCACCCCGCTGCGGATGAGGGAGCGCGCCGCCGCCACGATGTCGCGGCGGCCGCCGTGGTCGAACGCCACCGTCAGCGTCATGCCGCGGTTCTCGCCGGTCAGCGTCATCAGGTCGGCGAGGCTCCGGGCCAGCGGCGCGGGGATCCTGGCGTCCGCGGAGCCGAGGACCCGCAGCGGATGCCGCGCGCGTGCAGCAGCGGGGCGTGCTTGCGCACCACGCGGCGCACCAGGTGCATGAGGTAGTCGACCTCGTCGCTCGGCCGCCCCCAGTTCTCGGTGGAGAAGGCGTAGAGGCTCAGCCACTCCACACCGGCGGACCTGGCGGCTTCGATGACGTCGATCACCGTCGCCTCCGCCGCGCGGTGCCCCGACGTGCGCGGTAGTGAACGCATCGCCGCCCAGCGGCCGTTGCCGTCCATCACGCACGCGACGTGGCGCGGTACGGGCCGCCGGGCCCGGGGCTGGACGGTGCGCGCGGCGTTGCCCCCGGCGGTGCTCGCGGGCCCGCTCCCACCGGCGGGATCCGGCGCGGGCGCGGCGGGCGGGGGAGGGCGGACGCGCCGCCGGTCCGGTCAGCCGCCACTGGTGCTCCTGGGAGCCGTCACAGTCCCATCCCCTCCACGGACGCCGATTCCGAACCCGTGCAGCAGCGTGCCCCGGCCGGGCCACCGCCGCGCCGTGATCGGCGCAGGTTCACCCGTGGCGCGTCCGTCCGAATCCGTGCGGAAGGGCAGCGGGTGTGCGGCGCGGCCTGGGTGCCGGGGCCGAGGGGGCGGGGGCTGACGGGGGAGAGCTGGTGGGATCGACGGCCGCGCACCGGACCGTTGCCGCGCCGGCCGGGCTGTCGGGGGCTGGTCGTAGGATCGGGCCCATGGACTGGCTGGAGCGGGCGGGGGCGCTGCGGCAGTGGGCGGCGAACGGTGAACGCGCGCCCCACAAGCCCCTGTTGCTGCTGTACGCGCTCGGCTGCTTCCAGCGCGACGCCGAGGGCGAGTTGGCGTACAGCGCTGTCGAGGCGGACCTGAAGCGGCTGCTCGCCGAGTACGGACCCGGCCGCCGTACGACGCCCGCTTACCCCTTCCACCACCTGGTGAACGACGGGGTCTGGGAGGTGCGCACCCACCGGGGGCCGGGTAGTCCGGGCCCGGCGGTGGGGGCGCTGCGGGAGTCGGGCGCGGCCGGGCGGCTGGTGCCGGAGCTCAGAGGGGCGCTGGGTCGCGAGCCCGAACTGCTGGTGCTGATGGCCCGGAAGCTGCTCGACCTGCACTTCCCGCCGTCGCTGCACGGGGAGTTGTGCGAGGCCGTCGGTCTGGAGCTGGAATACGCCGAGCTGGAGACGGTGGTGGGCCGGAAGCGCCGGCAGCGGGACCGCAGGATGCGGGAGATCGTGCTGACCGCCTACGAGTTCCGGTGCGCGTTCTGCGGGTACGACGGCGCGGTCGGCATGGTGCCGGTCGGGCTGGAGGCGGCGCACGTGCGGTGGTGGGCGCTGGACGGGCCGGACGAGGTCGACAACGGGCTGTGCCTCTGCTCCCTCCACCACAAGCTCTTCGACAAGGGTGTCCTCGGGGTGGCGGAGGGGCACCGGGTGATGGTCTCCCGGAGCTTCGTCGGGCGGGGCGCGGCGGCGCGGGCGAACGTCATCGACCTCGCGGGCGGCCCGCTGCTCGGCCCGCAGCCGGGCTCACCGCCCGTGGCCGACAGGCACCGCGCCTGGCACACCGCGCAGGTCTTCCACGGTGAACCGAGGTCGGCCGCGGCGCTCTGACCTCGTCCGTCCGTCCGCTCGTCCGTCCGCTCGTCCGTCCGTCCGCTCGTCCGTCCGTCCGCTCGTCCGTCCGTACGTCCGCCTGCTCGTCCGTCCGCCCACAGCCCTGCCCGTTATGTGACGTCTGCCACCTTCGACCGCCCTTCTCCGCTCTGCCCGCCTGTGGGATCGGTCACCCGTCGACGGGAGGCGGGATGCCCTCGCGGCTCCTGAAGGCGGCCTGATCGGCGGGGACTTCGGGTACGGCGGTGCGGGGGCATGAAGGGCGGACGGGCTGGGCGGCCCCTCGGTCAACCGCCGGGTTTATGGAGTTGTTACCGGACTGTCGTACCTTGCTCGAAGTGCGCTGAAAGCACCTTTCCGGGTGGTCCGTGACGGGCCGGCCCAGGGTCGAGCGCGCCCTCCCACACCGTGGCCGTCCGCGCGGGCCCCGCGCCCGGTGCGGCTCCCCCGAGCCGGCCCGGTCCGGCCTCCGCACGTCCGTGCACCGCCGCTCGGGGTTCCTGGAAGGAGTGGACCGTGTCGGAACGGAGCATCCCGCCGCCCGGCGCCCCGCAGGGCATGGACCGGCGCAGCCTGCTCCGGGCCGCCGGGCTCGGGGCCGGCGTCGTCGCCGTCGGGGCCTCTGCCGGAGGAGTGGCCGCGGCCACCCGTGGAAGTGGTACGGCCGGGGCCGCGGACGTCACGGACGTCGCCGACAGCGCGCGGATGCCGCTGCTCGGCGGGGTCGACTTCCCGATCGGGATCTTCTGGCCGCCGCACCCCTTCCAGGCCAGCGAGGCGCGCTACCGCGAGATCACCGACGCCGGCTTCACCTTCATGATCACCGGCAACTACCAGCTGGACGAGGCCAGTACCCGGCAGGCGCTGAGCCTCGCCGACCAGGTCGGACTGAAGGTGCTGGTCGCCGGGGACCCGCGGGTCAACGCGCTGGCCCAGCACCTGACCGTGACGGACGACCGCTCCGTCGCCTCGTCCATCACCACCGCCGACGCAGCCTCCTGGGTGCGCGACTCGGTGGCGGCGTACTCCTCCTACGCCTCGTTCGCCGGCTTCAACGTGTACGACGAGCCGGCCCGTTCGCGCTTCGCGAACGTCGGCGCCGTCAACGGCGTGGTCCGCTCGACCGCGCCGACGCTGCTGCCGTACGCGAACATCAACCGCGGCAACGGCGCTGCCTACCGCGACTTCGTCCGGTCGTACGTCGCCGCCGCGCGCCCCTCGGTGCTCTCGTTCGACCGGTATCCGTTCCTCACTACGGGTCTGGACTCGGCGTACTTCGAGACGTGGGCGATCGTGCGTGCCGCGGCTCTGCAGGCCGGGATTCCGGCGTGGACGTACATCCAGTCGACCGGGTTCAGCAACCATCCGGTTCCCACGGCCTCGCAGTTGGCGTGGCAGGTCAACACGAGCTTGGCGTATGGCTGCAAGGGTATCCAGTACTTCACGTACTGGACGCCTGATCCGGCTCGGGGTGAGGGGTATACGGAGGCGTTGATCACGACGGACGGTCGTCGTACGCCGCTTTACGATGCCGCGACGGTGCTGAATACGGGGTGGTTGCAGCCGGTGGGGCGGCAACTCAAGCCGCTGGTCTCGGAGTCGGTGCAGCATGCCAACGACGCGCCGTTGCCTGTCGGGACCACGGCGTTCGCGCCTGGTGCTTACCTTTCGGCGGTTGCGGGGGATGCGGCGATCGTCGGTCTGTTCAGTGATCCCCGGGACTCCGAGGTCCGGTATCTGCTGGTCACCAACCGTGACCCGGACCGGTCTGCCACCGTGCGCGTCACGCCCGACGCCGGCAACGTCGCCGCGGTCGCGGGCTTCGACCCGGGCAAGGGGACGTACGGGGCTCTCCCGGCGGGTCAGGTGACCGTGCGCCTGGCGGCCGGCGGCGCCGCGCTCTACCGCCTCACCTCGCGCTGACGCCTGACGCCGGATGCCGGATGCCGGACGCTCGACGCCGGGCCGCTGTCGGGGGCCGGGCGCGGTCGTACGGTCACGCCGGAGACAGTGTTGCCCCGGGTGGGTGGCGGAAGAGCACACCCGGGTGGAAGCGCGGCGGCGGCGCGCGTGGCGGACGGCCGGAAACGGGGCCGGGCTCCGATCATGGCGTCGTCAGACTTGCCAGACGAACCGGGGCGGATCGGGCGCGGACCGACGTGGACCGGGCAGGGCGGGCGGCGGCCGGGCACCGGCACTCCAGGGCGGGCCGGTGCCCGCGCCCCGCTCGGCCGGACGCGCGGACGGCGGCACGCCCGCACCCGGCGACGAAGCGGGGTGGAACCGGGTGGAGCGCGTGGAGCGACGGGAACGGGTGGAGGCGCCGGAGCCGGGCCGGCCGGAGGACGCGGCGGCTCGCGGGCTGGGCCGCCGGGCGCTGCTGCGGGCCGCGGGCCTGGGCGCGGGGGTACTCGCGGCAGGAGCAGCCGGAACATCGGGAGCGGCGGAAGCGGCGGGGGCCTCGACTGCCACGGGTGCCACGGGCGCGGCGCGAGCGGCCCGCGGGACACCGGCCACGGCGGCCGGACCCGGCCACGCGACCGGCGCCGGCGCCCGCGCCGCCGGCGGCCCCGACCTCCCGCTCGTCGACGGCCCCGACTTCCCGATCGGCGCCTTCTGGCCACCGCACCCCTTCGCGAGCACGCTGGAGCGCTACCAGGAACTCGCCGACGCCGGCTTCACCTTCTTCATCACCGGCGACTACCTCTCCGACGCCCGCTCGGCCGCCTACGCGCTGGGCCTGGCCGACCAGGTGGGCCTCAAGGCCCTCGTGGCCGCCGATCCGCGCATGCTGGCGCTGGCCCACTACCTCACGGTGACCGACGACCGCTCCGTCGCCTCGTCCATCACCACCGCCGACGCCACCGCCTGGGTGCGGGCCGCGCTCGACGGCTACACCGCGCACCCGTCCTTCGCCGGGTTCAACCTCTACGACGAACCCGCCCCGGCACGCTTCGCGAACGTGGGCGCGCTGACCGCGCTCATGCGCTCGGCGGCGCCCGCACTGCTGCCGTACGCGAACATCAACCGCGGCAACGGCGACACCTACCGCACCTTCGTGCGGAACTACCTGGACGCGGCTCAGCCGTCCATGGTCTCGTTCGACCGGTATCCGTTCCTCACTACGGGTCTGGACTCGGCGTACTTCGAGACGTGGGCGATCGTGCGTGCCGCGGCTCTGCAGGCCGGGATTCCGGCGTGGACGTACATCCAGTCGACCGGGTTCAGCAACCATCCGGTTCCCACGGCCTCGCAGTTGGCGTGGCAGGTCAACACGAGCTTGGCGTATGGCTGCAAGGGTATCCAGTACTTCACGTACTGGACGCCTGATCCGGCTCGGGGTGAGGGGTATACGGAGGCGTTGATCACGACGGACGGTCGTCGTACGCCGCTTTACGATGCCGCGACGGTGCTGAATACGGGGTGGTTGCAGCCGGTGGGGCGGCAACTCAAGCCGCTGGTCTCGGAGTCGGTGCAGCATGCCAACGACGCGCCGTTGCCTGTCGGGACCACGGCGTTCGCGCCTGGTGCTTACCTTTCGGCGGTTGCGGGGGATGCGGCGATCGTCGGTCTGTTCAGTGATCCCCGGGACTCCGAGGTCCGGTATCTGCTGGTCACCAACCGTGACCCGGACCGGTCTGCCACCGTGCGCGTCACGCCCGACGCCGGCAACGTCGCCGCGGTCGCGGGCTTCGACCCGGGCAAGGGGACGTACGGGGCTCTCCCGGCGGGTCAGGTGACCGTGCGCCTGGCGGCCGGCGGCGCCGCGCTCTACCGCCTCACGCTCACGTCCGCGGTCTGAGGTCGCCGAACTCCGTTGCGGGGCAGCAACGTTCGCCAACGTCCGTGCGGGTCAAGGGGCGTGCCCCCGACCCGCGCGGCATCGGCCCCTGCGGCCCGCGTAAGGAGGCGCCAACGGGCCGCAGGAGGTCCAAAGGGGGGAGCCTCACCCGCTACCGGCGCCGGTGGCAGCGGGTGCGGGTGACGGCTCCCGCGCGCTCAGCCTCAGTCCCAGCTAAGCCTCAGCCCCGGCGCAGAGGCTGTTCGGCTCAGCGGCCGGTCGGCTCAGAGGTCGTTCAGCTCGGGCATCGCGCCTTCCTTCGTGCTCACGTCGATCACCGTGAAGTTGGCGCCCTGCGGGTCGGAGAGTGCCGCGAACCGGCCGAACGGGCTGGTCATCGGCCCGAAGCGGAGGGCGGCGCCGGCCCCTTGGGCGGTCTTCACGGCGGCGTCGCAGTCCGGCACGACGAAGTACACGTTGACGTAGGCGGGTACCTCCGCCGGGAACTCCTCGCCCATGCGCATCCGCCCGACCACCGGCTCGCCCGGGTCGCCGACGCTGAACACCGCGAAGTCCACGTGCTCGTCGGCCATCTTCTGGCCCCGGTACGGGAACACCGAGGTGAGGAAGGAGTCGGTGGCCTTGGGGTCGCGGGTGAAGAACTCCGCCCAGCCGTAGGCGCCGTCCTCCGCCTGCTTCTCGAACCCGTGGTGCTGGTCCGCCTGCCAGAGCCCGAAGCCCGCGCCGCCCGGCTCCTTCACCAGCGCCATCGTGCCGAACGGGCCGACCCGCATGGGCTCCAGCACCAGTTCGCCGCCCGCGTCCTTCGCCTTGGCCGCGCTCGCCGCCGCGTCCGGGGTCGCCAGGTAGAGGCACCACGCCGCGTTGACCTCCTCCCCCGGCATCGGCGGGGTGACGGCCGCGACCGCCTTGCCGTCGGACCTGGCCTCCGTGTAGCCGCCGTACTCGCTCGCCGGCTCCCCCCAGCTCCAGCCGAGGACGTCCGAGTAGAAGCGCTTGCCGGCTTCCACGTCGGGGAAGGTCGCGACAGCCCAGCAAGGCCGGCCCTCTGCGAACTCGGTCATGATCAAGCTCCGTTGCTCGACAGTGGGTGTGACCACGGTCACATCCGTCCGTACTCCCAACGTAGTCAGTCGGCGGCCCGAACGCGCGCCGGAGCCCCCGCCGGACCGGAACGCCGCCCGGAACCCCGCCCGGCACCCCACTCCGCGTGGCGGTCCGGACGCCCTCCGCCACGAAAGGCGCCGCTCGGCCGGCGGTCGGCCGACCCAGGGCGATCATCGGTGGCCGACCCAGGGCGATCAGCGGTCGGACGGCCGAGTGCGATCGGCAGGGGGACTTCTTGGCCGACGGCCTGATCAGCCGACGGTCCGATCAGCCGACGGCCCGATCAGCCGGCGGCCCGCTCCGCGCGAGGGACCGGGATGCGCTGCTCGGCCCAGACGATCTTGCCGCCGGGCGTGTAGCGCGTCCCCCAGTGCTCGGCGAGCTGGGCGACCAGGAAGAGGCCGCGGCCGCCCTCGTCGGTGGTGGCGGCGTACCGCAGGTGCGGCGAGGTGCTGGAGGTGTCGGAGACCTCGCAGACCAGCGCGGTGTCGCGCAGCATCCGCACCTCTATCGGCCCCGAGGCGTAGCGGATCGCGTTGGTGACGAGCTCGCTGAGCAGCAGCTCCGTGGTGAACGCCAGCTCCTCCAGCCGCCACGCGGCCAGCTGCCGGCTGGCCCGGTCGCGCACCTCGGCGACCGCCGCCGGGTCGGCCGGCGCCCGCCACCGCACCACGTCCCGCGCCGGCAGCGCGCGGGTCCTGGCCACCAGCAGCGCCACGTCGTCACGCGGCACCTCCGGCAGCAGGGCGCCCAGGACGGCGTCGCAGGTCTCCCCGGGGTCGCGGCCCGGACCGGACACCGCGGCGCGCAGCAGCTCCATGCCGACGTCGATGTCCCGGCGGCGGTCCTCGACCAGGCCGTCGGTGTAGAGCACCAGCCTGCTGTCCTCGGGCAGCTCGAACTCGGCCGCCTCGAACGGCAGGCTGCCCAGGCCGAGCGGCGGCCCGGCCGGCAGGTCGAGGATCTCCGCGGTGCCGTCGGGGCGGACCAGGACCGGCGGCAGGTGGCCGGCGCGGGCCATCTGGCAGATCCGCGAGACCGGGTCGTAGATCGCGTACAGGCAGGTCGCGCCGGTGACCGGAACGCTGCCGGCGCCGGCCGTCGCGTCCGCGTCGATCCGGCCGGCCAGCTCCGAGAGGTGCGCCAGCAACTCGTCCGGCGGCAGGTCGAGCATCGAGAAGTTGTGGACGGCCGTACGCAGCCGCCCCATCGTGGCCGCCGCGTGCAGGCCGTGCCCGACGACGTCCCCGACCACCAGCGCCACCCGCGTCCCGGGCAGCGGCACCACGTCGAACCAGTCGCCGCCCACCCCCGCCCGCGCCGGCAGGTAGCGGTGGGCGACCTCCAGCGCGCTCTGCTCCGGCAGGCCGTGCGGCAGCAGGCTCCGCTGGAGGCTGACGGCCATCGCCTGGCTGCCGGTGACGGCCGCGTCCAGCTGCTCCTGGGTGCTGTACCGGGGCTCGAACACGCCCGTGTTGCGGCCGAGCCGCAGCGCCGCGATCCGGTCGCAGACCGCCCGTACCTCGTCCATCTCGTGACTGACCAGCAGCACCCCGAGCCGCCGCTCGCGCAGCCGCCGGATCAGGTCGAGGACCTGCGCGGCCTGGTCCGGGCCGAGCCCCGCGGTGGGCTCGTCCAGGACCACCAGCTCGGGCCGGCCGACCAGCGCCTTGGCGACGGCCACGCCCTGCCGCTGCTCCCCGGAGAGCGAGGCGACCGGCACCCGCAGGCTGGGCACCGGCACACCGAGGGAGTCCAGCAGTGCCCGGGAACGGCGCTCCATCTCCACCGTGTCGACCAGGCCGAAGCGGCGCAGCGGGCGGCCGAGGAAGAGGTTCTCGACGGTGTCGAGGTTGCCGCACAGCGACTGGTCCTGGTGGACGGTGGCGATGCCGAGCCGCTGCGCGTCACGCGGGTGCCGCAGGTCGACCCGCCGGCCCTTCCACTCGATCCTGCCGTCGTCCGGGCGGTGCACCCCGGCGACCGCCTTGACCAGCGTCGACTTCCCGGCGCCGTTGGCACCGACCAGGCCGACCACCTCGCCGGCGCCGACCTCCAGATCCACCCCGGTGAGAGCCTGTACGGCGCCGAAGCGCTTGGCGACCCCGCACACCCTGAGCAGCGGGTCTTCCACCACGGTGACACCTCCTTCGCGGCCGGTCCTCCGGGACCCGCCTCCGACACCGGCGGCGTGCCCCGGTCCCGGCGCGCGCCCGCTCTCCTCGTGTCTCCCCGCGCGCCCCGCCGCGTACGCCCGGGTTCCGGGCGTCTCCAGCCGGGCGCTGGGCGTACACGGCGGCGGCACGCGTGGCACGCGTGGCACGCGTGGCACGCGTGGCACGCGGCGCGGCGGCGGCACGCGGCGGTGCGCCTCGGTGGCGGCATTCGGCGGCGGCACGCGGCGGCGGACCTCGGTGGCGGCATTCGGCTTGCGGAACCCCGCGGGGAGGAGCCCGAGGCGCCGTGCGGCGGGGCGGAGTCGCGCGGGCGGACCGTCCGGAGGGAGGATGCGGAGGAAGCTGGAAAGATGCGACGAAGCAAGCGACGGAGAGGCAAACGGACATGGCACAGCAGGTCGCCGGGGTGGTCGCCCGCGGCAAGGGGCAGCCGGTCGGGATCGAGACGATCGTGGTGCCCGACCCCGGCCCCGGGGAGGCGGTGGTGCGGGTGCAGGCGTGCGGGGTGTGCCACACCGACCTGCACTACCGGGAGGGCGGGATCAACGACGAGTTCCCGTTCCTGCTCGGCCATGAGGCGGCCGGTGTGGTGGAGTCGGTCGGCGAGGGCGTGGACGAGGTGGCGCCCGGCGATTTCGTGGTGCTCAACTGGCGTGCGGTGTGCGGCACCTGCCGGGCCTGCCGGCGCGGACGGCCGTGGTACTGCTTCGCCACCCACAACGCCACGCAGAAGATGACGCTGCTCGACGGCACGGAGCTGTCCCCGGCGCTCGGCATCGGCGCGTTCGCGGAGAAGACGCTGGTGGCGGCCGGCCAGTGCACGAAGGTCGACCCGGCGGCCTCGCCGGCGGCGGCCGGGCTGCTCGGCTGCGGTGTGATGGCGGGTCTGGGCGCGGCGCTGAACACCGGCAACGTGGGCCGCGGCGACTCCGTCGCGGTGATCGGCTGCGGCGGTGTCGGCAGCGCGGCGGTGCTCGGCGCGCGGCTGGCGGGCGCGTCCCGGATCATCGCCGTCGACCTCGACGAGCGCAAGCTCGCCGGCGCGCGCGGCCTGGGCGCCACCCACACGGTGGACGCGGGCGCGGGCGATCCGGTCGAGGCGATCCGCGAGCTGACCGAGGGCTTCGGCGCCGACGTGGTGATCGACGCGGTGGGCCGCCCGGAGACGTACAAGCAGGCGTTCTACGCCCGCGACCTGGCCGGCACGGTGGTGCTGGTGGGGGTGCCGACGCCGGAGATGAAGCTCGAACTGCCGCTGCTGGACGTCTTCGGACGGGGCGGCGCGCTGAAGTCGTCCTGGTACGGCGACTGCCTGCCCTCCCGGGACTTCCCGATGCTGATCGACCTCTACCTGCAGGGCCGGCTCGACCTCGACGCCTTCGTCAGCGAGACGATCGGTCTGGGCGACGTGGAAGCGGCCTTCGGGCGGATGGCCGGTGGCGACGTGCTGCGTTCGGTGGTGCAGCTGTGAGCGCCGCGATCGACCTGCTGGTCACCTCGGGCACGTTCTCGCTGGACGGCGGCTCCTGGGACGTCGACAACAACGTGTGGATCATCGGCGACGACCGCGAGGCCGTCGTCCTGGACGCGCCGCACGACGCCGAGGCCATCGCCGCCGCCGTCGGCGACCGCGAGCTGCTGGCGATCGTGTGCACCCACGCCCACGACGACCACGTGGGCGCCGCGCCGGCGCTCGCCGAGCTGACCGGCGCGCCCGTCCTGATGCACCCGGCCGACCTGGAGGTGTGGCGGCTCACCAACCGGGGCGTGGTCCCCGACGGCGAGCTGCACGACGGGCAGGTGATCACGGTGGCCGGTCAGGAGCTGACCGTGCTGCACACGCCCGGCCACACCCCGGGCGCCGTGAGCCTGTACGCGCCGGGCCTGAACTCCGTCTTCACCGGTGACACCCTCTTCGCCGGCGGGCCGGGCGCCACGGGCCGGTCGTTCAGCGACTTCCCGACGATCACCGCCTCGATCCGGGACCGGCTGCTGACGCTGCCCCCGGAGACGGTGGTGCGCACCGGGCACGGCGAGACCACCACCATCGGCGCGGAGGCTCCGCACCTGGAGGAGTGGATCGCCCGCGGCCACTGAACGCGGCCACTGAACGCGGCCACTGAACGCGGTTGCTTGACGCAGCCGCTGACACGGCCGCTGAGCGGTACGGGCCGGGCCGTCCCCGACGGCTCCGGCCCGCCCCCACCTGTCGGGGGCACCGGGGGTGCCGGGGTGCCGGCTACGCGGCGAGGGCCGGGTGCAGCACCACCTTGGTGTAGCCCTCGATCCGCTGGTCGAACTTCTCGTACGCCATCGGCGCCTGCTCCAGCGGCAGTTCGTGGGAGACCACGAAGCTGGGCCGGGCCCGGCCGGC
Source organism: Actinacidiphila yeochonensis CN732 (assembly GCF_000745345.1). Classification (NCBI taxonomy): domain Bacteria; kingdom Bacillati; phylum Actinomycetota; class Actinomycetes; order Kitasatosporales; family Streptomycetaceae; genus Actinacidiphila; species Actinacidiphila yeochonensis. The sequence continues at coordinate 789,721 of NZ_JQNR01000005.1, read as the reverse complement.
GGTGATCAGGTCGCGCAGCTGCCGGTTGTAGCGCTTGACGTTGCACTGGCCGGTGCCCACCTGCTGGCCCTTCTCGAACATCTTGCCGATGGAGACGAGGAGCCGGCCGTGCTTGGCGTGCTCGTCCGGTCCGCCGGGGTCGGAGGGCACGTACAGGCCGGGCACGCCGAGCCGGCCGGTGGGACGGACCGTGTCGACCAGCGCGTTGAGCACCACGGCGGGCTCCTCGCGGCCGCCCTCGTGGCCCTGGGCCTGGTAGCCGACCGCGTCGACGCCCTTGTCGGTGCCCTCGTCGCCGGTCAGGTCGCGGATCTGCCCGGCCGGGTCGCCGGCCGTGAAGTCGACCGGCACGGCCCCGATCTGCTCGGCCTTGGCCAGCCGCTCGGGCACCCGGTCGACGACGAAGACCTTCGCCGCGCCGCGCAGCAGCGCCGAGTACGCGGCCATCAGGCCGACCGGCCCGGCGCCGTAGACGGCCACGCTCTCGCCGGGCGCCACTCCGGCCAGCTCGCAGCCGTGGTAGCCGGTCGGGAAGATGTCGGCCAGCAGCACGAAGTCGGTCTCGAACTGCTCGCCCGGGGGCAGCGTGAGGCAGTTGAAGTCGGCGAACGGCACCCGCAGCCGCTCGGCCTGGCCGCCCCGGTACGGGCCCATCGCCACGTAGCCGTAGGCGCCCCCGGCGAACCCGGGGTTCACGGTCAGGCAGAAGCCGGTGTTGCCGGCCAGGCAGTTCTTGCAGAAGCCGCAGGCGACGTTGAAGGGCATGACCACCCGGTCGCCCACCTTCAGGGAGGCAACGCCGGGGCCGGTCTCCTCGATGACGCCCAGGTTCTCGTGGCCGAACACGATGCCGGCCTCGGCGGCCGTGCGGCCCTCGTACATGTGCAGGTCGGAGCCGCAGATCGCGCTGGACGTGACGCGGACGACGACGTCGTTCGGGTGCTGGACGGAGGGGTCATCGACCTCCGCCACCCTGACGGCGAAGGGTTTCTCGTACACGACGGCTTTCATCTTCACCACTTCCGTGACGTCCGTCTGGGGCGCGGTGGGGCGGGGCGCGGTACGGCGGCAGGGTGCCACGGGTCCGGGGGCTTCCGTCGTCGCACCACCGGTCCCTTCCAGCGAACACCCATCACCGGCGCCCGCTCAAGCGGAGCCGGCAGCCGGCGCCCCGGTGCCTCGGCGCCTCGGTGGGCGGTGCCCGGTGCCCGGTGGGCGGTGGGCGGTGGGCGGTGGGCGGTGGCGTCTCAGGCTTCCGCTGATCGCTGGGGTTCGGCGAGGAGGTCCCACAGGCCCATCAGGTAGCCGACGGCCGTGTCGAGCGTTTCGGGCTGCACGCCGTCCAGCGCCTGCGTCGAGATACCGACGAGGAACGTGTGGAACGCCGATCCCAGCGCCTCGGCGTCCAGGTCGGCGGGAAGCTCGCCGAGGTCGATGCCACGCCGCACGCACGCGATCAGGTTGCGCCGGTCCCTCGACCGCCGTTCGCTGAGCAGTTCCCGGATCTGGCGGTCCTCCGGCCGCGCCGGCGCGCCGGACGACACGAGGAGGCAGCCGCGCGGGTGGGCGGTGTCGGTCTGCATCAGGACCGACTGGCGCAAGGTCAGCTCGACGGCCTCCCGCGGCGCCAGGTCCGGACACGACGCCGGACCCGTGACCTGCCCGAACGTCGTGGCGTAGCGCTCCACGACGGCCTCGAACAGGCCCTGCTTGGAGGAGAAGGCCCCGTAGATGCTCCCCGAGGACAAGCCCGTGGCCTCCCGCAGCTGGCCCACCGACGTCGCCTCGTAGCCGTGCTCCCAGAACACCAGGAGTGCGGCGTCCAGGGCCTCGTCGAGGTCGAATTCGCGCGGCCTTCCGGTCCGGGGCATTGGTGACCTCCTTCATGGCGTGGCATTCGAGAATAACCGATCTGGAAGTCGTTGGCGATGCCCCTCGATCCGCCCGCCCCGCCGTCTCACCTGCGGTCCACCCCCTCCGGCCTGTGACGCGCGCCACTTATGGATCGATCTTTCTGGAAGTCCTTGACGGGCCCCGGGGGGTGGAGTGATTGTTCTGGTATGAACAATCCACAACTCGGGCGGGACGGTTCCGCCGTCCAGCCCCCGCTGCGCCGCACCACCGTGCTGCTGCTGGCGGTCGTCTGTGGCGCAGCGGTGGCCAACATCTACTACGCGCAGCCGCTGCTGCCAGTCATCTCCCGCGCGTTGGGGGTCTCGGAGGGTGCGGGCGGGCTGGTCGTCACCGCTTCCCAGATCGGTTACGCCGTCTCGCTGGCGCTGCTCGTGCCGCTGGGCGACGTGCTCGAACGGCGCCGACTGGTGAGCGTGCTCCTCGGTCTGAGCGCCCTCGCCCTCGTCGGAGCCGCCGTGTCGCCCTCGCTGGGCCCGCTGTACGTCGCGGCCGCGCTGGTCGGCGTGACCTCCGCCGTCTCGCAGATCGTGGTACCGATGGCCGCGTCGCTGGCCTCCGACCACAATCGCGGGTCGGTGGTGGGCACGGTGATGAGCGGGCTGCTCGTCGGCATCATGCTCGCGCGTACCGTCGCCGGAGTCCTCGCCCAGTACGGCAGCTGGCGGCTGGTGTTCGTCTTCGCGGCGGTCCTGATGGTGGCGCTGGCGGTCATCCTGCGGGTGGTCCTGCGCCCGGTGCCGCCGACGGTGACCACCCCCTACCCCCAACTGCTGCGCTCGGTGCTGACGCTGGTGCGGACCGAGTCGCTGCTGCGCCGGCGCATGGGCCTGGCCGCGGTCGGCATGGGCTGCTTCACCATCCTGTGGACCGCGTCGTCCTTCCTGCTCGCCGGCCCGCGCTACGGATTCGGCCCCGCCGTCATCGGCCTGTTCGGCCTGGCCGGAGTGGCCGGAGCCGCCGGAGCGGTGGTGGCCGGCCGGCTGGCGGACCGCGGCCGCGGCCGTCAGCTGGCGACCGGCGGACTCGTCCTGCTGACGGCCAGCTGGGGCGTGCTCGCCATCGCCGGCACCGGCGGCGCGGGCGGCGTGATCGCGCTGATCGTCGGCATCATGGCGCTCAACCTCGCCCAGCAGACCCTGCTGATCAGCCACCAGAGCGCCCTCTACCGCCGGGTCCCGCACGCGCGCAGCCGGGTGACCACGGCCCTCATGGTCGCCTCGTTCGCCGGGAGCACCGTCTCCTCCGCGCTGGCGTCGACGCTGTACTCGCTCGTCGGCTGGGGAGGCGTGTGCGCGCTCGGTGCCGTGGTCGCGCTGGTCGGCGTCGGGATCTGGGTGCTCGAACTCCGCAGCCCCAGCCCCCAGGAACCGCTCGCCGACCCGTCGGCCGACGAGAGCGTCCGCACCCCCGCGGACGAGCCCCCCGCGGACGGGACTTCCGCCCACGGGTCCGACGTCCGCGAGACCGCCGCCCACGGGACCGCCATCGGCGGGACCACAACCGGCGAGACCCCTGCGGGCGCCGACCGGGAGAACCCGTCTTCGAAGGAGACCGCTCGTGCCTGAGATCCACCGCGTGGCAATCCTGGACGACTACCAGCAGGCCGCCCACCGGTACGCCGACTGGAGCGCCCTGCCCGACGGCGCCCGCCTCACCGTCTTCACCGAGCACCTGGGCGGCCCGGCGGAGGTGGTCGCCGCGCTGCGGCCGTTCGACGTCGTCGTGGCCATGCGTGAACGCACCGCCTTCCCGGCCGAGGTGCTCGACGCGCTGCCGAACCTGCGCCTGCTGGTCACCACCGGCCAGAGCAACGCGGCCATCGACCTGGACGCCGCCGCGCGCGGGGGAATCGTGGTGTCGGGTACGCGGGCGGCAGGGCTGACCCCGACAGCCGAGCTCACCTGGGGCCTGATCCACGCCCTGGCCCGCTCCATCCCCGCCGAGGACTCCGGCCTGCGCGGCGGCGCCTGGCAGCAGACCGTCGGACGCGACCTGCACGGGGCCCGCCTCGGAGTCATCGGGCTGGGGAACGTGGGAAGCCGCGTGGCCCAGGTCGGGCTCGCGTTCGGCATGGACGTCGTCGCCTGGAGCGCCCACCTCGACGTCCAGCACGCGCAGGCCCTGGGCGTCGCCCCCGTCGGCAAGCGGGAACTGCTCGCCACCTCGGACGTGGTGACGCTCCACCTCCAGCTCTCGCCGCGCACCGCCGGGCTCATCGGGCCGGACGAACTCGCCCTCATGCGGCCGGACGCGCTCCTGGTCAACACCTCGCGGGCCCGCCTGGTCGACGAGCCGGCGCTGCGCGCCGCCCTGGAAGCCGGGCGCCTGGGCGGAGCCGCTCTGGACGTCCACTGGACCGAACCGCTGCCTGCCGCCTCCGCCTGGCGGGACGTGCCGCGGACGGTGCTCACCCCGCATCTCGGCTACGTCAGCGCCGGGACCTACGAGACCTTCTACCGCGACGCGCTCGACGACGTCCTCGCCCACGCCGCGGGCACCCCGATACGCGTCATCACGCGGTGACCACGCCGCATCCCCACCCCCACCTCCACTCCCATCCCCACCCCCACCCCCACCCATCGGAACAAGACCGGAGAAGCCAACTCCCCATGGCCACGTACCCGCCGACCACCACAGGCACCCCTCGGGAAGACGGCACCGACCCCTCGGGGTACCGGATGCCGGGCCCCTGGACCCGTACCGTCGGGGAGCTCACCCTGAGCTACCTTCCCGACGCCGGCGTCCACATGATCCCCACGCGCGTCTACCCCGCCACCGAGGACGGACACTGGACGCCGCACCGTCCGCACATGACGGACAGGGGCCATCTGGCCATGAGCTGCGGCGCGCTGCTGGTCGAGCGCCGCGGCACCCGCCTGCTCCTCGACGCCGGCCACGGCCGCATCTCGGGCGAGGAGCTGGAGCACTTCCAGCACCGCTTCGACCACGTGCAGGACCTGCCCGACGGTCTGGCGCGCCTCGGCGTCGACCCGGCGACCCTGGAGACGGTCGCCTTCACCCACCTGCACGACGACCACACCGGCTGGGCCCGGCCCGACGCGGTCGACGACCCGCGCAGCTTCTTCCCCCACGCACGGTGGATCGTCGGGGAGGGCGAACTGGAGGGCCTGGACCCGGCGGCCGGCCCGCGGCTCGCCGGACAGGGCGAGCGGACCACCGCCGTGGCCGACGGGACGGAGATCGCCGAGGGCGTCCGCGCCTGGGCCCTGCCCGGACACACCACCGGGCACACGGCCTGGATCCTCGACACCGGCGACGGCCGCCGGATCGTGGCCTTCGGCGACGCCATGCACTCACCCGTCCAGGTCGAGCACCCCGACTGGGACGTCGTCCTCGACCAGGACCGCGCCGAGGCCGAGCGCTCGCGCCGCCGACTCGTCGAACTCCTCTCCCAGGACGGGGTCTTCGGCTACGGCGTCCACTTCGCGGACCAGCAGCTCGGAACCGTCGACGGCTCCGGCCGCTGGCGCCCCTGGAACGACGCGACGGACGCGCGGTGAGCCCTCGGCCCGCCCGCCGGTCAGCCCGCCTGACCACCACATCCACCACATCCGCCACCATCACCACGGAGAACTGAGATGGGAACGAACCAGCCCGCGGAAGCGGCAGGCACCTTCACCCTCGGCGGCGACCTCCCCGTCGTCCGCCTCGGCTTCGGCACGATGCAGCTGACCGGCCCTGGGATCTGGGGCGACCCGAAGGACCCGGAGGAGGCCGTCCGCGTCCTGCGCCGCGCCGTCGACCTCGGCGTCAACCTCATCGACACGGCCGACTCCTACGGCCCCGTCGTCGCCGAACCGCTCATCAGGAAGGCCCTGCACCCCTACCCGGACGACCTCGTCATCGCCACCAAGGCCGGGCTGACCCGGCAGGGCCCCGACCGGTGGCTCCCGGTGGGCCGGCCCGAGTACCTGCGCCAGCAGGCCGAGATGAGCCTGCGCCACCTGGGCCTGGAGCGTATCGACCTCTTCCAGCTCCACCGGATCGATCCCCAGGTGCCCCTGGAGGAGCAGCTCGGTGAGCTGCGGCTCCTCCAGCAGGAGGGCAAGATCCGGCACATCGGACTGTCCGAGGTCTCCGTCGAGGACCTCCGGAGGGCGACGGAGAGCACCTCCATCGTGTCGGTGCAGAACCTCTTCAACCTCGCCGACCGCAAGTCCGAGCCCTTGCTGGAGTACGCGACGGACCACGGCATCGGCTTCATCCCCTGGTTCCCGCTGGCCACCGGCAAGCTGTCGCGGCCCGACGGCCCGCTCGACGGCCTGGCACGACGCCTCGGCGCCACCCCGTCGCAGCTCGCCCTGGCCTGGCTGCTGAAGCGCTCGCCGGCCGTGCTGCCGATCCCGGGGACCTCGTCCGTCGCGCACCTGGAGGAGAACCTCGAAGCCGCCGGCCTCGACCTGTCGGACGCCGACGCCGACGCTCTGGCCCAGGCCGCCTGACACCGGGCGGGCTCGGCGAGCTACGGAGCTGAGCCACCAGCGGTGCCGTTTCGGCGCGGAGCGCTTCGGTGGCGCCGGGCCGAGGGAGTAGTTGGTGGCGGTCGGCCGAGTCCGAGAGGCGACGCTCCTCCACCGTCGTCCCGGGCCGAACACGCCGGGAAACAGCCTCCGCCATCTCGCCGAGCCCATGCGGCATGGTCCCCACGGCCTTCGTCGGCCCCCGCAGACGTGGTGACTTCGCGAGATCTCGGATACTCAACGTGACAAAGGTGCTCCGGTTGTGCGCGATGTCACGCAACAGTACGCCGCTATTTCGGGTCTTGTGCGGCCCGGGATGATAGGTACGCGTTGGGGGGTCTTCGGGGATGCCCCATGTGCTGTGCGCTGATCCCGCCCGGAGGTGCCCCTGTGATGTCCGATCGGTACACGAGCGGTCCCGGCCCCGCGCAAGAAGAGGGAGACGGCCGTCACGCGCACGGCAAGCTGCAGAAGGTTCTCGGCGAGTGGCGTGACTCGCTCCTCGACCTCGGCGGGCGCAACCGGCTGCTGAACTTCCGCCACACCAGGACCGCCACCCTGGAGATCGCTGCGCCCGGATACGCGCCGGTCCTGGAACGCCTCGGGCGGGGGTGGCAGTTCGCACCTGTCCGCGAGCCTGGCAGCGGGGGCGCTGTGGACCTGCGCAAGGAGACCGTGCAGCCCGCCTCCACAGCGGAGACAGGCACGCAGGGCCTCGTCACGCAGAAGGTCAAGCAGGCGTCGCTGGACGCGGCGCTCCGTACGCTGCGCAGCCGTACCGCGCAGACGTTCAACGACTACGGCCTCTGGGTGCTGTGGCTGGGAGTCGGGATGATCAACTGGCGCGAGCCCGGCGCGCAGGAGGTGAGCGCCGCGCCTCTCCTCCTCGTCCCTGTCGAGTTGCGCCGGGACGGCGGCGGCCACCTTCGGCTGCACGTCGCCGAAGGCCAGGAGCGCACCCTGAACGCCGCGTTGGCGGTGAAGGCGACCCGGATGGGCCTGGACTGGACACCCGTCGCGGAGGCCGATCCGGCAGACGCCCAGGCCGTTCTGGCGGCGGCCCGCCGGGTGGCCGCCAGGCAGGAGGGCTGGTCGGTCGAGGAGCGCGTGGTGCTGGCGCTCTTCGCCTCGTACAAGGAGGCCATGTACCAGGACCTCTTCAACAACGAGGAGCTGATCGCGGCCCACCCCCTGGTGCGCGCCGTGGCGCTCGGCCCTGACGCCGGACTGCCCGAGGGAGCTCTTGACTTCGAGCCTCCGGCGCTCGATCGGATCGACGAGATCCAACTGCCCGAAAGCACACCCCTGGTACTGGACGCCGACGCCTCGCAGCGCCAGAGCGTGGCCGCCGCGCTGGACGGACGCTCGTTCGTGGTGAGCGGGCCGCCCGGAACGGGCAAGAGCCAGACGATCACCAACATGATCGCCGCGCTCATGCACGCGGGACGGACCGTCCTGTTCGTCAGTGAGAAGGCCGCGGCACTCGATGTGGTGCGCAACCGCCTGGGTTCCGTGGGCCTGGGGGACTTCGTCCTGGCGCTGCACAGCGGCGACACCTCGAAAAAGGCCGTGGCGACTGAGCTGCACCGGGTGCTCTCCACCGAGGTGCGCAGCACGGGTGCCGCGCACCACGAGCTTGACCAGGCACGTCGGCTGCGCGAGGAGCTGACGGGATACGCGGCGGCGATGAACCAGCCTCGCGAGCCCCTTGGCCGTACCCTGCACGATGTCCTGGGCGCCCTTTCCCTCCTCGACCGCGCTGGCACACCGCAGTTGACCGTGCGCCGGGCCCGGGGAGCCTCGGAGCGGGAGCTGACCGAGGCGACCCTCCTCGACCTGACCACCGCTGCCGGCGTTGTCGGACGCGCGTGGCGGCCGGTCGCGGAGGGGGACACGTTCGTGTGGCGCGGCCTGGAGGGGGATTCGCCTGTCGCCACCGTGGAGGAAGCGGACGACACGCTCCACGCGCTGCGGAAGGCAGTCGAGCGGCGCCCCTTCACCGACGGCGCCGAGCCGCGCACCGTTCCGGAGCTGCTGCGTGTCGTCGCCTCCCTCCGCGAAGGACTCCCGGAGAAGGACCGCGTCGCCTCCGCCGACACCGTGCGCGGGCCCTCGCTGCCCGAGGACGTGACCGCCGGCCTCGCGCAGCTCGCCGACCTCCTCGGCGCCCGCAAGCCGGAGACGCCGACTGACGCGCACGCACTGCTCGCGCTGGCCGACCTGACCGGCGTGCCCAACCGTCCGGCGGACGGCTGGTTCGACCCGGTGGGGCTGAAGAACGCCCATGCTGCGGCCGAGCGGATACGGGTGCTGCTGGACGAGGAAGCGCGCGCACGGGCCGCGGCGTCGGATGCTTTCGGCGAGCAGGTCCTCACAGCGCCGCAGCTGCCCGAACTCGTAAGACGGTTCGCTGAGGAGCACCGGGGGCTCACCGCCCGTTTCTCGGGCGTCTACAAGGCGGACCGGCAGGCGGTAGTGCTGCTCACGCGGGACGGTGTGTGGCACAAGAGTCTGCCCGGGCGGCTGGAGCAGGCGCTCACGTGGCAGAAGGCCGCGGCCGAGGTGGCGCGTCACATCAACGGTAGCGCCCCCTTGCTGGGGCGTTACACCCCGCGGACGAATGAGGACCTCGGCGCGCTCGACGAGGCGCTCGCCGTGGCGGACCGCGTCGCCGCGCTCGGCCGCCAGGTGGAGCGCCGTGACGTGCTCGCGGCGCTCCTGGCGGACGGCGCCGAGCCGGACACCCTGCCCGGCCTGCTGACCGAGAGTGTGCGCGCCGCGTTCGCCCAGTGGTGCCGAGCCGCGGAACAGCGCGCCGCGAACTGGACGTCCGCCGCGGACAGCGTCCTCGACCTCTTCGGCGCCACCCGGCGGGGACAGCTCTCCGCTGCGGTTCGCGGTACGTTCGAGCAGGCCCGGCAAGCCGTGGACCTGCTCCTGGCCGACCCGCGAGGGCCGGAGGAGTGGCGGGCGTACCAGGACGGCGTGGCGGTGTTCGCGCGCCACGGCGTGGCGGAGCTCGTGCCGCTGGCCGCCGAGCGCGGTGTCGCTCCCGAACTGCTCCCGTCCGCAGTCGAGTACACCCTCCTCCGCGCGTGGGCCGACCACCAGTTGGCAGCCGACTCCCGGCTGCGCTCGACGCGCTCCGCCGAACTGGACATTCGAGTCGCTGACTTCCAGACGGCCGACCGGCGCCTGATCGCGGCCGCGGGCGGCGCCGTGGTCGAGGCGTGCAACAAGCGCCGGCCGAGGAACCTCGGTGTGGGCGCCGCCGCGGTCATCAAGCGCCAGGCCGAGCTGCAACGGCGGCACATGCCTGTGCGCGAGCTCCTCGCCCGGACCAAGGACGTGGTCCACCGCATCAAGCCGTGCTTCATGATGAGTCCGCTCACGGTGAGCCAGTTCCTCCCTTCGGACTTCACCTTCGACGTGGTGATCTTCGACGAGGCCTCCCAGGTGCGGCCGGCGGACGCCGTGAACTGCGTCTACCGCGGCCGCAGCCTCATCGTCGCCGGCGACGAGAAGCAGCTGCCCCCGACGTCGTTCTTCGACTCCTCGGTGGAGGAAGACAGCGAGGACTACGACGAGGACACACCGGATTCGTTCGAGTCGCTCCTCCAGGCGTGCAAGGCCGGCGCGCTGCGCGAGTTGCCCCTGCGCTGGCACTACCGCAGCCGTCACGAGGATCTGATCACCTTCAGCAACCGCTCCTTCTACGGCAACTCCATGGTGACCTTCCCCGGTGCCACGGACGAGGGCAACGACGTCGGGGTCGCCTACTTCCTCGCCGACGGCGTCTACGACCGCGGCGGCCGCCGGGACAACCGGAAGGAGGCGGCACTCGTCGCGGAGCGGGTCATCCACCACTTCGACACCCGTCCCGGACGGACGCTCGGTGTCGTGGCCCTCTCGCAGGCCCAGGCGGCGGCCATCGACCAGGAGGTTCAGCAGGCGCGGTTGATGCGCCCCGACCTCGACCACTGCTTCACCGAGGACCGTCTCGGCGGCTTCTTCGTCAAGAACCTGGAGTCGGTGCAGGGCGACGAGCGCGATGTGATGATCATGTCGATCGGCTACGGCCCGGACGAACACGGCCGGCTCGGACTCAACTTCGGGCCGATCAACAAGGAGGCGGGGTGGCGGCGCCTCAACGTCGCCGTCACCCGGGCGCGTTACCGCATGGAGGTCATCGCCTCCTTCTCGGCAGGCAGCCTCGGGGAGAGCACCAACCCCAGTGTCCAGCACCTCAAGCGGTATCTGGAGTACGCGCAGAAGGGCCCCGCGTCGCTGGCTCTCGACATGGTGCAGCCCGACGCCGAACCGGAGAGTCCCTTCGAGGTCTCCGTCCTCGACGTGCTCCGGGAATGGGGCTACGAGGTACGGCCTCAGGTGGGCGTCGCGGGCTACCGCATCGACCTCGGCCTACGGCACCCGACAGTCCCGGGTTCCTACGCTCTCGGCATCGAGTGCGACGGCGCGATGTACCACTCCTCCCAGGCGGCCCGCGACCGCGACCGGTTGCGCGAGGAGGTCCTCGTCGGCCTGGGCTGGACACTGCACCGTATCTGGGGGACGGACTGGTACCGCGACCGCACGGCGGCTGAGCAGCGGCTGCGCGACGCCGTCGAGCGGGCGGTGGCGGTCGACCCGCGCACGGCCTGGGCGGGTCAGGCGCCCGCCGCCCCCGCGGCGCCCGTGCCAGCAGCTGCCGAACCGGCTCCCGCGGCGGAGCGCGTCCTGATCGACACCGCCCCGGAACGGCCGTGGAGCGCTGCTTACGAGGTCTGCCTGCTGGAAGTCAACCCGAGGCACGAGCTGCACACCGCCGAAGCCCGTCCCACCTTGCGCAAGCTGCTCACCCGGGTGATCGAGACGGAGGGCCCCGTCCACGAGGAGCTGCTCGTGCTGCGGGTCCGCGAGGCGTGGGGCGTCGGGCGCGCTGGTGCCCGTATCCGCGACAACATCCACCAGGTCGTCCGCTCTTTGGTCGAGGCGGGGCTCGTCGTCGCGGACGGAGACTTCCTCGACGCCGTCGGTCGACAGGTGCTGCGCGCGCGCCGTCCCGCGGCCGACGTGACGCGCAAGTGCGCGCATCTTCCGGCAACCGAGCGCCGACTCGCCCTGCGGGAGCTCACCGCGGAGTCCCCGGGCATGTCCCGCGACGAGCTCGTCCGTCAGACCAGTGACTACTTCGGCTGGAAGCGGCTGGGCCCGGACATCCGGTCGGCCCTGGACGCGGACATAGCCGCGCTGCTCGCACAGGGCGCCCTCATCGAGACTGCCGGCGGCTTCGCGCTGCCACCGCGGTCCGCCGAATGACTGAACGGGGCGTCCGGCCGCCGGCTCGGTGCCGCTGGCCGGGCGCTCCGCTGAACCGCTGACCGGGCCGGGGCGGGGCTCGTCGAGCTGGCTCGGGCGGGTCTCGCGACGTTCCGAACGCGCCCGTGAGGGTCATCGCTGGTGGAACGATGGGGATGATCGACACACCTCGGGGAGAGGCACGCGTGCACGCTCAGGAGACCACGTTCACGAAGCTCGTCCAGGGCGAGAAGCAATACCAAGTTCCCTTGTACCAGCGTACGTACAGCTGGGAGCGGGAGCAGCTCCAGCAGCTCTGGTACGACGTACAGGAGTTGGTCGAGGAGCATTCCGAAGGCCGTTCCCCTGCAGCGCACTTCCTCGGCTCGGTCGTCCTGGCGCCCGGTCGGATCACGGCGGGCGGGATGCAGCGTTGGCTCGTGGTCGACGGGCAGCAGAGGCTGACCACCCTCATGCTCGCGTTCACCGCCCTGCGTGACCGCCACCGTGCCCGCGGAGCGGAACAGAAGGCCGACCGCATCCACGACCTGGTACTCGTCAACAAGTACCGGAGCGGTGAGGACCACTACCGCCTCCTGCCGACGCAGGCGGACCGCGACGCGTTCATCGCCTGCGTCGAGACCTCACCCAAGGCGGGCGGCCCCGGCAACGTAGGCGCCGCCTACCGCTTCTTCCTGACGGTGCTGACCGAGGGCGAGGAGAGCGGGGGCGAGGCATGGACGGACGCAGTGGAGACCGTTCTCAGCGATCTGCTGTCGATCGTCGAGATCACCGCGGCCGAGGCCGACAACGTCTACCGGATCTTCGAGTCGATCAACAACACCGGTGTGGGGCTCAGCCAGAGCGATCTGCTGCGCAACTACGTCTTCATGTGTCTGCGGACCCGCGGCGAGTCGGTCTACCGCAACCTCTGGCTGCCCATGCAGGAGCTTCTCGGCCCCGCCAACCTCGAACTGCTGGTGTGGCTCGACCTGATCGTGGCCGGCAACAGCCGCGCCAAGCAGAGCGAGATCTACCGCGACCAGAAGAGACGCCTGGAACCCATCAGCACGGACGAGGCGGCACTCGAGAACGAGATCGCGGCCCTCGCTCGACGCGCCGAGCGTCTCGTCCGCATCCTGCGGCCCGAGCGGGAACTGGACCCGGATCTGCGCGAGGTCCTGGAGCGGCTGTCGCGCTGGGGAGGCCAGACGCACTATCCCCTGGCTCTCCACCTGCTCGACCGTGTGGACACCGGTCAGGCCACGGCTCGCCAGGCCGCCCAGGCGCTCATCTACGCCGAGAGCTACATGGTGCGGAGGCTGTTGGCCGGCCTCTCCACGATGGGCAGCAACAGGGTGTTCATGGAGATCGCCAAGGAACTGGAGAAGGACGACGACCCCGCGGAGGCAGTGCGCCGCTTCCTGTCGAAGAACAGGACCGGCGCCCGAGCCTGGCCCGATGACGACGCCGTCCGCGAGGCGATCCGCGCCCGGCCCTTCTACAAGGCGGGGCGCGGCACCCAGCGTTTCCAGGTGCTGCGCAGGCTGGAGGAGAGCTACGGGGGCAGCGAACCGGTCGACTACGCCAAGGCGCACCTCACGGTCGAGCACGTTCTGCCGCAGCGCCCCGCCCACCAGTGGCTGGACCTGCTCGCTGAGGAGGCCGAGGACGGACAGACCCCGGAAGAGCTCCACACCTCGCTGGTGCACACGCTCGGCAACCTCACGCTGTCGGCGGACAACGCGAAGCTGTCCAACCATCCGTTCCGCCGCAAGCAGGAGATCCTGGACTCCAGCGCCCTGCGCATGAACCAGGCCATCGCCGGACGGGAGCGGTGGGGACGGGCAGAGATCCTGGATCGCGCCGACGACCTTGCCGCGCGGGCGGTACGGCTGTGGCCCGGACCGGTCGCCGGGACAGTCCCCGCCGACGACGAGTGGACCGGCTGGAAGGAACTGCGCGCCGCCCTCCTCGCGATGCCGGCCGGCACCTGGACGACGTACGGCGATGTCGCGGCGCTCATCGGCACCCACGCGATGCCGGTCGGCCAGCATCTGGCGGCCAAGGCCGGAGTGCACGGCGCCTATCGGGTGCTGACGGCGGACGGCCGCGTTGCGCCGGGCTTCCGGTGGCCCGCCGGAACGGAGTCAGGGGACGCCCGCACGCGCCTGGAAGCGGAGGGCGTTCCCTTCGACGCGGCCGGCCGAGCCCGGCGTTCGCACCGGCTGACCAGCGCCGACCTCGCGGCCCTCCTGGGCAGGGATCTCGACGAGGAGTCCGCGCCGCCCACTCCGGGGGACGGCGCGGGGCAGCAGTCGGCGGCGGCCCGCTTCGAGACGCAGCTGCGCGACAACCAGACCGCGGAGAGCGTGAACGGTGTCCTGAGCGCGTTGCGCTTCTGGGAGGGGCAGGGCGGTGACCTCGCCTACGGCCGTGCAAACGAGACGAGTTGCTTCCCTACCGCGCCGTTGGACGGTGCACCTGGTCTCCGCACGACCTGGCCTCTGGGCATCTACCCGGTGTCCGGGACCGTGGAGGTCGTCTTCCAGTACTTGAAGCGGCGGCCGCCCTTCGACGACGAGGCGCTGCGGCGCGAGCTGCTGGACCGGCTCAACGCCATCGACGGCATCGGCCTCGCGGAGGCCAAACTGGACCTGCGCCCGTCCTTCCCGCTGGAGGTCTTCGCGGAGCACGGCGAGGAGCTGCGCGCGGTGCTGGAATGGTTCGCGCATACGGTCGCCCTGACCAACCGCCGGTAGGTGGCGGAGGCGGAAAACGCCGGCTCGCTCTGACCCCTGCGCGTCGGGCACGTGCGCGGCCCGTGGATTCCAGCCCGATACTGGCCACGGGTGCGGGAAGCCGGCGCCCGCGCCGTGCCGACGCGGGCGGATAGCCTTGGGCAGCTGAGGGTGCGTGCGTCGTCCGGGAGGACCTCGGGCCGCCGGAGGTCACAGGTTCCAGGAGTGGGTGCGGTGGCGAGGGTCCAGGTTTCGGCGGTGAGCTCTGCTGCCGGCTCGGGTGGCTCGGACGACGTCCTGCCGTCCGGCTCGGCCGTCGTGGACCGGGACCGGCTGCTCGCGGCGTTGCCGCGGCTGGCCGCGGGGGAGGCGGTGTTCCTTCCGGCGGACCCGCCCCGGCTGGGCCGGGTGGCGTTCTGGGCGCCCGACGGCGAGCCGCCGGACATCGGGGTGGAACCGGAGGAGCTCACGGTGGTCCGCCCGCACGGGTCGTCCGTGCGCCGGGCGCGGGTGCCGGCCGTGCTGGTGCCGGTGGAGCAGGCGATGGCGCTGCTGACCCGCTGCCGGGCACTCGGCGCGGGCGGCGGCGGTCGGGCGTCGGGTGGCGAGGGTGGGGCGTCAGGGGGCGGCGGTCGGGCGTCGGCCAGTACGGCGTTCTGGGGTGCGGCGGCGGTGCTGGGCCTGAACCTGCTGGCCCGGGGCCGCGTGCTGCCCGGAGTGTCGCCGGAGGGCTTCGACGCGTGGCGGGTGGGCCCGCTCGACGTCGCGGATCAGGAACGGCTGGCCTCCCTCGCCGCCGCCATGCCGCCCGAGGCCCGTTCCGTCGCGGTGCCCGGCCTCTCGCCGCTCACCCTTCCACTGGCCGAGCCGCTGCTGCGGGCGTTCCTGGACGCCGTCGCCGACTCCCTCACCCGTACCCCCGCCGCCCGCCACCTGGCAGGCGGACCCGCCTTCGCGGCCCGCGCGCCGCAGCCCGTACCGGAGCAGCGCGCCTGGGCGGCCGAGGTCGCCGCCGGCCGGGACGCGGGCCTCCAGGTCTCGCTGCGGCTGGAGTTCGACGGGGAGTTCGACGGGGAGTCCGACGGGGAGGACGCGTTGCGGGCCGTCGTCCAGCTGCGCAGCCTGGCCGATCCGACGGTGCTCGCCGACGCCGCGGACCTGTGGGCCGGAAGGGCCGCCGCGCCCGAACTGTTCGGCCCGCGGGCCCGCGTGGACACCCTGCTCACCTTGCGCCGGGCCGCGCGTGCCTGGCCGCCGGCCGCCCGACTGCTGGACGCGGCCGCGCCGACCGGCCTGGAGCTGTCCGGCGACGAGGCCCTGGCGCTGCTGGGCGACGCGGCCGAGAGCCTCAGCGGGGCCGGAGTGGCCGTCCACTGGCCCAAGGAGCTGGTGCGCGGCCTGACCGCGTCCGGGGTCCTGGAACCCGCCCGCAAGGGGACGACGTCCTCGGCCGCGTCCTTCCTCGGCTCCGACAGCCTGCTGGACTTCCGCTGGCGCGTCGCGCTCGGGGACCAGGAACTCACCCCGGAGGAGCTGGAACGGCTGGTCGAGACGCACCAGCCGGTCGTGCGGCTGCGCGACCAGTGGGTGGTCGTGGACCCCGAACTGGTGCGCCGCCTGCGCCGGGCCGCCCGGTCCGGGAAGCGGTCGCTGACCGCGATCGACGCGCTGGGCGCCGCGCTGACCGGCAGCGTCGAGGTGGACGGCGAACAGGTCGCGGTCACCGCCGGCGGCGTACTGGAGGAGGTCCGCGCCCGGATCGCGGACCCCGAGGCATGCGCCGCACGCGAACCCAAGGGACCGCCGAAGGCCCTCGCGGCGACCCTGCGCGACTACCAGCTGCGCGGCCTGAACTGGCTGCACCGGATGACCTCGCTCGGCCTGGGCGGCTGCCTCGCGGACGACATGGGCCTGGGCAAGACCGTGACGCTGATCGCCCTCCACCTGCGACGCCAGGAACGGAAGGCCACCAAGGGCCCGACCCTGGTGGTCTGCCCCGCCTCCCTGCTGGGCAACTGGGAGCGCGAGATCCGGCGCTTCGCCCCCACCGCCTCCGTACGCCGCTTCCACGGCCCCGGCCGCGACCTGGCCGGCCTCGACGGCGGGGGCGGTCGAGACGGCGGAGACGGGGGCGGTCGAGACGGCGGAGACGGCGGAGACGGAAGTGGGGTCGACGACGGAAGCGGCGGCGACTTCGTCCTGACCACGTACGGCACCCTGCGCCGCGACGTCGAACGCCTCGCTGAGCAGCCCTGGGGCCTGCTCGTCGCCGACGAGGCCCAGCACGTCAAGAACCCGCACGCGCACACCGCCCAGGCGCTGCGCCGGATTCCCTCCCGGGCACGGGTCGCGCTGACCGGAACCCCGGTGGAGAACAACCTGTCCGAACTCTGGTCCCTGCTCGACTGGACCACTCCCGGACTGCTCGGCACCCTGACGTCCTTCCGGGACCGCTACGCCAAGGCCGTCGAAGGCGACCGGGACGAGCCGACCGCCCGCCGACTGGCCGCGCTGATCCGCCCCTTCCTGCTCCGGCGCCGCAAGTCCGACCCCGGTATCGCCCCCGAACTCCCGCCCAAGACCGAGACCGACCGGCCGGTGTCGCTGACGAAGGAGCAGGTCTCCCTCTACGAGGCGCTGGTCCGTGAGCTGATGGCGGAGATCGCGGGGACGGACGGCATGGCCCGGCGCGGGCTGGTGATGAAGCTGCTCACCGGCCTGAAGCAGGTGTGCAACCACCCCGCGCAGTACCTGAAGGAGCCGGGGGACGCGCGGCTGCCGGGCCGGTCGGGGAAGCTGGAGCTGCTGGACGAACTCCTCGACACCGTCCTCGCCGAGGACGGCTCGGTCCTGGTCTTCACCCAGTACGTGGCGATGGGCCGGCTGATCGAACGCCGCCTGGCGGAGCGGGGCGTGGAGACCCTGTTCCTCCACGGAGGCACTCCGGTCGGCCGCCGCGAGGAGATGGTCGACGCCTTCCAGGCCGGTGAGAAACGTGTGTTCCTGCTGTCCCTGAAGGCGGCCGGAACCGGCCTGAACCTGACCCGCGCCGGTCACGTCGTCCACTACGACCGCTGGTGGAACCCGGCGGTGGAGGACCAGGCCACCGACCGCGCCTACCGGATCGGCCAGACCCAGCCCGTCCAGGTGCACAAGCTGATCGCGGAGGGGACGGTGGAGGAGAAGGTCGCCGACATGCTCCGGCAGAAGCGGGAACTGGCCGACTCGGTCCTCGGCTCGGGCGAGGCGGCGTTCAGCGAGCTGAGCGACGGCGAACTGGCCGAACTGGTCACCCTGCGCGGGACGCGGCGATGACCCGGCCGACGGGGAAGCGCGCTTCCGCACGGCAGAAGACCGTCCTCACCTTCGACGCTCCCGCCCGCCAAGGGCAGTCGCGCCCCGTTCGCCGAGACCTGGTGGGGCAGGGCGTGGGTGACCTCGCTGGAGGAGTCCTCGCTGGACTCCGGCCGCCTCCAACGGGGACGCACGTACGCGCGACGGGGCGCGGTCGGCCCGGTCACCATCTCCGCCGGCTCCGCCACGGCCCGCGTGCGGGGCAGCAGCCCCACCCCCTACCGCAGCGCGGCCCGGGTGCGGCAGCTCACCGACCAGCAGTGGGACCACCTCCTCGACGTGATCGCCGAGCGGGCCGCCCACATCGCGGCCCTCCTCGACGGCGAGATGCCGCCCGGACTCGCCGACGACGCCGAAGCCGCAGGCGTCACGCTGCTGCCCGGCCCCCGGGACCTCGACCCGGAATGCGACTGCCCCGACTGGGGCTACCCGTGCAAGCACGCCGCGGCCCTCTGCTACCAGGTCGCCCGGCTGCTGGACCGGGACCCCTTCGTGCTGCTGCTCCTCCGGGGGCGCGGCGAGCACGAGTTGACCGACGAACTGACCCGCCGCAACACCGCCCGCGCCGCCGCCGAAGCCGCCGCCCTCGCCTCCTCGGCGACCGGGGCCGGTACCTCCCAGGCGACCGGGGCCGCCGCCGCGGTCGTCCCGCCGCCCCGGAACGGCGACCCGGCCGGCCAGGTGTTCTCCGCCCGCTCCGCACTGCCGCCCCTGCCAGCCGCACCGCCGCTGCCCGCACAGGCCGGCCGCGGCCCCGCGCTGGCGGAATCGGCCGTCCCCGAGCCCGGTGTGGACCCGGCCGGGCTCGAACTCCTCGCCGCCGACGCCGCGACCCGCGCCCACCACCTGCTCGCCGCGGCCCTCGACATCCCCCGCCACGCCGCGACCACGCCACCCGCCCCGCTCACCGAGTGGCGTGACGCCGTCCGCCTGGCCGCCACCCATCCCACGGTGGAGGTCTTCGCCCGTATCGCGGCGAACTGCGACCGCACCCCCGACGAACTCGCCGCCGCCACCCGCGCCTGGCGCTACGGCGGAGCCGCCTCCCTCGACGTCCTGGAGAACGCCTGGAACCCGCCGGCCGGCCGCCTGGAACGCGACCGTGAGGCACTCCGAGCCGACTGGTCCGGCACCACCCCACCCCGGCTCCGCACCTGGCGCAACCGCTGGACCGTCGACGGCCACAACGCCCAACTCCGCCTCAGCCGCGAGGGCCTGTGGTACCCGTACACCAGGGACCGCGCCACCTGGTACCCCGCCGGCCCCCGGACGCGGACCCCGCCGTCATCCTGACGGCCCTCCTCCAGCCCTGACCGCACCGCCGCCGACACGGTCGACGCCATAGAGACGGGTCCCAGCGCTCGACCATGACTCCGGCGCTCTTCACCCGATCGCTGCGATCCCACACCGGGACACGGCACCGACAGCCGAGGGCGTCAACGGTGAACAGCGACGGCGGACACAGAGGCGTGGGCTCAGGCACTTGAAGATCGGCGGCCGTGCAGGCTTGGAAGCCGCTCGAAGAGATCGGCTCCGGCGGCGCGGGTCCTTGGAGAATGCGCAGGGGCTTCGCGACCAGCCAGACAACGGTGCGGACGCGCGCTCGGACCAATCCAACCTTCTCCACCTGCGGAGATGTACGACTTGCGGGTCTAACCCCCGGCTCCTCCAAGCTTCGGGACATCCCGGCCGGGACTGTCCCACCACCCTGGGCGCCGCCTGCTGTGTGCCCGTTCCCTTGGAGGACCAATGACCCGCTACGCCTTGCTCTTCGCCCTCACGATCCTTCTCGTCCGACTCATCGGCTTCATCGTCGTCGCCGTCTTCGCGCTGTGCCGCACCGACGCCGTCACCGTTCCCGACGTCGTACGCGAACTCACCCGCATGAGCGGCGTCCTCCTGCGCCGCCGTCGCCGGTAGCACGTTCCCGGGCCCGCCGCCGATCCCACAGGCGGCGGGCCCGGGAACGTGGGCACCACAGAACTCACCCGTGTTCCGCCGCGCTCGTGGATCCGTCCGGCGGATCTTGGGTGACGCCACGGTGGCCCGGCGAGTCACAGCCTCCACTTGATCCGCCCACAGTCGGCCTGTTGACGACTATCGAGCGCTCGCCGTGAAATACGGCTTTCTTTGATGTTCTTGTAGTCTCTCATAGTGGGGAAGATGTCCCGGCCGTTAATCCGACATCGGGCCCGCTCGTCGAAGCAGACTTGATCGCTAGTTTTCATGATAACGCCGAAGTCCTCATGGAGGGAATGGCGACGCCCGATCGGGTATTGCGGTCAATTTTCAGGGCGCGTGCAGTCAACGTCGCATGTCACGGTCTTGGCCATCCCAATCGATTGGAAGCTCGCTTGGGCAGGCGACGCTCACCGCTGGGAGGATCGCCGCCGACGGAGTTTTCTCCAGTGTCGACTTGGTGGTCCTAATGTGACGAGTCGCACGCAGGTCATGCCCGATCCGGGGCTGAGTTCTTCGGGCGTGTACTCCCACTGGATCCCGATGCGTTAGACGTACAGGGTCCCGTACGGCACGTGCCGGCCTGGCATCGACTTGGAACCCGGATACCGGGATCTGCGCTCATGCCGCGGCAACAACCGCTCCAGGAGCGCGTTCTGGGTCAGCTCGGGCTCGGCAGCACTACGAGCTGTACAGGGGCGATGGTGAACTCAGCTCCCGCCAAACGCACGCACGAGGCCATCGAGATCTAGCTCATCAGCAGTCCAAAATGTCTCAGGGGGGATCGGCCCGGAGAGGTGGGACCAGTCCCCCAGGCGTGAAACCACCCCCTGTCTCAACTCGTGGCAAAAAGTAGCATTTGCCCGATTTCGCTGCACGCACCTGAAGGCACAAGACCCGCGAGAACTCGACTGTCGCTGACCCTGTCGGAGCGTCCCCATCAACTGCCACCACCGGCTCTACGCTTACATTATTTTTTTCAGGTGGGGACACGATTCCCTGTGCGGATCGGGTCAGCCACGCAGGTACGCGTGGATTGCCGAGGCAATCGCCTTCCCCAGGGGGATGGGGACGGCGTTGCCGATTTGGCGGGCGATGTCGGTCTTCGAGCCGCACCAGCGGAAATCGAGAGGGAAGCCCTGGATGCGGGCTGCCTCGAAGTGGGTGATCGGGCGGGGCTCCGTGGGATGGAGGTAGCGGCCCTTCTCCGGCTTGAAGAACTCGGTTCGGATGGTGACGGAGGGCTCGCCGAGGCGGAGTCGGCCCATGACATCGCCCGTGCCGGTTGTGTGATTGTCCCAGCTCGCGGTGGACAGATACCTCACCGTGGTGGTCACGCCGGCAGGCTTCTCGACATCGAAGATCCTGATGTCACCGCGTTCGGTGACCGTGAACCACTTCCGGCGGAGGTCCTTGCGGTTCCCACCCCTGGGAATCACCTGGTAGCGGGCCTGGGAGATCGGTTCCGGGTTGCGTCCGATATGGAGTTGCTCAGTGGTGAACGCGCCGGGGAGCACGGCATTCACCGCGGCGACGTGCTCCTTGTCGTCGGGAAGCTCCGTTCCCCGGATCGTGAGTCGAGAGGACTCCTCGAAGACACTGTCCACGGCCTGCCAATACGCAGGTTCCGCGGGAACCCCGTCCAGCGGCTGGGCCGGGATGACCGAGGTCTGCTTGGACGGAGGGCGTCTGGCATGAGTTGCTACCGGATACGCCATCGCGCGGCCGGTGTCGACATCACGGCGTATTCCGATGACGATGGCCCGCCGACGGGCCTGCACGGCTCCGTAGTTCGCCGAGTTCAGGAGGTAGCGCTTGACCTTGGTCTCGTGCGTGTCCGTCGGCTGATGGCCAGGAGGATCGACGAGCCGGTACTCGGCCAGAAGGCCGCCCTCTTCGACTTCGTTGAGAAGGTTCCGGAACTCGTCCGACTTGAGGAAACGATCGACGTTCTCGATCACGAAGACCTTGGGACGGACGCCGGCGACGATGCGGACGTACTCCTCCCACAGGCGATTGCGCTCAGTGCCTTTCTTGTTACGGTTCAGAGCGGAAAACCCCTGGCAGGGCGGCCCACCGACCACGACGTCGGCGTGGAGGGCTTCGGGAGTCGGCTCCCACTCCTCGATGTCGCCGAAGTGGACACGGGCGGCTGGAAAGTCCTTGTCGAGGCGGCCACTTCCGAAGTTCATCGCGTATGTGGCTGCGGCCGCCAGGTTGTGCTCGACGGCGGCGACGCTCTGGAAGACGGGGCCGGCTTCGTCGGCGCCTGCCAGCCGGAACTCGTGGAACCCTTGCGTGAAGCCGCCGCAGCCGCTGAAAAGATCGACCACTGTGATGGGATCGGAGGCGAGGGGGCCTGGCGCGCGCATGGGGCGATCTTATCCGGCGAGAGCTGATGCGAGGGCCTGGCCGACAGCAGTCGCCAGAGGTGGGGGCATTGCGTGTCCGATCTGACGATACCGGGACGTTTTGCCACCGAAGAACCTCCAGTCCTCGGGGATCATCTGGATCATCGCAGCCTGCTCGACGGTCAGTCTGGGAACCCCGTCCACGGGGAAAAGCGCATCCGGTGGTGTGTCGCCGAGGCTTATCCCGTTCACGCCGAGGGCCGCCCATGCTCTCTTGCTGCCGGTGGGACCGAGGTCAGCCCCCCCACGCCGGTCCGACCCCCCGACGAGGGGAGGCGCCACATGGTCGGCGTTCTTGATCCAATGTTCCGCGCCGGGCCAGCCCTGTGAGGACATCGAGGGGCCGAGGACTTCGCCGACAGTCGGAGCCGGCAGGCCAGCCGGCTGGGGCCAGGAGAATCTGCGCGACCAGGGGTCCCGCAGGGCCACCATGAAGCCGCTCTTCCGGTTCTGCGGCACCCCGAAATCGACTGCGTTGAGGACTCTCCACTGAACCTGATATCCGACTTCCCCGAGTCGCGCTTCGATGATCGCGCGATCCGCGGCGAACTGGGGGCTTTCAACGAGATCCGGAAGGTTCTCGAGCAGCAGAGCGCGCGGCTGCATGCTGCAGGCCAGCTCGACAGCCGCCATGAGCACTCTGCGCTCCTCCGTGTCTTCGGTCCGCCCGGCCGCGGCCACGGAAGCCACACGAGGCAGACCACCGCTGAGCAGATCCACTCCGAGCGCTTCGGGGCGCATGTCGGGTCGGAACTGCATCACGTCCATGCAGACCACCTCCCAGTCCGGCCGGTTGAGGTCGATGCTGAAGCACGCGTCGGCCTTGCTGTCGATCAACAGGACGGGATCGAAGCCGGCCCGTTCCAGGCCGAGCGCCTGCGCCCCACCACCCGCGCAGATTTCGACCGACCGGAACCGCCGAGTGCCCAGAGGCTCAGCATTCCGCCTCGGCTGAACCGCGTCCTCGACAGGCCATGCCGTCGAGAGTGTGCCGGCGGCGGGTGTGTTGCCGATCGACGTGTCCTGGCGGGGTTCCGAGCCGGCCTCGCCGGTGGGGGACTGGGCACGGCGCTGGGCGTCCAGCGATTCCTGGGCGACCGCCCTCATTTCCTCGTCGAGTTGCTGCTCCTCCACTCCGTCGAAGAGTACGAAGGGCGCCAGGCGCAGCAGTCGCTTGAGGAAGTCCTGGAGTGCCTCACGTTCTCTGAGGCCGGTGAGATCGAGTTCGTTCCACACGCGCAGGATCGCGCGTACGACGTGGGGGCTGCCGCCGAGTGCGGCGCGGCGTGCGTAGATCTGGTCGAAGGCGGCCTCGCCCAGAATGTTGAGGGCACTGTAGGGGTCGGTGCTGTCGGGGGACCGGACGAGTTGTGCGCGCCACCACAGTCGTCCGAAGACGTGTCGGGTGAGGTCCGTGGCCAGGACACGGTCTTTGGGTGGGTTCGGGTAGCGCCAGTAGGCGACGTCCGGGAGCAGCACGAGCGCCAGGAATGCCCAGACGTCCCGGGAGGCTGCTTCGGCCGGGACCATGCCCGTCCGGTCGTGCAGCAGGGCAGCAATGCGAAGGTCGAATTCGGCGTTCCGGGCACGGTCGGACTCGAAGGGGAAACCGGCGCTCCTGGCGAGATCTACGACGGCGGCACGCAATTCCATCAGCTGGTCGGTGGAGACCCGATCGCCGCCGGTTGCCACATACACGGCGGAGTCGTGGGCGGTGGCCACCCGACCGGTGAGGTCGATGGGTGAGAGGTATTGATATTCCTCGTAGAGCGGGCGGGCCTGAGCGGCGAGGAGCCGGGGGTACAGAAAGCTCATCGTGGCACCTCGAATATCTTGACCGCGGCCTGGAGGTCGGAGGCGAACAGGGCGGGCGAATGTCTCCGGCGAAGGCGGATGTCGGTGATCGACTGTCCTGGAAGGAGTCGGTCGAACAGGCTCACCAAGGTGGCGCCGAGAGATCCTTCGGGAAAGTCTGCGTCCTCGACGAACTCGTCTATGCCGAGGGCGTGTTCGATCATGCTTCGGGCAGCGTCGGCGTACACGGCGGACAGGACGATCCGGTCGATCGGTCGAGGCTTGCCCGCATTCTGGAATGCCGCCGCAGTGACGGTGTTCCGCTCATTGACCAGGAGGAGCAGCGAGCCCATGGTCGCGCTCTCCAGACTGCCGCTGATCTGAAGATGCCAGGCGGCGTCATCCGGGAAGGACGTGAGGGAGAAGTCGATCACGGCCATGGGGAACTGAGGAGCATCGCCCTGGAGGCGTAGGGAGTCGCGCCGGCTCCACAGGACCGAGCCTGCTCTTCGGGGCGACGACGGGCGGGCGTCGACACGTCGCTCGGCAAGCAACAGCGCGGTGTCGAGCAGGAGGAGCCCACCCAGGTCCGCTGCTCGGAGCGTGAAATCGAGAACGACCTCGGTCGTACCGACACCTGCCAGACGGAGGTGTTGGGCCGGTCCGCTGAGATTGGAGCCGGTGGCCGTCCACATGGCGGCAAGCTGGAGGGCCGCGTCGGGCGGGAGCCCCGATTGTGAGCGTGCTCCGTCGAGATCGACCCGGACGCTCCTGCGCAGGTGCAGGTCCATGTGGTAATCCCAGTCCGGAAGTGCTTCCGGCAGGAGCATTTCCCCGTCCTCGGTCACCAGCGACCAGTACCCGGCGGTGACGACGTCCTCCGACGGAATCCGATAGGGAAGAACCCGCTTGGTCACGGAGCTTGCACCGCCTCGACCTTGACGGCTATCTCGGTCATGGTGTCGGGAGCCGGGCGCACCAGGGCACGCCAGACGGACTCGCCTCCCTCGATCACGTAGGCCTCGGATGCATCTACCATGCCATCGGCGCTCTCCCAACCTATGAGCGTGGGCATGCTGGCCCCCACGGGAGGATCTGTCTCCCGGCCTCCGGTACCGGGAAGGGTGACGGCGAGTTCGATCCGCACCCGCTGACTCCCGGGTACCGGCAGCAGGAACTCCTGGACGAGCACGGCGTCGTCACCCCGGTCGTCGAAGTAGGGCTCACCCACGTACTGCACGCGCGGACGACGTCGTGGGGTGCTCGAACGGTCGTGGTCGGTGTTGCCCTGGTACGGATACGCCTCGCCCGTGTCGGACTCGCCCCGAACCCGGGACGCTCCCCCTGCACCGGGACGAGGTTCGGGCGAGCTTTCCGAGCCGTCCTCCTCACGGGCAGCCCGGCTGCTGCGCGTGATGGTGCTGCCGGGTTTGGAGTACGCCGTGTCCCCGCCGATTCCCCACGCGCCGCCGACCAGGCCGGAGAAGAGTGAGCTAGCTGCTCCCAGCGCGACATTGCTGCTACCGGAACGAGCGACTCCTCCGAGGGAGAGAAGGCCCTCCGAGGCTTCCGTGATGCGTCGGAAGGTCACCTGCACGAACGTACTTTCCGGTCTTTCGAGCGACTGCGGATTCCATGCGTCGTGCGTGGGCGGTTCGGCCTTGGCGTAGACCTCGTCCATGGCTTCGTCGGCCCGGAACACCCCTGCGTAGCCAAGATTCTCACTCGGAGGCTTCGGTCCCGTGAAGTACGTGACGACCAGCTCGGCCGGCCGCATCAGGCAGACGTGATGGACGAGGTCCTCGATGCCCAGCATGCGGGATGCGTGGGTCGGCACCAGCGCAGGCATGATCCGTTTCACCAGACCGAGACGACCCAAGTGGCGTTTGGGGTTTCGGCACGCCACGTCGCTGCCCTCCTGGCCCGCCATCTTCTCGTAGGCGGCGACGAACAAGCTGAGCGGCCGGGTCTCGCGCGGGTCGGGCACCGGATGGGCAATACCGTTGCAGCGCACGGAAAAGCGCATCGCGGGCGGTGCGTCGGCACGGGAGATCATCTTCGGCCAGAGATGCCAGGAAATGGTCTCGGCAAGGTATTCGGCCGCTGCGTGTGGTTCCATCCCGTCGAGAAAGGGGTCGACGACCACGACGGTCGTCCCGGTCTCCTCGGGGCCGAAGGGTCTGAGCCCGAGACGTTGAGCCGCTGCTTCGGCGGCATGACCCACCAAGGGCTCCACCACGCTGCCCGACGTGTCACCCCACCAGTGCCGGCCCGTGTAACGCCGGCCGTCGTCTGCTTCCTTCGCGACGTAGCTCTTCCACAGGCTGCAGCCGATGAGTCGCGTCTCGTGGCCCTGCGCGGTCCGGCAACGAGAGTGCACGAGCACCGTTCCGGACTTGGACAGAAGGTAGAAGATGCCCTTGCCGAAGCCGTATGTACCACCGCCCAAGGGTGTTTCCCGAGGCTCGCCGATGTTGCGGATGAAGGAGACGAAGTCCCGATCGGGACCGACTGCGGTGTCGGCCCTGGTCGGGCCACCGAGTCCCCGCGTGCCGCGGTCGGAGACGGCGAGCAGCTGGATCGTCGCTTGCTTGAGGCAATCGCGGAGGGGGAAATTTCCCGAAGCCGACGGCGCACCGTTGAGCAGCATGTCGCGCCACGCGTTGGTGTGTCCCGCGCCCACTGTCCACATGTCGAGGCTGTAATCGACCGGGCCGGATGCATGAGGGAGCCGGGCGTCCCAACTGTTCTGGGCGGACTCCCGCACCAGGATGGTGAGCAGGTCGAGCTCCGGGCGGCCGAGCTGATTGCGGATGCCCTCGGCCGCACTCGCACCCTCCGGCGGATAAGGCTGGGAGAACCAGCCGGGCGTGATCACATGGGCTCCCGAATCAGCGCGTCGATCATCTGTGACACCTGGTCATGCGACAGGGGCGCCGGGATCTCGCCGGACAGGTCGACGGTGTATTCGACGTCCAGCACCGACACCGGTACGCCTGCTTCCTTGAGTATCCGGTTCGTCAGACCTGGGAACGTCTCGTCCACCCGGTACCACCGCTCTTCGACGATCACGAAGTGCACATCCTGATAGCGGTCCGCGTCGGAGGGGTGGTACCCGGCCGATGCGAGCAGTCCGAGCAGCGCGAATTCGTCGTCGCACAGGCGACGCGCCAGGTCCACCGCATCCGTGAACGCAGCTCCGGGACCGTTCACTCCGGTGCGTTGCAGCCGGAACCAGACGAGCCCGAGTGCGCCGCCCGCAGGTGCTTCGAGTTGGTCGAGGCCGTGGATCCGCGGCCGTCGTCCCTCGCCGGCCATGCTTGCTTTGACCTCGACGGCAGTGGTCCCGGCAGAGAAGTCGTGTCGGTCCCCGCGGGGGCCCCGCCAGAGTCGATGGGCGCTGGGGTCGCTCAGGAGCAGGCGATTGAGCAGCGACAGCTCACCGAAGAGCCCGGCGAGCTGTTCGCTGCCCAGCGGGGCGCTCTGCGTCTGGAAAAGGGCCTTCCATCGATCGAGAACTCCGTAGAGAGCCTTGACCGGGTTCTCGGGGAGTCCCTCGACCGCATCGAGTACGTCGATGCACAGGTTCGTGAACAGGTCATCGAGGTCGGTCCGCAAGCACCCGAGGTCCACGTAGTTCTGGTAGGTGTCCGCGTCTTCCAGGGGCCGCTTGCGCATTTGCAGGACGGGGCCGTCCAGCCCCTGGCGCACCTTGCGGTGAGCATGGATCGGCACCAAAAGATGACGGTGACCGTCGTGATCGACCGCCACGGCAAGTGGACCCTGATCCGCGACAACGGGCAGTCGGGACACCCTGAGACGGCGTTCACCCGATACGGGCTCGGCGTCGAGCGCGGTCCAGTTGTCATCGAGAAGCCGACGGAGAGTGTTCTCGTTCATGCCTCCTCGCTGTCGAGGAGGCTGTAGTCCTCTTCCTCGATCCGTACATTGGCAAGGTTCGCGGAGATGTACTTCTCCACCGTGCTGTCCCTGTTCGCGGGCACGGGGAAGACCAGACCGACACCGATGACGTGCTCCTCGGCGTCCAGCGGGTCACGCAACTTCTTCGAGGGGCTCGGGGTCGAGAGCTTGTCGATGGGGTAGAGGACGAGGAGGCCGGTGTCCGGGAATTCGGACTGCCGCAGTTCCATGATCGCCTTGTCGGTCAGTCTGCCCACATCCCCGGACAGATCCACACCTGCGTCGCGGCGGCTCATCAGGGTCTTGATGTCCGCGAAGCCCGGCGTCGGGCTGGTGACGGCGAGTCGCGCACGGGTGTTCCGACCGACGGTCACGCCGGGTGCGAAAGTGAAGTCCTCCCCCTGGGGGCTGCCCACGATTGCGACGTTCCATCGCTGCAACGAGCCGGCTGCGGAGACGCGCTTGCGGATGTAGCCCTTGATCAGGTCCGCATCGTTCTCGGGTGATTTCTCGTGGAACCGGTAGTCCGACAGGAAGTCGATCACGAGGTCGTGGGGCACCTGGTGGAAGACGTACCGTCCTTCGGCGGGGCGCTCGTCCACCCGGCTCCCGTGCGCGGCGGATGCCTTGATCAAAGTGCGTGCGGCATCGATGTTCCCGCGCAGCCAGTCCGCATCGGTGCGGAAGTAGTGTGTCTGGACCCGCTTGCCACCGTACGACGAGGCTGCCGTGACAGCGTCGCGCATCTTGGCCGCAGCGGTCACGCGTAGGGCGGGATGCGTGCGCAGGCGTACGGCAAAGGTGAGCGGGTCCTCGTCCTCGGTCATATAGACGTCGATGTCGCGGCGCATCTCGGTCTCGACCGTCGCCAGGTGCCGGAACCACTCCGCCAGCTCATCGGTCATCCAGATGCGGGGCAGGTCGGCATAGCCGTTCCGGAAGCCGAACCAACGTCCCATCTGCAGCAGCGTGTCGTACGCGGAGACGGCACGGACGAAGTAGCTGACCGACAGGCCCTCCAGCGTCAGCCCCCGGGACAGAGTGTTGCCGCCTACAGCGATGGCCACGACAGGGCCGTTCTCGTAGTCCAGACGATCCTCACTGCTGGAGTTGTCCATGATGACGCGACAGCTGCGGAGAATTCCCGGCAGCTCGACCAGCAGCTGTTCGAACTCCACCTTGGTCTCACCGAAGTCCGCAGCGGGGACACGAGCGGTCTCCTGGTCCCACAGATCACGCAGTCGGGCGATGAAGCCGGGGTCGTCGACGGTACGGGCAGCCCTTTCGCGCAGGAACTCCAGCGGCCTCTTGAAGCTGTTGTGAACCGCAGTGTTGACGCTGGTGTGGATCAGCATCGTGTTGTGCGGATTTCCGTTCCCGCGAACCCGCCGAGCGGCCGTGACCAGCCAGAAGTACTCGACGGCAGACCGGAGCGTGTCGATCATGACGGGCTCGAAGCCGTCGACATCCGCCTTCGTCTCGGGACGTACACACGAAACGTCGTCCTCGGGGATCGACCGGATCATGTCGTGGCCGTCATCGACCTGCTCTGGGTCCTCACCGTCCAGCGCGTAGCGTCCGAACAGCACCTCGGTACCGAAGTGGCCGGCTGGCTTGGGCAGATTGACGACGAAGTCCTTGGGGTACAGGTCCTCGGCGCTCGGGTCGATCAACAGATTGGCGAAGGGGGAGGCCGTGTACCCGACGTAGGCGCTTTTCGGCAGGCTGCTCATGATCCTGAGGATCAGGGGGTTGATCGACTTCGTCGCCACGGTGGCCTGGTCGGCCTCGTCGTCGATGATCAGCGCGGGGCAGTCCCCGAGGTAGTCGGACGCCTTCTCCAGCCACTGGGCGAGCTTGCGCAGGACCGTGGCGTTCTTCTTCACCACGCACAGCACGTGCGTCCGATTGCTCTTGCCGAAGTAGGAAGCCGGATTTTCCGTCGGGGTGAAGTCCTTGTCCAGACCCGTCAACTGCGACCACATCGCGGGATTCGGCTCCACAAGCTGCTGCACCAGACGGGCCTGGGTCTGGCGCCGCAGCCCGTTGTGGATGCCTGCCAGGACGATGAAGAGCTTGTAGCCACGATCGGCGGCCTTGGCCATGACGGACGTGAAGTTGGTCGTCTTCCCGGACTGGACGTAGCCGACCACCAGCCCACGCGTGGCGAATGACCTCTCCTTGGGGTGGTTCAACAGCGATACGACACGGGTCGAGGAATTGTCCAGGTCGTCGATCGCGGGAGTCTGTGGCCAACCGTCCTTGATGAGTTCCGTGACGATCGCCGGCCAGCACTTGTCCTTGGTCTGCGGTCCGGTGTACCAGGTGTCCCGGTTGCCGAGTATTACGGCGTGCGGCTCCTCGAGCTCCTTGATCCGGACGGTCTCCTTCTCGTGCCGCTCACGGATGCGCTCGATGGTGTCCTGCGGGATGCCCAGACGTTCGAGGCGCTTGACCGCCTCCGGCGGGGCGAACAGATCCAAGAATGCCTTGAACGTGTCGTAGTTGTCGTCGAACTCGTCCACCATGGGATGCGGCTTCCCCCACTCTCGTGCGCCGGCTCCCGCTCGGATCCGGCCCCCTGCGCCCGCTCCTGGGCGCTGTGCCGGTCGGCCCCCTCAGCTCCACGGACACGCGTCACTTATACAACGTCGAGAGGTTTTCGGGTGAGCCGAACGGCGATGTATGAATCGGTACGATGCTTGCACAGCAGGCTTCGGGAAGGGCGGGGCGGACGAGCGAGGACCGGAGCCGTCCCACGAGGAAGCTCCGAGCAGGACCGTGAGCTGCACAGAGTGCCCGGTCAGGATCTGCCGGGGGGAGACGAGCGCCTCGCCTCGACGGCCAGCACGACGCGGCGCACGACATCCTCCGCCGCCTCGTGCTCCCAGAAACGCAGGACGACCCAACCGTCGGAGCGCAGGTGTTGCGTCGTCTCTTGATCTCGAGCCATGTTCCGGTCCAGCTTTGTCCGCCACCACTCGGCGTTCGCTTTGGGATGTGTGGCATGTACGGGGCAGCCGTGCCAGAAGCAGCCGTCGAAGAAGATCGCTATCTTAAGTCCACCAAAAGCGACGTCCATGGAACGCCGTGGCATGCCTGGAATGCGCACGTGCACTCGATAGCGGAGCCCACTGCCGTGCAGCAGTCGGCGAACAGCCAGTTCTTGGGCCGTATCGCGGGACGACTGACGGCTCATGCGTGCTGCGACGACTGGTGACGATGCTGTCGGGGACATTTCTCCATCCTCCCACCGGCGGAACACGGGTCCGGAAGGGCGCAATGGCCGTGTGACGAGGACCCCCGCGGAACTGGTGATCGACGATGAGGGGCGGGTGTCCATCCCCCTGGGGCCGCTGGCCGAAGCGGGACTGGATCCGGGCAGCGACATCGTCGCCTTCAGCGACGGAGACGGTCGGCTGGTGCTGCAGCGCCACAGTGACGCCATGCGTGATTTGCTCGAGCACTGCACGCGAGGCGACAGCTCTTCTTCTGTTCACGGGCGGTGGCGGCGTAGTCACGGATCGTCTGCCGCCGGGTAGTGGCGGAGTGATCAAGGCGACCATCTCGGAGCGACAGCGGCTCCACTGCCACCGGTAGCGTCGGAGCCCCTGCCTCCGGTGTCATGTGCACCCCGAGAATGCGCGGCGGCGCTACGTTCGCGCCTATGGCCCTTTCAGCGTCTTCGGCTCGTGCAATCGACCTGCGCAAGGAACCTGTGGACGAGGCTCTTGAGCGGTTTGAGCGAGGGCTGCGGACCTGCTTGGACCGGGGCACTCTCGTCCTGAAGCGCCGCACAATCGGGGCGCGGTCGGATCGCGGTTCGTGGGTGCGTATCGAGCGGCGACCCTTTGCGCGGATCGGGAGTGTCTAATCAACGGTGGATCTGTCTCTCATAGAGACGTCAAGTGAGTGAGATGTCGATCGAGCCGGAGTCGGTGCCTGAGCTGGCTGGTGCGGCCACGTCGGACGAGCAGTTGATCGCGATGTTGGTCGAGCGGGCTCGGGGTGAGGGCTTGCAGCTGACCGGTGCCGGTGGGCTGCTGCAGTAGTTGGCCAAGCGGGTGCTGGAGTCCGTCCTGGAGGGCGAGATCACCGATCACCTCGGCTATGACGAGGCACGATCCGGTGGGGAGGAACAGCGGCAACAGCCGCAACGGCAGCCGGGGGAAGACCGTGCTGACGGATGTCGGGCCGGTCGAGGTCAAGGTGCCCCGGGATGTGGAGGGCAGTTTCGAGCCGCAGATCGTCAGGAAGCGGCAGCGTCGGCTGACGGGCGTGGACGAGAGGGTGCTGTCGCTGTCCGCGAAGGGCCTCACCCACGGGGAGATCTCCGCGCACCTGGCCGAGGTCTACGGCGCCGAGGTCTCCCAGCAGACCATCTCCACCATCACCGACCAGGTGATGGACGGCATGGCCGAATGGCAGAACCGGCCGCTGGACCGCGTCTATCCCGTTTTGTTCGTGGACGCCATCAACGTCGAGATCAGGGACGGGAAGGTCGCCAACCGGCCCGTCTACGTCGTCATGGCCGTCACGACCGAGGGCACCCGGGACATCCTGGGCATCTGGGCCGGCGACGGCGGCGAGGGCGCGAAGTACTGGCTGCAGGTCTTCACCGAGCTGAAAAGCCGCGGCCTGGACGACGTGCTGATGCTGGTCTGCGACGGACTCAAGGGCCTGCCGGACGCCGTCGAGACGGTCTGGCCCCGCACCATGGTGCAGACGTGCATCGTTCACCTCCTGCGCAACAGCATCCGATACGCCTCGCGCGCGGACTGGGACAAGATCGCCAAGGCGCTCAAGCCCGTCTACACCGCGTCGAACGAGAGCGCTGCGGCCGAACGCTTCGGAGAGTTCCAGGACGCCTGGGGGAAGAAGTACCCGGCGATCATCAGGCTCTGGGGGAGCGCCTGGGCGGAGTTCGTGCTCTTCCTCTCCTTCGACGTCGAGATCCGCACCGTCATCTGCTCGACGAACGCCATCGAGTCCGTCAACGCCCGCATACGCAAGGCCGTCCGTGCCCGCGGCCACTTCCCCACCGAGGCCGCCGCCTCGAAGTGCGTCTACATGGCACTGATGAGCCTGGATCCGACCGGCAAGGGCCGCAAGCGCTGGACCATGCGCTGGAAGGCACCCTTGAACGCCTTCCAGATCGCTTTCGAAGGCAGGCTCACCCCGGCCAACAACTGAACCCCAACAACCAAGATCAGCCGTTAAATTGACACACCCGGGTGCCCGGAAGCTGCGGGACCTCGGCGCCGAGGACGTGGACAAGTGGCTTGCGGTGAAGGCGAAGACGTTGAGCACGCGGATGCTGGAGGGGCTGCACTCGTGCCTGAACCGCTCGGTGAAGCGGGCCATGGCGCGGGACGAGGTGAAGCGCAACGTGGTCGAGCTCTGCTCGGTACCCGCCGGGCAGCCCAGCAGACCGTCCAAGGCGCTGACCTTCGCTCAGGCTGAGGCGGTGCTCCTGGCGGCGGAGAAGTCGCCGATGCGGGCCTACATCGTCGTGTCGCTTCTGACCGGCGCCCGGACCGAGGAGCTGCGGGCGCTCACCTGGGACCACGTCTTCCTCGACGGCAGTCCGAGTACGAACCCGCCGGTCCCGCCGCACATCGCCGTGTGGCGCTCGGTGCGAACCAGCGGCGACACGAAGACCCGGAAGTCCCGCGGGACCCTCGCCCTGCCGGCGCGGTGCGTCGAGGCACTGAAAGATCATTGGGTCGATCAGGGCTGGGACCGCTACGCGGCCGGCGACAGGTGGGAGGAGAACGGCTTGGTCTTCCACTCCGCCGTGGGCAGGCAGCTCGACTCGTCACACGTCCGCCGGGCCCTCCGTACTGCCCTCGCCGCCGCTCCGGGGATCGATCCGGCCGAGTGGACTCCGCGTGAGCTGCGACACAGCTTTGTGTCGATCCTGTCGGATCGCTGGGTGCCGCTGGAGGAGATCTCCCGGCTGGTGGGGCACTCCAGCACGGCTGTCACCGAGGAGGTCTACCGCAAGCAGATCCGCCCGGTGATCCAGACCGGTGCCACGGTCATGGACGGCCTCTTCGGAGACGATCCGAACCCGTAGTCACGCAGTTGGTCGCGCAGCACGAATCAGGGCCCCGATCCTCGGAAGGATCAGGGCCCTGATCTGCTGCTTTGGAGTCGGGGTGGCGGGATTTGAACCCACGGCCTCTTCGTCCCGAACGAAGCGCGCTACCAAGCTGCGCCACACCCCGGTGCAACGAGGATTACTCTAGCGGAGCCGGGGCCAGAGACGAAATCCGGTATCGGGGGAGGGGCGGGCGGGGCTCGGGGGTGGGGTCAGGTGAGGGTGAGGAGGGTGGCCTCCGGGGGGCAGGCGAAGCGGACCGGGGTGTAGCGGTTGGTGCCGCAGCCGGCCGAGACGTGGAGGTACGAGGTGTGGCCGGTGGCCGTGTGGGTGGAGAGGCCCTTGACCCGGCCCGGGTCGATGTCGCAGTTGGTGACCAGCGCACCGTAGAAGGGGACGCACAGCTGGCCGCCGTGGGTGTGGCCGGCCAGGATCAGCGGGTAGCGGTCCGAGGTGAAGGCGTCCAGCACGCGCAGGTAGGGGGCGTGCACCACGGCCAGGGTGAAGTCCGAGTCGGTGTCCGGGCCGCCTGCCACCGTGCCGTAGCGGTCGCGCTTGATGTGCGGGTCGTCCAGGCCGGTCAGGCCCAGGACCTCGCCGTGGGCCAGTTTGACCTGGCCGCGGGCGTTGTTCACGCCCACCCAGCCGGCCGCGTCGAACGCGTCCCGCAGGTCGCCCCAGGGGTTGCGGTCCACGCCGTGGGCGCCGTGCTCCTTGCCGTTCAGCCCGTGCTGGCCCCGGGCCTTCTCCACCAGGTAGCGGCCGGGGTTGCGGAACTTGGGGGCGTAGTAGTCGTTGGAGCCGAAGACGTACGCGCCCGGGAACTCCAGCAGCGGCCCCAGCGCGTCCAGCACCTCCGGCACCGCGGTGGGGTCGGAGAGGTTGTCGCCCGTGTTCACCACCAGGTCCGGGCGCAGGCCCGCCAGCGACTGGAGCCAGCGGCGCTTCTTGTTCTGGCCCGAGACCATGTGGATGTCCGAGATCTGGAGGATGCGGATCGGCCGCATACCCGCCGGCAGAACCGGCACCTCCACCCGGCGCAGGCGGAAGGACCGCACCTCGATACCGGCCGCGTAGGCCACGCAGGCCGCGCCGGCCGCTGTCACACCCAGGGGAATTCCGTATCGCGCGAGCATGCGTCCATCGTGTCAGAGCCGCTGTGCGAACGGGCCTCGCGGTGGCCGTTCAGCCGTCCTGTGACGGGTGTTGGCCGCGGGACGGCCCGTGCCGGCACCTCGGCGTCGGGCCTCGGGGGCGTTAATGCGGCGCACTCGCCCGGCCGGGGTGCGAAAATCGGCTCATGACCACCACGACCCTCAAGCAGCGGCTCAAGGACGACCTCACCACGGCGATGAAGAGCCGCGACGAGCTGCGCTCGGCCACCATCCGGCTCACCCTCAGCGCGATCACCAAGGAGGAGGTGGCGGGCGACACGGCCCGGCAGCTCTCCGACGACGAGGTGCTGAAGGTGATCGCCCGCGAGGCCAAGAAGCGGCGCGAGGCGGCCGAGGCGTTCGCGCAGGGCGGCCGTGCGGAGTCGGCCGAGCGGGAGCTGGCCGAGGGCGAGGTGCTGGCCGCGTACCTGCCGCGGCAGCTGTCGGACGAGGAGCTGGCCGACCTGGTGCGGGCCGCGATCGCCGAGTCCGGCGCGGCCGGGCCCAAGGCCATGGGCGCCGTGATGAAGGTCGTCAACCCGAAGGTGGCCGGTCTGGCCGAGGGCGGCCGGGTGGCCGCCGAGGTCAAGCGCCAGCTCGCGGGCTGACGCCGCCTGGTCCGGCGGAACCGCCCTGCCTGGGCCAGCCGGCTGGACGCGGCTCCGCGGAAGGCCGGTGGGCGCCGTCGTGTGCCGGCCTGTGCCGTCGTGTGCCGGCCTGCGCCGGAGGGTGCCGGCACCCTCCGGCGGGTACGTGAAAGGGGGCACCTCGCCGAAGCGAGGTGCCCCCTTTCACATGGCCTCTTGGCCTCTTGGCCTCAGGTCGCGGGCCTCACGGGCTGATCACCGTGGTGCCGCCGGACGGGGAGAGGATGCCGCCGGCCGCCCCCGTGGTCGTCCCGTCGCCCGCCGTCGTACCGCCGGCCGCGCCGGCGACCGTGCCCGTCGTCGTCCCCGCGGTCGTGCCGGCGACCGTGTCGCCCGCCGTGGTGCCTCCGGTGGCGCCCGTGGTGCCGGCGGTGATCGCGCCCGTGGTGGCGCCCATCACCGAGAACCCGCCGTGGCCGCCGCCGTGGCCCTTGCCCTTGCCGTTGCCGTTGGAGTAGCCGGTGGTGCCGTCGCCGCCCTGGTTGCCGCCTTGGCCACCCTGGCCGCCGTCCTGCGGCTGGTCGGTCTTCGTCGGGTCCGGGACGTCCAGCGTCACGGTGTTGAAGGGCACGCTCGGCTGGCCGTCCAGGGCGCCCTCCATGGCGTCCTTCCAGATCGGTGCGGGGCCGGTGGCGCCCTCTACCTTGGCGTAGGTGGTGGGGCCGATCGTGACGTCGATCATCTGGCGGCTGTGGGCCGGGTCGCCCATCCACACCGCGGAGGCCAGCTGGGGGGTGAAGCCGGCGAACCAGGCGGCGTAGCGGTTGTCGGTGGTACCGGTCTTACCGGCCGTGTCCCGGTTGGGAAGGTCGGCGGAGGTACCCGTACCGTCGTCGACCACGCCCTTCAGCATGGTGTTGAGGGTGTCCGCGGTCTTCTCCGACATCGCGCGGTTGCAGATCGACTGGGGCACCTTCAGGTGCTTGCCCTGGGTGTTGGTGACCGAGTTGATCACTATCGGCGTGCAGTAGACGCCCCGGTCGGCGAAGGCGGCGTACGCGGCGGCCACGTTCAGCGGCGAGACCTCGTTGGTGCCCAGGGTCATGGACGCGCCCTCCACCATCGGCTTGCCGTCGGCCCGGACCAGGCCCAGCTTGTCCGCCATCTTCAGGACCGGGCAGAGGCCGACGTCGGCCTCCAGCGCGACGAAGTACGTGTTGATCGACCGCTTGAGCGCTTCCGGCATCGAGAACGGTCCGACCTCGGAGGTCAACTCGTTCTGCGTGGTCTTGTCGCTGTGCAGCGTGGAGCCGCCGCACGTGGTGACGTCCGGGTAGGGGATCTTGTACGGCGCCGGGTAGGTCTGCGAGGGCTTGTAGCCGGCCTCCAGGGCCGCGGCGGCCGTGATCGGCTTGAACGTCGAACCGTTCTGGAAGCCGACGCCGCCGTCCATGTCCTGGTTGACGGAGTAGTTGATCTGGGTCTCGTTCTTGCCCAGGCCGTACGGCTTGCTCTGGCCCATGGCGATCACCTTGCCGGTGCCCGGCTGGACCATCGTCATCGCGGCGGCGATCGTGTCGCTCTGGTAGACGTGCGCGCTGATCCCGCTGAGCAGCGACTTCTGCGCCTTCGGTTCGAGCGTGGTGCGGATGGTCAGGCCGCCGGTGTTCCAGAGCTTCTGGCGGTCCTCCTTGGTGGCGCCGAAGGCGGCGTTCTGCAGGAACGTTTCCCGGACGTAGTCGCAGAAAAACCCGGCCCCGTCGACGGCGGTGATGCAGCCGTTCTTGGGGGTGCTGGGCTTCAGGGCGAGCGGCGCCTTCTCGGCGGCCGCGGCCTGCGCCGGGGTGATGTCCTTGAGCTGGGCCATCCGCGCCAGGACGGTGTCGCGGCGGTCGATGGCGGCCTTCGGGTCGGTGATCGGGTCGTACCCGGTCGGCGACTGCACCATGCCGGCCAGCAGGGCCGCCTGCTGGAGGTTCAGGTCCTTGGCGTGGACGCTGAAGTAGCGCTCCGAGGCGGCCTCGATGCCGTACGCCTGCTCACCGAAGAAGGTGATGTTCAGGTAGTTCTGGAGGATCTGCTTCTTCCCCAGCTCCTTCTCCACCTGGATCGCGTACTTCATCTCCTTGATCTTGCGGCCCGCGGTCTGCTCGGTGGCCTGCGCGACCTTGTCGGCGTCGTCGCCGGCCTCCTCCACGAAGACGTTCTTCACGTACTGCTGGGTGAGCGTGGAGGCGCCCTGGGTGCCGCCGTCGGAGGCGTTGTGGCTCAGTGCCCGGAGGATGCCCTTGAGGTCGATCGCGCCGTGCTGGTAGTAGCGCGAGTCCTCGATGTCGACGATGGCGTTGAGGACGTTCGGGCTCATCTGCGTGATCGGGATCACGGTGCGGTCGCGCGAGTAGACGGTGGCGATGAGGCCGCCGTTGGCGTCGAGGATCTTGGACGCCTGACTCAGCGGAGGCTGCTTCAGCTCACCGGGCAGGTGGTCGAACCCCTTGACGGTGCCCTTCGCGGACAGGCCGAGAGCGCCGGCCGCGGGCAGCGCGATACCCGCGAGCACCACGCCGGCCAGCACGCTGACACCGAGGAACTTGGCGGCCTGCTGGGCCGAGGACAGCCCCCCGCCGGAACGCTTGTGAGCCATGGAAGGCAGCCTAAACCGTCAACCTGGGAGTTACGGAGGGCTGGGAGGGCTTCCGGCCGGACGCGTACGAGACCGTGACATTCCGGCGTGCGCTCCGGCCGCCGCGCGCGGGGGCCGACCCCGCGGAGCGGCTCGCGGGTGACGCGGGACGAGCCCGGGACTGATGCGGGATGGTCCCGGGACGGACGCGGGGTGGGGACCCGGGCCGGCCCTCGGTTCGAACAAGTCCGAACCCAAGTTCGACGGCGGGGGGCGCGCGGGGGCGCGAACGTTGTGAATTGCCGGACGCGCGGGGACCCCATCCCCTACTGTGTAACGGACGGGTCGCGCTCGACGCCTGTCGCGTCTCATCACTCTTGTGAGTGATGAGAACTGCCCGAATTCGCACTTTTGCCGGGGATCTTCGGGATCTCCGAGGGTGGATCGTCGCTTTTTCGCCGATTCCGTGCGGCGAAGGCGCCCTCACTCCGATGAGTGATCTACCGCGCACACATAGTCCATTCGGGCCATGCAAGATTGGGCCTGAAAGGGCTGTTGCGCCGCGCCTACCTTCCGTAACGTCCTCAACTGGCACCGGTGAATATGCCGGTTGCCGCCGTGGGGGAGCCTCGATTCGGGAGAGGACGGCGCCAGCATGAGTAGCTGGGTAACCGACTGGAGCACGCAGGCAGCGTGCAAGACGACTGATCCGGACGAACTGTTCGTCCAGGGCGCGGCCCAGAACCGGGCGAAGGCGGTGTGCACCGGCTGCCCGGTGCGGACCGAGTGCCTGGCGGACGCGCTCGACAACCACGTCGAGTTCGGCGTATGGGGTGGGATGACCGAGCGTGAACGGCGGGCCCTGCTGCGCCGCCGCCCGACAGTGACCTCATGGCGCCGGCTCCTGGAGACCGCGCGCACGGAGTACGAGCGGAGCACCGGAATGCTTCCGCTCGGGGACGACGAGGACTACGCCGCGGCCGGCTGACCGCCGCCCAGACGCAGGCCGATCGCCCGCAGCCCCTCCAGGTCGTGTACGTCGCCGGGTAGCGCCGTGACGTCGACCATGGGCACTTCGGGGTGCACGGAGACGAAGCGGTCGCGGGTGCGCCGCTCGCGCGCGACCACCTGCATCCGTTCGGCGTGCAGCCGCAGCAGACCCGCGGCGAGCAGCTCCGCGCTGTCCCCGGGGTCCGGCGCGCTGTCCGCGCTGCCTCCGCCGCCCCCGTCAGTCTGCCCGTCCGGCTGATCCACCATGCGGCCCCGCCCGGACTTTCCGGCCCTGCCCGCGCCGCGCCCGGCGCCGGACGCCTTCCCGGTGCCCGCCGTGGCTGCCGTACGCGCCGTGCCCTCCGCACCCGCTGTGCCGCCTTCCGCGGCCCCCTCCGCCGCCGCGCGCGCCTCCGCCCGCACGTCCTCAAGCGCCTCCGCCGCCGCCAGGGCCCGTTCGGACGTGAGCTGGTCCGCCCCGCTGCCGTGCACCCTGTTCAGCACCATGCCGGCCAGCGGCATGTCCTCGGCTGCCAGCCGGTCCACGAAGTACGCGGCCTCCCGCAGCGCGTCCCGCTCCGGAGCGGCCACCACCAGGAACGCCGTCCCGGGCGCCTGGAGCAGCCGGTAGGTGGCGTCGGCCCGGCTGCGGAAGCCGCCGAACATGGTGTCCATGGCGGCCACGAAGGTCTGCACGTCCCGCAGCAGCCCGGCGCCCATCACCTTGCTCAGGGTGCCGGTCATCATCGACATCCCCATGTTGAGGAACTTCACCCCGGCCCGGCCGCCGACCTTCGCCGGGGCCATGAGCAGCTTGATGAACCGCCCGTCGAGGAACGAGCCGAGCCGCTTGGGCGCGTCCAGGAAGTCCAGGGCGCTGCGGCTGGGCGGGGTGTCGACGACGATCAGGTCCCAGGCGTCCTGGGCCCGCAGCTGCCCGAGCTTCTCCATCGCCATGTACTCCTGCGTGCCCGCGAAACCGGCCGACAGGGACTGGTAGAAGGGGTTCTCCAGGATCGCCCGCGCCCGCTCGGGGTCGGAGTGCTGGACGACGACCTCGTCGAACGTCCGCTTCATGTCCAGCATCATCGCGTGCAGCGAGCCGCCGGCCGACCGATCGATTCCGGCCACCTCGCGCGGGGTGTTGTCGAGTTCGCTCAGACCCATCGACTGGGCGAGCCGGCGCGCGGGATCGATGGTGAGCACCACCGCCGTGCGCCCCCGCTCGGCGGCGCGCACCCCGAGCGCGGCCGCGGTCGTGGTCTTGCCGACACCGCCGGAACCGCAGCAGACGATGATGCGGGTCTTGGGGTCGTCCAGCAGGGGATCGACCTCCAGCAGGGGGCTTTGCAGGCTCATCCGTCCGACCCTCCATCGGGCGCCGCGCCTCGGGGGACCCCGGAGCCGGTCCCGGCGCCGCCTCGGCCTTCGTTCCCCGGGCCGTCCTCTTCTACGCCTTCCGCGCCTTCGGCGCCTTCCACGTCTCCCGTGTCTTCGACGCCGTCGGCGGTCTCCTCGACCCAGGCGTCGTCGGTACCGTCCGCCGGGTCGTCGCTGTGCGCGGCGGGCGGGGTGGACGCGACCGGGTCCAGGCCGCCGGCGCCGCCGTCCGCCGCGGCCGTGCCCCCGTAGCCGCCACCCGGGCCGGCCGCGGCCGCCGCCTGCTTGCGCAGGCTCTCCGCCAGCCGGTACAGGCCGCCGAGGTCGACCCCGTCGCCCAGCAGCTCCAGCTCCCGCACCGGCAGGCCCAGGCCGAGGATCTCGGCGCGCTGGTCGCGCTCCAGCACCACCCGCTGGGCGTGCTCGTGGGCCTGCGCCAGCAGCGGGTCGACCAGCCGCTCGGCCACCCCGCCGCGCCGCGCGCCGCCCAGGCCGGCCTGCGACAGGGCGCGGGCCACCGCGGCCCGCCGCCGGCCCACCGCGGCGCCGCCCGCCTCGGCGACCTCGGACAGCTCGCCGTCGCCCAGCAGCACCGGCCGGACCATGTTGACGATCACCGCTCCCACCGGCAGGCCGGCCGCCCGCAGCTCGGCCACCCCGTCGACGGTCTCCTGGACCGGCATCTCCTCCAGCAGCGTCACCAGGTGGATCGCGGTCTGCGCGGACTTCAGCACCCGCATCACCGCCTGCGCCTGGTTGTGTATCGGGCCCACCCGGGCCAGCCCGGCCACCTCGTCGTTGACGTTGAGGAAGCGGGTGATCCGGCCGGTCGGCGGGGCGTCGAGGACCACCGCGTCGTACACCGGCCAGCCCGCACTGTCCTTGCGCCGCACCGCCTCGCAGACCTTGCCGGTGAGCAGCACGTCGCGCAGGCCGGGGGCGACGGTGGTGGCGAAGTCGATCGCGCCGAGCTTGCGCAGCGCCCGCCCGGCCCGGCCGAGCTTGTAGAACATGTCGAGGTAGTCGAGCATCGCCAGCTCGGCGTCGATGGCCAGCGCGTGCACCTCGCCACCGCCGGAGGCCGAGGCGATCCGCCGCTCCTCGTACGGCAGCGCCTCGGTCTCGAAGAGCTGGGCGATGCCCTGCCGCTCCTCGACCTCGCACAGCAGCACCCGGCGGCCCTCCGCCGCCAGGGCGAGCGCCAGCGCGGCGGCGACCGTCGTCTTGCCTGTGCCGCCCTTGCCGGTCACCACATGGAGCCGGACGGCTGATGACTGTTGAGGGCTCACCTTGCGAGCCTAACCATTCGGCGGCCCGCCCACCGCCCCGGCCGCCTGTTGCCGCCCGGACGTGGTGGCGCGGCGGAAGGAACGGTACGGCGCGTCCACCCGAGGGCGCCGGGCGGGCGTGGCGCGGGACGGCCGGGGCGGGTGAGGCGCGGGCGCGCCGGGCTGGCGGCGGGCGGGCGGACGGCGGGCGGCGCGGGCCGGGGCGGGTGGGGGCGGGCGGGGGCGCCAGTGCCGCGACCGGGGCAGACCTTGCCGGGAGAGGCACTAGAGTCGCGCCATGGCGAAGAAGTGGGAATACGCGACCGTGCCGCTGCTGGTGCACGCGACGAAGCAGATCCTCGACACCTGGGGCGAGGACGGCTGGGAGCTGGTCCAGGTGGTGCCCGGCCCGAACAACCCGGAGCAGCTGGTGGCGTACCTCAAGCGGGAGAAGGCCGCGTGAGCGGCACCGTCTCCGCGCGCCTGGCCGAGCTGGGCCTGGTGGTGCCCGAGGTGGTCCCGCCGCTCGCCTCGTACCAGCCCGCGGTGCGCTCCGGCGCCTACGTCCACACCTCCGGCCAGCTGCCCATCGTGGAGGGCCGGCTGGCCGCCACGGGCAAGGTCGGCGCCGAGATCTCCCCGGAGCGCGCCAAGGAGCTGGCCGCCACCTGCGCGCTCAACGCGCTCGCCGCGGTCCGCTCGGTGGCCGGCGACCTGGACCGGGTGGTCCGGGTGGTCAAGGTCGTCGGCTTCGTGGCCTCCGCGCCCGACTTCACCGGGCAGCCGGGCGTCGTCAACGGCGCGAGCGAGCTGCTCGGCGCCGTCTTCGGCGACCGGGGCGTGCACGCCCGCAGCGCGGTCGGGGTGGCCGTGCTGCCCATGGACGCGCCGGTCGAGGTCGAGATGATCGTCGAACTGTCGGAGTGACCGTGGGACGGACGGGCCGGGCGGCACCGCCCGGCCCGTCCGTCCTGGCGGGAAACGGGTGTGCCACCCGGCGCGCGGAGCCGTAGCGTGGCCGTATGGCCGACGACGAGAGCGCCCGGCGCGCCGGAACCCCCGGGCCGGAGGAGCCGAGGGCGCCGCAGAAGCCGCAGAAGCCGCAGAAGCCGCAGAAGCCCGGGGAGCCGGGGGAGCCCGGGGAGCATCAGGAGCCGCCCCAGGGCCCGCTGCTCCATGTGACCGAGCGCGCCCTGTGGGACGAGGCCAGGGCGAGCGGCGTCTACGAGAGCTCCACCCGCGGCCGTACCCTCGGCGACGTCGGGTTCATCCACTGCTCCCTGCCGCACCAGCTGCCCGCCGTGGCCGCGCTGC
This sequence comes from Actinacidiphila yeochonensis CN732, assembly GCF_000745345.1. NCBI lineage: Bacteria > Bacillati > Actinomycetota > Actinomycetes > Kitasatosporales > Streptomycetaceae > Actinacidiphila > Actinacidiphila yeochonensis. The sequence continues at coordinate 746,429 of NZ_JQNR01000005.1, read as the reverse complement.
TCTACGGGGACCCGCCCGTCCGCGACGACCTGGTCGTCCTGGTGATCGACCCCGCGCTGCTGGACGTGCCGCTCCGCTTCGAGCCGCCGGTGCCGGGGGCGGAGGACTTCCCGCACATCTACGGGCCGCTGCGGACCGAGGCCGTGGTCGAGGTCCGGCCCTGGCCCTGGTCCTCGTCCTGATCCTGGACGGGCTCCCGTCCGGCCATCCTCTCGAACAAATCGGCGGTGCCACGTAGGCTCCGGCCATGACGTCGATGAAGGGCGCCGACCCCGCCGCCGGCTGGGCCGAACGGGTGAGGGCGCTGGCCGCGGGCCAGCTGGCCCCCGCCGTGCCCCGGCCCGCGGCCACCGTGCTGCTGCTGCGGGACGCCGTCCCCGGCGGGCCGCCCGGACCCGAGGTGCACCTGCTGCGGCGGCGCGGCTCGATGGCCTTCGCCGGCGGCATGTACGCCTACCCCGGCGGCGGCGTCGACCCGCGCGACGAGCGCCCGGTGGGCTGGGCCGGGCCGCCGCTGGAGCGGTGGGCCGCGCTGCTCGGCCTCCCCGAGGCCCGCGCCCAGGCGGTGGTGTGCGCGGCGGTCCGCGAGACGTTCGAGGAGGCCGGCGTGCTGCTGGCCGGTCCCGGAACAGGACAGGGCTCCGGCCCCGGCGCCGGAACGGCCCCGGGCCACGGCACCGTGGCAGGCGCGCTGCCCGGCCGGGTGGCGGGGGACACCTCCGGCGCGGCCTGGGAGGCCGACCGCGCCGCCCTCGTCGCGCACGAGCTCGGCTTCGCCGACCTGCTGGCCCGCCGCGGCCTGGTGCTGCGCTCGGACCTGCTGGCGCCCTGGGCCCGCTGGGTCACCCCCGAGTTCGAGGAGCGCCGCTACGACACGTGGTTCTTCCTCGCCGTCCTGCCGCCCGGCCAGGACGCCCGCGACGTGTCGGGCGAGGCGGACCGCACGGTGTGGCTGCGCCCGGCCGACGCGCTGGCCGGCCACGCCCGCGGCGAGCTCGCGATGCTGCCGCCGACCCGTGCCACGCTGCGGGCGCTGCTGCCGTACGGCTCCGCCGCCGAGGCGCTGGCCGCGGCACCCGGGCGGGACCTCGCGCCGGTGCTCGCCCGTGCCGACCTGGACGGCGACGGACGGGTCGTGCTGACCTGGCCGGGCCGCGACGACCTGGGCCGGGAGGTCCGGTGAGCCGGACGTGAGCGGGACGAGCGACGCCGCGGTGCCCCCGGCCGGCCGCGCCCCACGGTCGGCGGGCCGGCCACCGCCCGCGCGACGTGCGTGCTGGCGCCGAACCCGTCGCCGATGACGCTGGACGGCACCAACACCTGGATCGTTGCGGAGCCGGACTCCGGGCTGGCCGTCGTCATCGACCCGGGGCCGCTGGACGAGGCGCACCTGGCGCGGGTGGCCGCCGCGGTCGAGCGGCAGGGCCGGCGCACGGCCCTGACCCTCCTCACCCACGGCCACCCCGACCACGCCGAGGGCGCGGCCCGCTTCGCCGAGCTGACCGGCACACCGGTGCGGGCCCTGGACCCCGCGCTGCGGCTGGGCGACGAGGGCCTGGCCGCCGGCGACACGGTCACCACCGGCGGGCTGGAGCTGCGGGTGGTGGCGACCCCCGGGCACACCGCCGACTCGCTCTCCTTCCACCTGCCGGCCGACGGCGCCGTGCTGACCGGCGACACCGTGCTGGGCCGCGGCACCACCGTCATCGCGCACCCGGACGGCCGGCTGGGCGACTACCTCGACACGCTGCGGCGGCTCCAGGCCCTGACGGTGGAGGCCGAGGTGGACACCGTGCTGCCCGGCCACGGCCCGGTGCTGGCCGACGCCCGGGGCGCCGTCGAGTTCTACCTCGCGCACCGCGCGCACCGGCTGGCGCAGGTCGAGACCGCCGTCGAGTCGGGGCTGCGCGGCCCCGCCGAGGTGGTCGCCCGCGTCTACGCCGACACCGACCCCGCGCTGTGGCCGGCCGCCGAGCTCTCGGTCCGCGCCCAGCTCGACTACCTGCACGAACACGGGATCATCGACCTGCAATGAACCACGCACCCGCCCCCTCCTCTGAAGCACCCTCCTCCGGAGCGGCCGCCGACGCCACGGCACCCGCCGGCACCGCCGTGCCCGCCGGCACCGGCTTCGACCCCTGGTCGCCGGCCTTCGTCGCCGACCCGTACCCCGCCTACGCCGAGCTGCGCGCGGCCGGCCGCGCGCTCTGGTACGAGCCCAGCCGGCAGTGGCTGATACCCCACCACGACGACGTCAGCGCCCTGCTGCGGGACCGCCGGCTGGGCCGCTCCTACCAGCACCGCTTCAGCCACGAGGAGTTCGGGCAGACCCCGCCGCCGGCCGGGCACGAGCCGTTCACCACCCTCAACGGCAACGGTCTGCTGGACCTGGAGGCGCCCGTCCACACCCGTATCCGGCGGCTGGTCGCCAAGGCGTTCACGCCGCGGATGGTCGAGGACCTGGCGCCCACCGTGCGGCGGCTGGCCGGCGAACTCGTCGCCGACCTGCGGGCGGACGGCGGCGGCGACCTGCTCGCCCGGGTCGCCGAACCGCTGCCGGTCGCGGTGATCGCCGAGATGCTGGGCGTGCCGCCCGCCGACCGCGGCCTGCTGCGGCCCTGGTCGGCGGCGATCACCGGGATGTTCGAGCTCAACCCGGACGAGGAGACCGCCCGCCGGGCGGTGCGGGCCAGCGAGGAGTTCTCCGGCTACCTGCGCGAGCTGATCGCCGCCCGCCGCACCGCTCCGGGCACCGACCTGATCAGTGCCCTCATCGCCGCCCACGACGACGGCGACGTGCTCAGCGAGCAGGAGATGGTCTCCACCTGCGTGCTGCTGCTCAACGCCGGCCACGAGGCCACCGTCAACACCACCGTCCTGGGCTGGCTGCACCTGCTGCGCCACCCCGACCAGCTCGCCCGGCTCGACGCCGCCGCCGACCGCCCGGCGGCGGTGCGGGACGCGGTGGAGGAGCTGCTGCGCTACGACACGCCGCTCCAGATGTTCGAGCGGTGGGTGCTGGACGACATCGAGATCGACGGCACCGTCATCCCGCGCGGCTCGGAGGTGGCGCTGCTCTTCGGCTCCGCCAACCGCGACCCCGCGCGCTTCACCGACCCGGACCGGTTCGACCTCACCCGGCCCGCCGCCGGGAACCGCCACCTGTCCTTCGGCGCGGGCATCCACTACTGCCTGGGCGCGCCGCTGGCCCGGCTGGAGCTGGCCGCGTCGTTCGAGGCGTTCCTGCGCGACGCCCCCGGCATGCGGCTGGCCGCGGAGCCGGCGTGGCGGCCTGGCTACGTGATCCGCGGGGTGGAGGAGCTGCGGGTCACCTGGTGACGGTGCTCACCCTGGTGAGGGTCCTCACCTGGTGACGGTCCCCACCGGGCGCAGGTTCCGCCGGCCGGGACGTCGGCGGAGCCCGCGCGGTCGGCTCCGCGGTCGGCTCCGCGGACGGTCCGGCGCGGGACGTCGGCGCGGACCGTCGGCGCGGGGCGGGCAGTGCGGGGCGCGAGCTCCGGGACGGTCAGCGCGGGACGGTCAGCCGCCAGGCCGACGGCTCCAGCGTCCACGTGCGGGTGCGCACCGGGCCGGTGACGGCCGAGTCGGCGCGGTAGCGGAAGTCCCGGCCGGAGACGGTGATGGTGCGGGCCCGGGTGCGCAGCTGGGTGGCCTCGGGGGTGCGCCGTACGCAGATCTCGGCCGTGCCCGGGGCGGGCCGCACCGACACCTCGTGCACCGGCTCGTCGAGGTCGGCCAGGAGCACCCCGTCGGCCTCCACCCGCAGCCGCTGCCGGCGCGGCGGCGGGCTGCCGTTCACGGCCACCGGGGCGGTGAGGGTGCGCACCAGTGAGCGGGCGGTCTTCTCCACCGGCGTCCACCAGTGCGCCGCGGTGTGCGCGAGCGGGATGCCGTAGGGCAGGCTCAGCGTGCCCAGCACGATGCCGCCGCTGTCGTCGCGGAGCAGCCCGAGCTCGCGCTGCACGCCGTCCAGCACCGCGCGGGCGGCGGCCGGCACCTGCACGGGCACGCCCAGCTCGCGGGCGAGCGCCGAGCGCGGCCCGATCGGCACCACGGACAGCGCCGAGCCCCGCGGGTCGCCCTCGCGGCGCAGTGCCTGGAGGGTGCGGACCAGCGCCGCGTCGTCGCCGAGCAGCACCGGATGGCGGCGGCCCCGGTGGGCGAGCAGGTGCTCGGCCTCCGCCGCGGACTCGGGGAAGGCGATCTTCACGGAGGCCGCCCCGGCACACAGCACGTCCCTGGCGATCCGGACGGATTCGCCGTCGGCGGCGCGGGCGGCGGGGTCGATGACCACGAGCAGAGGATGCTCGGCCGGGACGTGAGCCGACACCTTGGTCCTTCCTCAGGTAAAATCTCGGTGCAAGAGCCCCTTGCGCCTTTGCGTCAGGGGCTTCGTCTATTCCGGGGCAGGGTCGACGGCTCTCTGCACGTTGGACATGCCCCGCCCGGAAGGGGTGTACGCCTGTGCCCGCACTTGTGGTGCTCGGCGCTCAATGGGGCGACGAGGGCAAGGGGAAGGCCACCGACCTGCTCGGCGGGTCAGTGGACTACGTGGTGCGTTACCAGGGCGGCAACAACGCCGGCCACACCGTGGTCGTCGGCGACCAGAAGTACGCACTGCACCTCCTCCCCTCCGGAATCCTGTCACCGGACTGTGTTCCCGTGATCGGCAACGGTGTCGTCGTCGACCCCGCGGTCCTGCTGTCCGAACTGAGCGGACTCAACGAACGAGGCGTCGACACCTCGAAGCTGCTGGTCAGCGGCAACGCCCATCTGATCACGCCGTACCACCAGACCATCGACAAGGTCACCGAGCGGTTCCTCGGCAGCCGGCGGATCGGCACCACCGGGCGCGGTATCGGCCCGGCCTACGCCGACAAGATCAACCGGGTCGGCGTGCGTGTGCAGGACCTGTTCGACGAATCGATCCTCCGGCAGAAGATCGAGGCGGCGCTCCAGGACAAGAACCAGATCCTGGTGAAGATCTTCAACCGGCGGGCGATCACCACCGACCAGGTGGTCGAGGAGTACCTGAAGTACGCCGAGCAGATCAAGCCCTTCGTCACCGACACCACGCTGGTGCTGAACAACGCGCTGGACGAGGGCAAGGTCGTGCTCATGGAGGGCGGCCAGGGCACGCTCCTCGACGTCGACCACGGCACGTACCCCTTCGTCACCTCGTCCAACCCGACCTCCGGCGGGGCCTGCACCGGCAGCGGCGTCGGCCCGACCAAGATCACCCGGGTGATCGGCATCCTCAAGGCGTACACAACGCGTGTGGGCGCCGGACCGTTCCCCACCGAGCTGTTCGACGAGGACGGCCAGAAGCTGCGCACCATCGGCGGCGAGTACGGCGTCACCACCGGCCGCGACCGCCGCTGCGGCTGGTTCGACGCGGTCATCGCCCGCTACGCCACCCGGGTCAACGGCCTGACCGACTTCTTCCTCACCAAGCTCGACGTGCTCACCGGCTGGGAGCAGATCCCGGTCTGCACCGCGTACGAGGTCGACGGCCGCCGGGTCGAGGAACTGCCGTACAGCCAGACCGACTTCCACCACGCCAAGCCGGTCTACGAGTACCTGCCCGGCTGGACGGAGGACATCTCGAAGGCCAAGTCCCTCGCGGACCTGCCGAAGAACGCGCGGGCCTACGTGAAGGCGCTGGAGGAGATGTCGGGCGCGCCGATCTCCGCGATCGGTGTCGGCCCGGGGCGGTACGAGACGATCGAGATCAACCCCTTCGTCTGAGCCGTCTGAGCCGTCTGAGCCGGCTGAACCGGCTGAGCCGGCCGGTCGCCTGCTCCGTCCGGTCCGCCGGGCCCGGCCGCTCCCCTCGTACGGGGCGTGGCCGGGCCCGGCGGCGTTTCGGCGGCCGGGCCCGTGCGCGGGCGGGGCCGGTGGGTCAGCCGACCCGGGTGTACGTCAGCGGCGCCTTGCCGTCCTCGGTGTCCCGGCGCAGGTGGCCGGAGTCGAGCAGGTCCAGCGTGGTCGGGGCGCCGGGCGAGCAGGACGAGACGGGGTCGCCGCTCACCACCGACGAGGAGCTGAGCGCGACCGGCGGCCCGAGCGAGGTCACCCGCATCCGCCACGCGCAGACGTACGCCGTGCCGGTGCCGGTCAGCCGGACGTCGCCGTCGCCGTCGATGGTCAGCGTCCGGACGTTGGTGCCGGCGGTGCCGTCCGTCCCGGCCGCGGGGACGGTGCTGAACGAGGTGCGCCACGTCCCCACCAGGTCGGCGGGCACGGCGGCGTCCGACGGGCCGGCCGAGGCGCCCGGCGCCGAGGTCGGCGAGGTGTCCGACGAGGCGGCGGCCGAGGCGCGCGAGGGCGCGGCGGTGCCCGGCCCGGTGGCGCCCGCGGCCGGGCGGCCGCCGCTTCCGCGCCCGTGGACGGCGACGTACGCCGCCGTCCCGCCCGCGACCACGGCGAGCACGGCCAGTCCGGCGACCAGGGCCCGGCGCCGCCCGGGCGCGCGGGCCTCGCGGGCCGGTCGGGGCGGCGTCACGGCAGTGGCGGCAGTGGCGGCAGTGGCGGCGCGGTCCGACGGCTCCGGAGGCCCTGCGGCTTCCCGGGCTTCCGGGGGTTCCGGGGCAGGGCGCTGCTCGCGCGTGGGCTGCTCGGTCCCCGGCTCCGGAGCCGACTCCGCCTCGGCCTCCAGTTCCAGCAGCCGTGCCGCGTGCCGGCCGAGCCGCGCCACGATCGCGGCCGGCAGCCACGGCTCGCCGCCCTCCTGCGGCAGCGGCCCGATCAGCGCGTGCACCTCCTCCAGGGAGGGACGGCCGGCCGGGGCCTTGACGAGGCAGGCGGTCACCAGCGCGCGCAGGCCCTCGGGCACCGGCTCCAGGTCCGGCGGCTCCTGCGCGATCCGGTACAGCTGGGAGTGCACGCCGCTTCCCTCCGAGCCGAAGGGCGGCCGGCCCGCCGCCGCGTAGGCGAGCACCAGGCCGAGGCAGAAGACGTCGCACGCCGGGGTGACGGGCTCGCCGCGCACCTGCTCGGGGGCCATGAACCCGGGCGAGCCGACCAGCGCGCCGGTCGCGGTGAGCGTGCCCTCGGCCGTCGTCTCCAGCGCGCGGACGATGCCGAAGTCGATCACCCGCGGGCCGTCGATGGTGATCATCACGTTCGAGGGCTTCAGGTCGCGGTGCACCAGCTCCGCGCCGTGGACGTCGGCGAGGGCGCGGGCGAGGCCGTCCGCCAGCACCCGGACCGCGGGCTCCGGCAGCGGGCCGTACTCCTTGACGATCTGCCGCAGCGACAGTCCGGGCACGTAGCCGGTGGCCACCCACGGCAGGTCCGCCTCGGTGTCGGAGTCCAGGACCGGCGCCGTCCACCGGCCGCCGACCCGCCGCGCCGCGCGGACCTCGCGGCGGAAGCGGTCGCGGAACTCTCCGCCCTCGGCGAGGTCCGGCCGGACCAGCTTCACCGCGACCGTCCGCCCCCGGCCCGACCGGGCGAGGTAGACCCGCCCCATGCCGCCGGCGCCGAGCCGGCCCAGCAGCCGGTACCCGCCGATCCACCGCGGGTCGTCGTCCCTCAACCCGTCCAGGCCCGCCCCGCGTCCCGTGCCGTACCGGGCCACGCCCGCGCTCGCGCCCCCGTCGGCGTCCCCGTTCACGTCCGTCACCGCCCCGCACCGCCCCGTCCGCGCGCCGCCGACGCCCTTTCGGCGTCCGCGTCCGCCGCCGTCCAGCCTGTCCCGCCCGTCCGGCCCGCCGGTGCGGCCCGAGCCGCCGTCGGCCGCCCGTCCGGCCACCGGCCGACTGTCCGCACGACTGCCTGCGCGAAGAATATGCGCACAGGCATCCGGGCGTACCGGCCGCGCCCCGGCTCTGCCCCGCCCGCCCGGTTCGCTCCTCCGGCGGAGCCGGAAGCGGAAGCGGACGCGGGGACCACACGGCGGGGGGAGGACGGCGCGGGAGCACCGGCGCCGGCGGCCCCCGGGGCAGTCCCGGAGCCCGTGGCGCGACCCCGTCCAGCAGCCGCCCGACCCCTCCTGCGTGCGCACGAGGGCGCGGACCTCGCCTATCGTGTGGCGGAGCCGCGGCGGACAGCGGCGGCCCGGGGCGGGCCCCGCCCCGGGGCTCCCGCCGGGCGTCGGAACCGATAACTGGAGGCAGGCCGGATGCGGGACGGCGACGAGCCGCTGGTACGGCGCAGCAGCCTGCGCCAGCAGATCGCCGACGCCCTGCGCGACGAGATCCTGACGGGGCGGATGCAGGCCGGACGGCACTTCACCGTCCGTCAGATAGCGGAGACCTACGGCGTTTCCGCGACGCCCGTCCGGGAAGCGCTGGTCGACCTCTCGGCCCAGGGGCTGTTGGAGGTCGAGCAGCACCGCGGCTTCCAGGTACGGCGGTTCACCGCGGCGGACTTCCACTCGCTCTCGGAGGCGCGCGCCCTCGTCGTCGAGGCGTCCTTCAACCGCATGCGGGAGCAGGGGATCTGCCCCCTGCCGGCGGAGGGCCTCGCCTCCGTACGGCGCCGGGCCGAGGCGGCGGCGCGGGCCGCCCGGGTCGGGGACCTCGACGTACTGGTCGGCTGCGACCTGCGGTTCTGGCGGGAGTTGGCCGGGTTCGGCGGCAACCCGCACCTCGTGGAGTTCCTGGACCGGGTGCGCACCCAGGCGTGGATCTACGCCGTCCCGCACCTGCGCGCGCTGCCGGACCTGACGGACCTGTGCTGGTCGGAGCACGTGGCGCTGGTCGACGCCGTGGCCGCCTGCGACACCGCCGGCACCCTGCGGCTGACCCGCGCCAGCACCGCCCACACCCGGGCCCTGGTGGAGCGGCTGGCTCCGGCCCGCCCCTGAACCGGCGGTCGGCCCCGGCCTCTCCGGGTGCCCGCCGGAAGCCCGGCGCCCGCTGGTGCGGCGCCCGCTGATTCCGGGCGTGTCGGGGCGGGCAGGGGACTACTAGGGTCTGTGGCACGGACTCCGCGCCGCGGAACCCCGTGGAGGGGAGCCCCGTGCCGCGGAGCCTCGCGCCGCGGAACCCCGCGCCAAGGGCCTCGTGCCACGGGCCCGAGGCCGATCGCCCACGAACGGATGGAGTGCAGGTGGCTTGTGACGTGTGGCTGGTGCCGCTCGTGGACGTGCTCTGCCACAGCCCGGAAAACCCCTTCGCCGAGGAACTGGCCCGCTACGACCAGGTGTTGACCGAGGCCGGCCAGCCGCCCGTACCCGTCTTCAGCTACATGCCGGGGCTGTCCGGCGACGTGGCGCCGGTGGCGTGCTTCGACTACGACGCCCTGCACTTCCTGCGCCGCGCCTACCTGCTCGCCCTGCAACAGCTGGAGGTGACCCCGGTCGACGCCCTCGGCGGCGACTACGAGCAGCTGCTGGAGATGTTCGAGGGCACCGCCCAGTCCTCGCACCTGGTGTGGCACTACGACCACGCCGGCGCCTACGTGCCGCTGGACTTCCCGCACCCGGTGGCCAACGACGAGCTGATGTCCGGGGGCGGGCCGTTGGGCTCCAGCCACGGGCTGCTGCGCGAGCTGGAGTTCGTCGCCCCCGTGATCGGTATCAACCCGGCCAACCCGCCCGCGCCGCCGCCCCCGCCGTCCCGGCACACCAGCCTGGAGGAGCCCGCCCTGGCGCCCGCGCTCACCGGGCCGTTCGCCCGCGAGCACCACGTCTGGCTTGCCCTGCACGCCGCCGCCACCCGCTCGCTCGGCCAGGGCTCCATGATCGTGTTCAGCTGACGGACGGCTGCCCCCCGGCGCCGCCCCGACCCGGCTCGCCCCTGGCCTGTCCGACCCCTGGCTGTCCAACCCCCGGCCCGGCTCACCCCGGCCCCGCGCGTCCTCCGGCCCGGTGCGTCCCGGGACGTTCGACGCCGTGCCCGCCGCCGGTCGGCGCCGGTCGGCGCCGGTCAGCGCGGTGACTCCGGCGGGCGCTGGCGCGGCATGGTCGGGCGGGCGCCGAACTGCGGCTGGCGCGGTGCGGCAGGGCGGGGTCCCGCCGGGGCGGCGCCTGGGCGCGCAGCGGAGCGGCGGCGGCGCCCGCGCCGAAGCCGGCCATCCAGTCCGAGGTCTCGGCGCGGACCAGGTCCGCCACGTCCTCGCCGAACCGCCGCAGGATGCCGAGGCAGCGCTCGGCCGCCTCGGCGGACGTGCCCTCCGCCGGGCCCAGCACCTCCCGCACACTCTCGGCGGCCCACTCGAACCGCAGCGCCTCGACCCGGCGCAGTACCGCCTGCGCCGCCGCCACGTCCCGCATCCAGCCCGCGGTCAGGCCCAGCGCCCGGTCGAAGGCGACGCAGGCGCCGGCCAGCAGCAGCGCGAGGAAGCCCCAGCCCGCCAGCTGCCCTGCCCCCGCGAGCTGGGCCAGCGGCAGGGCCGCGCCGGCGGTGGCCGAGGCGGCGGCCCCGGCCCGCAGCGCCCGCGCACCCCGGCGCTTGCCCGCGCGGTCCCGCAGGTACCAGTCGGCGGTGCGCAGCGCCTCCTCCTCCGACCAGCGGTACACCTCCGCGAGCAGCGGGGCGGGCCGGGCCCAGTCGCCCAGCGGGAAGGGCAGCGGCCGCAGGTCCGCCGGCTGCCGCCACCCCGGCGGCAGCCCGCGTGGAGGCTCCTCGCGCGGCAGCTCGTCGGGCGGGGAGCCGGGCCCGCGCCGCCTGGACTCCTCCCGCGCGGCGTCCCCCTCGGGGGCTGTCCCGGGCTCGCTCACTCGCCACTCCCTCGCCGTTCCTCCGCCGCCGCGCCGCCGGTTCCGCCGCGCCGTCCCCATGGCGCGCGCCCGGTCCGTTCCCTGACCGGCCCGACCGTCCTGGCCCCCGGACCGTGCTGACCTCCTGGCCGCCCCGCCCCCTGACGGCACAGCCCTGATCCTGAACGCCCCGCCCCGACCCGCGCCCCGCCGTCCGTCCTTCCGACCGAAGACCCTTTCTTACCGCCGAACGGCTGAGCCACAGGGCGTGATGTCCGGAAAAACTCCAGGAAGACCCCGTGTGATCAGGTATAGGAGCTTGACGGAAACCACCCGGACGAGTGACTGCGGCCTGGCCTGCGGCGGCCCACTACCCTGGTGCGCGTGAAGGTCCTTGTCATCGGCGGCGGAGCCCGCGAACACGCCCTGTGCCGTTCCCTGTCCCTCGACCCCGAGGTCACCTCGCTGCACTGCGCTCCCGGAAACGTGGGGATCGCCGATGTGGCCGAGCTGCACCCGGTCGACGCGCTCGACGGCACCGCCGTCGCCGACCTCGCGGAGCGGCTCGGCGCCGACCTCGTCGTGGTCGGCCCGGAGGCGCCGCTGGTGGCCGGGGTCGCCGACGCCGTGCGGTCGCGCGGCATCGACTGCTTCGGCCCGTCCCGGGAGGCCGCCGAGCTGGAGGGCTCGAAGGCGTTCGCCAAGGACGTGATGGCCGCCGCCGGGGTGCCGACCGCCCGGTCGTACGTGTGCGTCACGGCCGCCGAGGTCGACGCGGCGCTCGACGCGTTCGGCGCGCCCTACGTCGTCAAGGACGACGGGCTCGCGGCCGGAAAGGGCGTCGTCGTCACCGGTGACCTGGCGGCGGCGAAGGCGCACGCCCTGGCCTGCATCGGGACCGGGGACGGACGGGTCGTCATCGAGGAGTACCTCGACGGGCCCGAGGTCTCGCTCTTCGCGATCACCGACGGCACCACGGTGGTGCCGCTCCAGCCCGCCCAGGACTTCAAGCGCGCCCTCGACGGCGACCAGGGGCCCAACACCGGCGGCATGGGCGCGTACTCGCCGCTGCCGTGGGCGGACCCGAAGCTGGTCGAGGAGGTCGAGCGGACCGTGCTCCAGCCGACCGTCGACGAGCTGCGCCGCCGCGGCACCCCCTTCTCCGGCCTGCTCTACGCCGGCCTGGCGATCACCTCGCGCGGCGTGCGGGTGATCGAGTTCAACGCCCGCTTCGGCGACCCCGAGACCCAGGTCGTGCTGGCCCGGCTGCGCACCCCGCTGGCCGGGCTGCTGCGGGCCGCCGCCACCGGCCAGCTCGCCGGCCACCCGGCGCCGCGGTGGAGCGACGGCGCGGCGGTCACCGTCGTCATCGCGTCGTACAACTACCCGGACGCCCCGCGTACAGGGGACCCGATCACCGGGCTGGACGAGGTGGCCGAGAAGGACGAGCGCGCCTACGTCCTGCACGCGGGGACGCGCGGCGACGACGCCGGGCGGATCGTGACGGCCGGCGGACGGGTGCTGTCGGTGACGGCCACCGGCTCCACCCTGGCCAAGGCCCGCGAGCGCGCCTACCGCGCCGTGGACCGGATCGGCCTGGACGGCGGCCACCACCGCACCGACATCGCCGCCGAGGCCGCCCGCGTCTGACGGCCCCCGCCGCCGCTGCCCGAACGGCCCCGTCCCCGACGTCCACCCCGCCCGCCCGCGGGGACACGCCGGTGCGGGGCCGTCGGTGTTCCCGGCCCCTGTCCGGAGTGCCCGGAGCCCGTCGGCGTTCCCGGCCACCGTTCGGAGTGCCCGGCCCCCGTCCGGCGTACCCGCCGCCCGCTCACCGGGCGCGGGGCCGGAGCCGCCGCCGGATGGCCGCCGCCGTGCCGCGGCGCCGCCGTCCCGAAGTGCCCGGAGCAGGTCGCGACCGGTCGGGTCCGGGGCCGCCCGTGATCGCGTCCGGGCACGGACGGACGAGACCGGGCGCGCGGGTGCTTCCGCCGGAAACGCCACTCCAAGGAGTGATGCCTCGGCCATACGGCTGACTCGCCGCGAGGGCCCAACTAGGGTGCCCGGGAAGCGCACCGCGGGGCGTTGCGGCAATCAGCCGTACGGCATTGCGATGTCCGTGGCCGGTGCGAAAGTGGGGGAGAGGCCGCCGCAGGGGCGGCCGCCACGAGCGCAGGGGGTGCCCGCCGATGGCCGGAGAGCTCGGTGAGGCCGTCGCGCGCACCCGTGCCGCGGCGGTGCTGCGGGTGCGCGGCTCCGCGGTGGCGCTGGCGCTGCTGCCGGCCGCGGCGGCCGTGGTGCTGCACGCGGGCCGGGCCACCGGGCGCTGGCAGGGCCAGGTCTGGGACGGCGTGCGCTGGGGGGTGTCCGGCGCGGCCCTCGTCGTGCTGGCCGTCGCCGCCGGGGTGGCCGCGGTGGTGGCCCGGGCCCGGCCCGCGGTCAGCCCGACGGTCCGGGTCGCCGAGTCCTCCGCGCCCGACCTCTACCTGATGGTCCGCGACCTCGCCGACCGCCTCCAGGTGCCCGCGCCCTCGGCGATAGAGCTCACCCCCGACTGCGACAGCTGGCTGGAGCAGCGCGCACCCGCCCACCCGCGCGGCGGCCCGGACGTCGCGCCGGTGCTGGTGATCGGCTCGCCGTTCCTGTGGTGGATGCGGGTGCCGGAGCTGCGCGCCCTGCTCGCCCCCGTCGTCGCCGGCACCGCCCCGGCGGCCGACCCCGGCATAGCCGCCGCCCGCCGCTTCGTGCGCGGGCTGGACGCCGCGGCGGCCGTCGCCGCGCGGCGCACCCCGAGCGCCCCCGGCGCCCGCCCCGAGGCGCGGGCGTCGCGGGTCGGCCGGGCGCTGCTGCGCCCCGGGTACGCCGTCCTCGGCGCGGCCACCCGGCTGATGCTGAGCGGCTGCCGGGCGCCCGCCGCCGAGATGGAGCGGGGCGTGGCCGCCTCCGCGTCGGAGCGGGCGCAGGCGGTCGACTACGGGCTGCGGATCGTCGCGCAGGAGCAGGTCGGCCTCGCCTACGCGGGCTGGGACCGGCTGCTCACCCGGGTCGCGCTGCCCGCCTGGCGGCTGGGCCGCTGGCCCTCGCGGCTGGACGCCGGGGTGGTGGCCGCGCTGACCGAGCTGTCCCGCCGGGACCGGCTCGCCGAGGGCTTCGAGTCCCGGCTGGGCGAGCGCCCCGCCTGCGACCTGCTGGAGGAGCCCGGCACGATCGACGAGGCGGTGTCCCTGCTGGCCGCCCGGATCTTCCACGGCGGCCCGGCCCGGCAGGCCCCCGGCTGGCAGCCCGTCGCCTGGGCGGCCTACCCCGAGGAGGTCGTCGACCGGCTCTGGCGCACCGACGCCGCCCGCCTGGTACGGCTGCTGGACGAGGTACGCCCGCAGGCACCCGGTTCCGGCATCGCGGCCGACGCCCCCGAGGGCGGAGGCGAACGGCTCGGCTGGGGATGCGCGCCCGGCGCCGGGGCGGGACGCGGCGGCCGGCTGCTCCTCGGCGGCCCGGCCGCCGGGGCCCGGCTCCGCGAGGAGACCGGTGGCGCCACCCTCGGCAGGGTCCTGGACCAGCTGGCGGCGGGCGGCGCCGAGGAGCTGGCCGGGCGGATCGCCGCGCTGACGGCCCGCGAGGAGGCGGCCCGGCTGGCCGCCGCCGAGCCGGTCGGCCTGGGGGAGATACCGCCGCTGCTGCCGCCGCGCACCGGCCGGGAGCTGCTGGCCGACCACGTGGTGGCCGTGGTCTGCTGCGCCGCCGTCGACACCGCCGGTGCCACCGCCGGCATGGACTGGCTCGACGGCCCGGTCCTGCTCCTGGACGGCGCCCGCTGCGGCGACCTGTCGGCCCTCGTGCTGCGCCTGACGGAGGAAGGGGACCCGACTCCGCTGCGCCGCCGCCTCGTCGAGCTGGGCGTCCGCGCCGAAAAACCCCTCCGCCTGGCCTGAGGCCGGACCCGCGCGCCGCGCCGCCTTCGGCCGGTGGCCCGCGCGCCCCTTCCGCGGTCCGCGCCCCCGCTCCATCCCGGGTATCCCGCGACCCTTCCGTGCGCATGCCGCACACGCCGCACACATGCCCGCTCCGTCCCCTCGCGCCGTGCGCCGCCGCCCGGAAGCGGAGCCCCGCCCGGGCCCGGAGACGGGCGCCGACCCAGGAGCGCGCGGGCGCACACGGCTCCGCGGGACCGGGGCAAGGGTGCGGACAAGGGTACGAGGGGTCGCCCCCGAGGAGGTTCGGCTCCAGGGCCGCCGCGGGCCGTCCGGCCGACCCGCGGTGGCACCGCGCCGGAGTCGCCGCGACCGGGCGGCGGCCCTGGCGGGTGGGCCCGTCCGGCCCGCGCGGAGCCGGCCCCGGCGCCCGTCCGGTCCCGCACCGCAAGCCTCCTGCCAGCGAGAACGCCCGACCGGGGCAGGGCCGGAGCACCTCGCCGGCCACCCCGGGCGCACCCGCCGGCCGTGCCACCGCGCCGCACCGGACCGCGGCGGCGCGGGCGCGCGCCGCCCTGCGGGGGAATGGGCCCGCACCCGCGCACATCGGGCGGTGCCGGAGAGAAACGGAGGCAAGCCGTACGAAACATGACGGGGGCGGAGCTTTCTGTGATGTGCTGGCGCCAGGAGGCCGCGTCGTCGCTTCGAGGGCGCGGACGCGGGGTGTTGAGGGAGGCCGATGGGCATGGGGGAAGTCCGGCGGTGGGAGTCGGGCGCGCTGGCGCACGGGGTGTCCGACCCGTTCGGCCAGGGGCCTCTGCCGTGGATGCGCGGCGAGCCCCAATACCTCGACGACGACGGGCAGGTCGTGCCCTGGTACGTCGACCTCACCGCGAGCACCGGCGAACCGCCGCGCCGCTCGCACCTGCCCGGCCCGCAGCCCGCCGACGACGTGCACCGGCAGATCAAGGGGTTCGCGGCGGGCGGCGCCGTGGCGCCGGGCGATGCGATCGACTTCCGGATCACCGTCGACCCGCCGCAGGAGTACACCGTCGACGTCTACCGGATCGGCCACTACGCGGGTGACGGGGCCGCGCAGGTCAGCGCGAGCCCGCGGCTGTCCGGCATCGCCCAGCCCGCGCCGCTGGCGGCCGGCCGCACCGTCTCCTGCCACCACTGGTGGCAGTCGTGGCGGCTCCAGGTCCCCCCGTACTGGAAGGCCGGCGCGTACGTGGCCGTGCTCACCACCGTCGACGGCTACCGCAGCCACGTCCCGTTCACCGTGCGCGACCTGGAGGCCAGCGCCGACCTGCTGCTCCTGCTGCCCGACATCACCTGGCAGGCGTACAACCTCTATCCGGAGGACGGCCGCACCGGCGCCAGCCTCTACCACGCCTGGAACGACGAGGGCGGGCTCCTCGGCGAGGAGGAGGCGGCCACCACCGTCTCCTTCGACCGCCCCTACGCCGGCGCGGGGCTGCCGCTGCACATCGGGCACGCCTACGACTTCGTCCGCTTCGCCGAGCGGTACGGCTACGACCTCGCCTACGCCGACGCGCGCGACCTGCACGCCGGCCGGGTGGACCCGACCCGCTACCGGGGCCTGGTCTTCCCCGGCCACGACGAGTACTGGTCGGTGCCGATGCGGCGGGCGGTGGAGCGGGCCCGGGAGGCCGGCACCTCGCTGGTCTTCCTCTCCGCCAACACCATGTACTGGCAGGTGGCGCTGGCCCCCTCGCCCTCCGGCGACCCGGACCGGCTGCTGGGCTGCCGCAAGCGCCGCCCCGAGGGCGGCCAGGGCGAGGCGCCGAAGGGCCGCAGCGCGCTGTGGCGGGACCAGGGCGAGCCGGAGCAGCTGATGCTGGGCGTGCAGTACGCCGGGCGGGTGGCGCAGCCGTCCCCGCTGGTGGTGCGGAACGCCGGCCACTGGCTGTGGGAGGCCACCGGCGCCGGCGAGGGCGACGAGATCCCCGGCCTGGTCGCGGGCGAGGCCGACCACTACTTCCCGCGCACCCCGCTGCCGGAGAGCACCGAGCGCATCCTGCTGGCCCACTCCCCGTACCCGGCGGGCGACGGCCGGACCGGCCACCAGGAGACCTCGCTGTACCGGGCGCCCAGCGGGGCGTGGGTCTTCGCCTCGGGCACCTTCGCCTGGTCGCCCGCGCTGGACCGGCCCGGCCACGTGGACGCCCGTGTCCAGCGGGCCACCGCCAATCTGCTGGACCGTATCTGCAAGCGGGACTGAAGCGGGCCGGGCCGGAGGCGGGCGGTACCGGAGGCGGTACCGGAGGCGGTACCGGAGACAGCGCTGGAGGCGGTGCCGGAGACAGCGGCGCCTCCCGGGAACGCGCCCGGCCAGGCCCGTTGCGCGCCCGCACGCCGTCGTACGGGAGAATCGGTGGCTGAACCACCGAGTGGGGAGGACCACCCATGTCCGGATTCGTCGAGAAGCCCGAGCCCGTCCAGGTGCCCGGTCTCGTCCATCTGCACACCGGCAAGGTGCGCGACCTGTACCGGAACGAGCGCGGCGAGCTGGTGATGGTGGCCAGCGACCGGATCTCCGCGCACGACTGGGTGCTGCCGACGGAGATCCCGGACAAGGGCCGGCTGCTGACGCAGCTGTCGCTGTGGTGGTTCGACCTGATCGCCGACCTGGTCCCCAACCACGTGCTGTCCGCCGAGGTGCCCGAGGGCGCGCCCGCGGACTGGGCCGGCCGCACCACGGTGTGCCGGCGGCTGCGGATGGTGCCGGTGGAGGCGGTGGCGCGCGGCTACCTGACCGGCTCCGGGCTGACCGAGTACGAGAACGACCGCACCGTCTGCGGGCTGGCGCTCCCCGAGGGCCTGGTCGACGGCTCCGAGCTGCCCACGCCGCTGTTCACCCCGGCCACCAAGGCCGAGGTCGGCGAGCACGACGAGAACGTCTCGTACGAGGAGGTGGCGCGGCAGGTCGGCGCCGAGACCGCGGCGCTGCTGCGGCAGACCACCCTCGCGGTGTACTCCCGGGCGCGGGACATCGCCCGCGAGCGCGGCATCATCCTCGCCGACACCAAGTTCGAGTTCGGCTACGACGACGAGGGCACCCTGGTCATCGGCGACGAGGTGCTGACCCCCGACTCGTCCCGCTTCTGGCCCGCCGACGCCTGGAAGCCGGGCGGCCGGCAGCCTTCGTACGACAAGCAGACGATCCGCGACTGGCTCACCTCGGACGCCTCCGGCTGGGACCGCCACAGCGAGCAGCCGCCGCCCGCCCTGCCCGAGGAGATCGTGGCGGAGTCCCGGAGCCGCTACATCGAGATCTACGAGCGGCTGACCGGCTCCACCTGGAGCTGACGCCGGGTCCCCTCCGGACGGCCGGCTCCCCCCGGCCGTCCCCTGGTGTCCCCCCGGCCGTCCCTCGGCGTCCGCCCTTACGTCCCCCGGCGTGCCCCCGTACGGACCCGGCGTAGTACCGCGGTACCACCCTTCCGGCGCCTTTCAGCCCCCGGTATGACCGAACCGGGGCGATCCGGACCCTAGCGTTTCCTGTGAAGGCGTCAGAGGTGAAGGCGCCCAGGTCCTGTCCGGGCGAGAGGGACGCGGATGATCGACGCACAAGGGCTGACCAAGAGGTACGGGGAGAAGACGGCCGTCGACGGGCTGGACTTCGTCGTGAAGCCGGGGACGGTGACCGGGTTCCTGGGCCCCAACGGCGCCGGGAAGTCCACGACGATGCGCATGGTCGTCGGCCTCGACGCCCCGACCAGCGGCTCGGTGGCGGTGAACGGCCGCCGCTACGCCGACCACCGGGCACCGCTCCAGGAGGTCGGGGCGCTGCTGGAGGCGAAGTCGGTCCACCCGGGCCGGTCGGCCTACAACCACCTCAGGGCGCTGGCCCTGACCCACGGGATCCCGTCCCGCCGGGTCGACGAGGTCGTGGAGCTGGCCGGGCTGGGCAG
This sequence comes from Actinacidiphila yeochonensis CN732, assembly GCF_000745345.1. Classification (NCBI taxonomy): domain Bacteria; kingdom Bacillati; phylum Actinomycetota; class Actinomycetes; order Kitasatosporales; family Streptomycetaceae; genus Actinacidiphila; species Actinacidiphila yeochonensis. The sequence goes on along the minus strand of NZ_JQNR01000005.1, from coordinate 727,911 downwards.
CGTCGCGCGCAAGCGGGTGGGCGCCTTCTCCCTCGGCATGGGCCAGCGCCTCGGCATCGCGGCGGCGCTGCTGGGCGACCCGCAGACGGTGATGCTGGACGAGCCGGTCAACGGGCTGGACCCGGAGGGCGTGCTGTGGATCCGCAACCTGCTGACCTCGCTCGCCGAGGAGGGCCGGACGGTCTTCGTCTCCTCGCACCTGATGAGCGAGATGGCGCTGGTGGCCGACCACCTCATCGTCGTCGGGCGCGGGCGGCTGCTGGCCGACACGACCGTCGGCGACCTGGTCCGCGAGGCGGGCGGTGACACCGTGAAGGTGGCGACGAACGACCCCGCGCGGCTGCGGGACGTGCTGGCGGGGCCGGGCGTCGAGGTCACCGGCCGGGTCGGCTCCGAGGAGCTGCGGGTGACCGGGCTGACCGCCCGGGAGGTCGGGCTGCGGGCGGCGGAGCACGGCATCCCGCTGTTCGAGCTGACGGCGCGGACGGTGTCCCTGGAAGAGGCGTTCATGAGCCTGACCAGGGACGCCGTGGAGTACCACGGCACCGCCACGGTGCCGTCCGTGCCCGGCGGGGCCGCCGTGCCCGCCGAGGACGTTGAGACCGTCGAGACCGCAGGGAGGCCGGCATGAGCGCCGTCACCACCGCACCGGCCGCTGAGCGCGCCACCGACCGTCCCGCCTACCGCGTCACCGGGCGGCGGGTACTGGCCTCGGAGTGGGCCAAGCTGTGGTCGCTGCGTTCCACGTGGATCACCCTCGGGCTGGGCCTGCTCTTCCTGATCGCCTTCGGGCTGATCGCGTGCGCCCACTACCGCTCCGGCCTCCACTCCGGGCACCTGGACAGGGACCTCGCCGACTCGTCGGCGGTCAGCCTGTCCCTGTTCGGTGTGAACTTCGCCCAGCTGGCGCTTGGTGTCCTCGGGGTACTGGTGACGGCGGGGGAGTACTCCACCGGGATGATCCGCTCCACGCTGGCGGCCGTCCCGCGCCGGCTGCCCGTGCTGTGGTCGAAGGCGGCCGTGTTCGGGCTGGTCGCGCTGGTGGTCAGCGTCGTCGGGGCCTTCGTCGCCTGCGTGATCGGCAGCCGGATCGTGTCGGGCACGCCCGCGGCCATGGGCCTGGGCCACGCCGGCGTCCTGCGGGCCCTGCTGGGTGCCGGCCTCTACCTCGGCCTGGTCGGGGTGATCGGCGCCGCCCTGGGGTCGCTGCTGCGGTCGGTGGCCGGCGGCATCTCGGTGCTGGTCGCCTCGCTGATGCTGGTGCCGGGGCTGCTGTCGCTGCTCCCCAGCTCCTGGAAGGACGCCGTCAACGGCTACCTGCCGAGCAACGCCGGCGAGTCGATGTTCGCCCTCACCCGCGACGCGCACACGCTGTCGCCCGGTGCCGGGCTGCTGGTCCTGCTCGGCTGGACGGCACTCGCGCTGGCCGGGGCGGCGTACCGCCTCAAGCGCAGCGACGTCTGACGTCCTGCACGATGGACGGGTGACCCCCACCGTGACCTCCACCGACACCACCGCCGGTCCCGCCGTCCCCGGTGGTGTCGGCCGCACCGGGAACGGCCTCGGCGGGGACGACCCCGGCGCGGACGCCATCGGGGTGATGGGGCCGCTGGTCGCCCGCCTGTCGCGGGCCGGCCAGCGGCTCCGGCAGGCCGACGCGGCCCGCCCGTGGGCGCTGGACACCGCGGTGGTGGTGCTCGTCTTCGCGCTGTGCTGCGTGCCGGACCTGATGCACGCCCTCACCTCGGACGGCGACGGCCCGCGCCGGTTCCGGATGGCGTTCACCCGGCTCGCCCCGGCGGGGATGCTGGCGCTCCAGGCGGGCCTGGTGCTGCCCCTGCTGTGGCGGCGGCGCCGGCCCGGCACCGCCTTCGGCGTCATCGCGGCCGCGTTCGTCCTCCAGTGGGCGCTGGGCACGGTGCTCCGTGCCGACCTCGCCCTCTTCGTCGCCCTGTACAGCCTCGCCCTGCACGGGCGGCTGCGGCAGCTGCCGTGGGCCTGCGCGGTGACGGCGGGGGCGATGGGCCTGGTCGCCGTGCGCGCCTCGGCGGAGGTGTCGGTCTCGGACGCGCTGTTCTTCCTGCTCAGCACCGCCACCGCGGCCCTGGCCCTCGGCCTCATGGTGCGGATCCGGCGGGCCCAGCTGGCGGCGCTGCGGGACCGGGCGGCCCGGTTGGAGACCGAGCGCGACCAGCGCAGCCGACTGGCCGCCGCGACCGAACGGACCCGGGTCGCCCGTGAGATGCACGACATCGTCGGCCACAACCTCTCCGTGATGATCACCCTCGCCGACGCCGGCGCCTACGCCATCGAGGCCTCCCCGGAGCGTGGCGGGGAGGCGCTGCGGCTCATCGGCGACACCGGCCGCCAGGCCCTCGGCGAGCTGCGGCGGGTACTGGGCGTGCTGCGGGAGCCCGAGCGGGGCCGCCAGGCCGGGCCGGAGCTGAGCCCGCAGCCGGGCATAGCGGACCTGGGCACCCTGTGCGAGGGGGTGCGGGCGGCCGGCCTCGACGTCGTCTACCGCACCGCCGGGGGTGTGGAGTCCCTCGACGGCGGGGTGCAGTTGACCGTCTACCGGATCGTCCAGGAGGCCCTGACGAACACCCTCAAGCACGCGGGCGGTCCGGCGGAGGGCGGTTCGGCGGACGGCTCGGCGGGCGTCCGGGTGGAGCTGGCGGTCGTGGTGGAGGACACCCGGCTGACCGTCCGGGTCCGGGACAGCGGCTCGGCCGAGCGCTCCGGGCCGGTGAACGAGGAGGGACAGGGACTGGTGGGCATGCGGGAACGGGCGGCGCTCTACGGCGGGACGCTGAGCGCGGGCCCCGCCGTCGGCGGCGGGTGGGCCGTGGAGGCCGTGCTGGACCTCGCCTCGGACGGCGGTGGCCGGTGACCACCGTGCTCATCGTGGACGACCACCCGCTCCAGCGGTACGGCTTCCGCGTCCTGCTGGACTCCGTCCCCGAGACGGAGGTCGTCGGCGAGGCCGCGCACGGCGCGGAGGCGGTCCGCAGGGCCGCCGAACTGCGGCCCGACGTCGTCCTCATGGACGTGCGGATGCCCGGCATGGACGGCATCGAGGCCACCCGCCGGATCGTCGCGGCGGGCGACCGCTCCCGCGTCCTGGTGCTGACCACCTTCGACCTCGACGAGTACGTCCACGCGGCCCTGCGCGCCGGCGCCAGCGGCTTCCTGCTCAAGGACGCCCGTCCCGAGGAGCTCCTCGCCGGAATCCGGGCCGTCGCGGCCGGCGACGCGGTGATCGCCCCGGCGCTCACCCGGCGGCTGCTGGACGAGTACGCCCGGTACGCGCCGCCCCGCCCCGGCGACGACCCCCGGCTGGCCTCCCTCACCGAGCGGGAGCGCGAGATCCTGGTCGCCATAGGCCAGGGCCGCACCAACGGTGAGATCGCCGCCGGGTTCGTGCTGTCGGAGTCCACGGTGAAGACCCATGTGGGCCGGGTCCTGTCCAAGATCGGCGCCCGCGACCGGGTCCAGGCGGTGATCTTCGCCTACGACCTCGGTCTCGCCCGGCCGCGCGCCGACTGACCGCTCCGGTTCCGCTCCGGTTCCGAACCGGGCCCGGAACACGGCGCCGGCGGGGCCCTCGCGGTGTGCGTGGCGGTTCCCGGATACGACGAAGGCCCCGGTCGAGTGACCGGGGCCTTCGTTTGCTGGAGCGGACGACGAGATTCGAACTCGCGACCCTCACCTTGGCAAGGTGATGCTCTACCAACTGAGCCACGTCCGCAGGTGCTGCAGTTACTGTACCCGAAGTCCTGGGCAGGGCGAAAACCGGTAATCCCCGGCGGTGGGCGCCGCACCCGGCCGCCGTCCCGCCGCGCGGGAGGACCCCGGACCGGTCCGGCTCCTCAACGGACCGTTGCTGAACGGCTTCCGGCGTGTTTCCGTTCGACTTCCCGTCGATCCCGGCATGACTTCTGATCGTCTCGCGGCGCGGCTTCGGCCGTTCGGGATCGGGTTCTGATCGAACTCCCCGGCCGGTCTCTGAACGGACTCTGATCGTTCTCTGAACGGGCTCCGGCCGGGCTCGGATCGGGATCGGATCGGGAGGTGATCGGGCAATGACCGCGCGGATGTGATTCCGGACACGCCTCCCCGGTGCGGCGGTTCCCGGATACGACGAAGGCCCCGGTCGAGTGACCGGGGCCTTCGTTTGCTGGAGCGGACGACGAGATTCGAACTCGCGACCCTCACCTTGGCAAGGTGATGCTCTACCAACTGAGCCACGTCCGCAGGTGCTGCGACCACTCTACCTGATCCGTCCCGTAGGACGATCGACCCGGAAGGTGATCCGAGCGGGTGACAGGAATTGCACACTGCCCCTCCCCCCTGGAAGGGGGGCGCTCTGCTACTGAGCTACACCCGCATGTACCCCGCCGGCCTGGGGTTTTTGGCCCCCGTGCCGTTGGCGTGCCTTCACACTAGCGGACGCCCCTGGGTGTCTGTCCAATCGACACCCGGGTGCTGCGGCCCGTTCTCCAGGGCGAGTTGGCCGCCGCGGGCCGCCAGGCGCGGTCGGGGCCCGCCGAAGATCGTCCGCGGCTTCCGGCGGCCACCCGGACCCCGCCGAGGATCGACGCGGCTCGGCGTGGCCCGACCGGGCCCGCCCCGACCCGGCGCTGCACGCCGTGGCGGACGTCACGCAGCCGTCCCGCAGGCCCCCGTGCGGGCCGTCCCGCAGGCCCCGCATAGACCGCTCGCATAGGCCGTCACCGGGGCCGCCGTGCCGCGCGTCCGCCCGCGCGGCAGTCGGCCCGGCCGTCAGCCCGCCTTGTTGAACGCCTCGTAGACCTTCTTCGGGATGCGGCCGCGGGCGGGCACCTCGAAGCCGTTCGACTGGGCCCAGGCCCGCACGGTCGCCGGGGTGGGGGCGATCGGGGTGCGCTTGTAGGCGCGGCCGGACAGGGTGCGGCGGCGGCCGGCCTCCACGTAGGGGGCGAGGTCCTTGCGCAGTTTCTCCGCGTTCGCCGACGAAAGGTCGATCTCGTACCACTGGCCGTCGACCCCGAAGGCGATCGTCTCCTCGGCTTCGCCACCGTCGAGATCATCGGCCAGAGTCACCAGCACGCGTTGCGCCATGGGGAATCGGTCCTTTCCTGTGCCATTTAGGCCATCGGCCTGCGGTTGCGACGGGGCCTGCGCCGGCGGTGTCCGGCGCGGGGCGGCGGCCGGTGTCCGGGCGCCGGTAATGGGCGGCGCGGCGGAGATGGCCGGTGCTGCTGATAATTCCCGCGGAACACGCGCGCCAAGCCTCATCGCACGGGGACCCTATGATTTCCGGCGCGGTTTCCCCACTTATTTCGTCAGCCGATATACAAACGTGATCGTGCGCGGTCGGAACCCGGGGCGGAAGGGGCGGGTTCCGGACTCGTCCGAGTCGTCCCGGAGTCATATCTATGCGAGTAGATTTTGGCAGCCGGTAGGCTGGGGGAACCTCACGCACCACACCATCGGGAGTGCCAGTGGCACGCGTCGTAGTCGACGTCATGCTCAAGCCGGAGATCCTCGACCCCCAGGGCCAGGCCGTGCAGCGTGCGCTGCCCCGCCTGGGCTTCGACGGCATCTCCGACGTCCGTCAGGGAAAGCGGTTTGAACTGGAGGTCGACGGCCCCGTCGACGACGCGGCTCTCGCCCGCATTCGCGAGATGGCCGAGACGTTTCTCGCCAACACCGTGATCGAGGACTTCAGCGTAAAGGTGGAGTCGTGACTGCCCGCATTGGCGTCGTCACATTCCCCGGAACGCTGGACGACCGCGACACGCAGCGCGCGGTGCGGCTGGCCGGCGCCGAGCCCGTGCCGCTGTGGCACCGCGACAAGGACCTGAAGCAGGTCGACGCGGTGGTGCTGCCCGGCGGGTTCAGTTACGGCGACTATCTGCGGGCCGGAGCGATCTCCCGTTTCTCGCCCGTGATGGAGAGCGTGATCACCCAGGCGCGCGGCGGAATGCCGGTTCTCGGCATCTGCAACGGCTTCCAGGTCCTCACCGAGGCGCACCTGCTGCCGGGCGCGATGCTGCGCAACACCGCGCTGCACTTCGTCTGCCGCGACCAGAAGCTGCGGGTGGAGAGCACCGCGACGGCCTGGACCGCGGACTACGAGGCGGGGCAGGAGATCTCCATCCCGCTGAAGAACATCGACGGCCGCTACACCGCCGACGCCCGCACCCTGGACGAGCTGGAGGCCGAGGGCCGGGTGGTCTTCCGCTACCTGGACGTGAACCCCAACGGCTCCCTCAACGACATCGCCGGCGTCACCAACGCGGCCGGCAACGTGGTGGGCCTCATGCCGCACCCCGAGCACGCCGTCGAGTCGCTGATCGGTACCGGCGGCACGGACGGCCTGGGCTTCTTCACGTCGGTCCTCAAGAAGCTGGTGGCGGCATGACCCTCGACACCGTGCAGAACGCGGAGCTGACCCCCGAGGTCGACCAGCCCTGGAAGGAGCTGGGCCTGCGGGAGGACGAGTACCTGCGGGTCCGGGAGATCCTGGGCCGCCGTCCCACCGGCGCCGAGCTGGCGATGTACTCGGTGATGTGGTCGGAGCACTGCTCGTACAAGTCGAGCAAGGTGCACCTGCGGCAGTTCGGCGAGAAGGCCCCGCACTCCGAGGCGATGCTCGTCGGCATCGGCGAGAACGCCGGCGTGGTCGACGTCGGCGAGGGCTACGCGGTGACCTTCAAGGTCGAGTCGCACAACCACCCCTCCTACGTCGAGCCCTACCAGGGCGCGGCCACCGGGGTCGGCGGCATCGTGCGCGACATCATCGCGATGGGCGCCCGGCCGGTGGCCGTGGTGGACCCGCTGCGGATGGGCGCGGCCGACCACCCCGACACCAAGCGGGTGCTGCCCGGCGTGGTGGCCGGCATCGGCGGCTACGGCAACTGCCTGGGCCTGCCGAACATCGGCGGCGAGCTGGTCTTCGACGCCTGCTACCAGGGCAACCCGCTGGTCAACGCCGGCGCGGTCGGCGTGATGCGGCACGAGGACATCCACCTCGCCAAGGCGTCCGGCGCCGGCAACAAGGTGATCCTGTACGGCGCCCGGACCGGCGGCGACGGCATCGGCGGCGCGTCGATCCTGGCCTCGGAGACCTTCGACGCGACCAAGCCGTCCAAGCGGCCCGCGGTGCAGGTCGGCGACCCGTTCCAGGAGAAGCTGCTGATCGAGTGCACGCTTGAGGCGTTCGCCGAGAAGCTGGTCGTCGGCATCCAGGACCTCGGCGCGGCCGGCCTGTCCTGCGCCACCAGCGAGCTGGCCTCCAACGGCTCGGGCGGCATGCGCGTCGAGCTCGACGACGTGCCGCTGCGCGACTCCACGCTCTCGCCCGAGGAGATCCTCATGAGCGAGTCGCAGGAGCGCATGTGCGCCGTGGTGGAGCCGGCCAAGGTGGCGCGGTTCCTGGAGATCTGCGAGAAGTGGGACGTCATCGCCACGGTCGTCGGCGAGGTCACCGACGGGGACCGGCTGGAGATCTTCTGGCACGGCGAGAAGATCGTCGACGTCGACCCGCGCACCGTCGCCCACGAGGGCCCGACCTACGAGCGCCCCTACGCCCGCCCCTCCTGGCAGGACGCCCTCCAGGCCGACGACGCGAACAAGCTGGCCCGCCCGGCCGACGGCGCGGAGCTGCGCGAGCAGGCGCTGCGGGTGCTGGGCTCGCCGAACCTCGCCTCCAAGGCGTGGGTCACCGACCAGTACGACCGGTTCGTGCAGGGCAACACGGTGCTCGCGCAGCCCGAGGACGCCGGCATGATCCGGGTCAACGAGGAGACCGGCCTGGGCGTGGCCATCGCCACCGACGGCAACGGCCGCTACACCAAGCTCGACCCGTACACCGGCGCGCAGCTGGCGCTGGCCGAGGCGTACCGGAACGTGGCGGCCAGCGGTGCGAAGCCGCTGGCGATCTCGGACTGCCTCAACTTCGGTTCGCCGGAGGACCCGGACGTGATGTGGCAGTTCGTGGAGGCCGTGCGCGGCCTCGCCGACGGCTGCCAGCAGCTGGGCACCCCGGTGACCGGCGGCAACGTCTCCCTCTACAACCAGACCGGCGACGCGGCGATCCACCCCACCCCGGTGGTGGCGGTGCTCGGCGTGATCGACGACGTGGCCCGGCGCACCCCCATGGCCTTCGCGGCGGAGGGCCAGCTGCTCTACCTGCTCGGGGAGACCCGCGAGGAGTTCGGCGGCTCGGCCTGGTCGCAGGTGGTCCACGGGCACCTCGGCGGCATGCCGCCGGCGGTGGACCTGGAGCGCGAGCGGCTGCTGGCGGAGATCCTCATCTCGGCCTCCCGCGACGGCATGGTGGACGCCGCGCACGACCTGTCCGACGGCGGCCTGCTGGCCGCGGTCACCGAGTCCTGCCTGCGCGGCGGGCACGGGGCGCGGCTGGTGGTGCCGGACGGGCTGTCCGCGTTCACCTTCCTGCTCTCGGAGTCCGCGGGCCGTGCGGTCGTCTCGGTGCCGCGTTCGGAGGAGCTGCGCTTCACCGACATGTGCGGGGCGCGCGGGCTGCCGGCGACGCGGATCGGCGTGGTCGACGGCGACACCCTCGACGTCCAGGGCGAGTTCTCCGTCCCGCTCGCGGAGCTGCGCGAGGTGCACGAGTCGGTGCTGCCGTCGCTGGTGGGCTGACCAGCCGGCTCACGAACAAGCCGCAGGGGCCGTTCCGGGCCCCCGGGAGGCATCCCGGGGACGTCCGGGGCGGCCCCTGCGGCCTTCCCACCTGGGCGCCTGGCGCGGCGGCGCAACCGCGGGCGGCGGGTGTGCGTCCTCGAAAGCCGAGGGAGATCCCACCCCCTCCGCCACCACGAGAGGCCCGTGCATGTACGAGTACAAGGTCGTCACCTTCCGCGAGGCGCTGATCGGCGACGCCCTCGACAGCGACAAGCTGGAGAAGGTGCTGAACAAGCACGCCGAGGAGGGCTGGGCGCTGAAGGCGCTCACCGCCGGCGAGGTCAAGGGCCGCATCGGCCCCGGCGCCGTCGACGGCCTGCTGATCACCTTCGAGCGCCCCCGCCAGGGCTGATCCCCGCGCCGGCTCCGCCAGGCCGGCTCCTTGCCGCTCGCTCGGGCCCCTCCCGCACGTCGGGAGGGGCCCGCGGCGCGTCGGGGCGGAGGGTGTTTCGGCCTGGCGGGGTGAAGGTGCTTCGGCCTGGCGGGGCGGAGGGTGTTTCGGCTTGGCGGGGCCCCGGCGTGCCGCCCGCCGTGCTGTGACGCTCCTCACCCGGCGCGTCGGCGCCGCCTAAGCTTCGGGGCATGCCGAACTCCCGGGAAAGCCGCCGCCGTGTCCGTTCCTACGACCCGGAGAAGACGTGGGGCGCCCTGGTCGCGCAGGTCGGGCACCTGCGGACGGCGGTGCGGGGGCTGACCGGCGAGCAGTGGAAGTGGCCGTCGGGGCTGGAGGGCTGGGACGTGCGGCTGCTGGTGGTGCACGTCGTGCGGCAGGTCGAGGCGGTGCGGACGCTGCTGGAGCAGCCGGAGCCGCCGCCGGGTGCGCCGCTGGTGGACCCGGCCGCGTGGGCGCTGTCCACCGCGTCGCTGGCGGAGCAGCTGGACGCCGGCACCCGCGAGCAGGAGGCCCGTACCGCCGACCCGCTGGCGGCGCTGGAGGCCGCGGCGGCGGAGCTGGCCGGGCTGCGCGAGGAGACGGTGCGGCAGGGGCGGCTGGTGCCCGCGCCGTTCGGGCCGATGACCGCCGCGGACTTCGCGGTGACCCGGCTGGTGGAGCTGGCCGTGCACGGTGACGACCTGGCCCGCGCGACCGGCGTGGCGGTGGGCACCGACCGGCACGCCGTCGCCGCCGCGGTGCGGGTGCTGGCCGACGCGCTGGCCGTCAAGGCACCGGGCAACTCCGTGGAGGTGCGGGTGCCGCCGTACGCGGCCGTGCAGTGCGTGGCCGGACCCCGGCACACCCGCGGCACCCCGCCCAACGTGGTGGAGACCGATCCGGCCACCTGGCTGCGGCTGGCCGCGGGGCGGGCGTCCTGGGCCGGGGAGCTGGCCGACGCCCGGGTGTCCGCGAGCGGCGAGCGCGCCGGCCTGGCCTCCTACCTGCCCGTTCTCGGCTGAGGGTGCCTGGCGGGGCCGTTCCGGGGGTGTTCGGTGGCCGTTCGGGGCTCCGCGGAGGCCGGGGCGCCGCGGGAGGGCCGCCGGACGCCCGGGGCGGCGAAGGTCACACTCTGCGCGCCCCAAGGTGTGACGCGCGTAGACGCAGGTCATCGGCGGTCCCTCGTTCGGCCGATCGGCAATCCTGCCCTAGACTCGAAGCGTGCCTCGTGGTGACGGACGACTCAGCCACGACCTCCTTCCCGGTGAGAAGGGCCCCCAGGACGCTTGCGGCGTCTTCGGTGTCTGGGCCCCGGGGGAAGAGGTCGCCAAACTCACCTATTTCGGGCTGTACGCACTGCAGCACCGTGGACAGGAGTCCGCGGGCATCGCGGTGAGCAACGGCTCCCAGATCCTGGTCTTCAAGGACATGGGCCTGGTCTCCCAGGTCTTCGACGAGACCTCTCTCGGCTCGCTGACCGGCCACATCGCCGTCGGCCATGCCCGCTACTCGACCACCGGTGCCTCGGTGTGGGAGAACGCGCAGCCCACCTTCCGCGCGACCGCCCACGGCTCCATCGCGCTGGGCCACAACGGCAACCTGGTGAACACCGCCGAGCTGGCCGAGATGGTCGCCTCGCTGCCGCAGACGCCCGGCCGGACCACCAGGGTGGCCGCCACCAACGACACCGACCTGGTCACGGCCCTGCTGGCCGGACAGGTCGACGAGGACGGCAACCCGCTGTCCGTCGAGGAGGCGGCGCCGCGCGTGCTGCCTCAGATCAAGGGCGCCTTCAGCCTCGTCTACATGGACGAGCACACCCTCTACGCGGCCCGCGACCCGCAGGGCATCCGCCCGCTGGTGCTGGGCCGCCTGGAGCGCGGCTGGGTGGTGGCCTCCGAGACGGCCGCCCTGGACATCTGCGGCGCCTCGTTCGTCCGCGAGATCGAGCCCGGCGAGCTGGTGGCCATCGACGAGCAGGGCCTGCGCACCTCCCGGTTCGCCGAGGCGAAGCCGCGCGGCTGCGTCTTCGAGTACGTCTACCTGGCCCGTCCGGACACCCTGATCGCCGGCCGCAACGTCCACCTCTCCCGGGTGGAGATGGGCCGCCGGCTGGCGAAGGAAGCGCCGGTCGACGCCGACCTGGTGATATCGACGCCGGAGTCGGGGACCCCGGCCGCCATCGGGTACGCGGAGGCCAGCGGCATCCCCTACGGCTCCGGCCTGGTGAAGAACTCCTACGTGGGCCGCACCTTCATCCAGCCCTCGCAGACCATCCGGCAGCTCGGTATCCGGCTCAAGCTCAACCCGCTCAAGGAGGTCATCCGCGGCAAGCGGCTGGTGGTGGTGGACGACTCGATCGTCCGCGGCAACACCCAGCGCGCCCTGGTGCGGATGCTGCGCGAGGCCGGCGCCGCCGAGGTGCACGTGCGGATCTCCTCGCCGCCGGTGAAGTGGCCCTGCTTCTTCGGCATCGACTTCGCCACCCGCGCCGAGCTGATCGCGAACGGGATGAGCGTGGAGGAGATCGGCAAGTCGCTGGGCGCCGACTCCCTGGCGTACATCTCCCTGGACGCCATGGTGGAGGCCACCACCATCGCCAAGCCCAACCTGTGCCGGGCCTGCTTCGACGGGGAGTACCCGATGGAGCTGCCCGACCCGGAGCTCCTCGGCAAGCAGCTGCTGGAGGTCGAGCTGGCCGGCGGTGGCGACGCCGCCGACGCGCTGCGCCGCCCGTAGCGCCCGGCCCGTTCCCCCGCCCGGCGGCGGCGTCGCCACCGCCGGGAACGGCCGCCTCCCCCCACCCCGGTGCGCGGCTGTCCGCAGCCGCGCACCGCGCGCGGAAGCCCCGCGAAACCCCCGCGGGAGCCCCTCTCCCAGGGTCTCTCAGGAACGACACGGAAGGTCCCCCAGCCATGGCCGAAACACCCGGTGCCAGCTACGCGGCCGCGGGAGTCGACATCGAGGCCGGCGACCGCGCCGTCACCCTGATGAAGGAGTGGGTCCGCAAGACCGCCCGCCCCGAGGTGGTCGGCGGCCTCGGCGGCTTCGCCGGGCTCTTCGACGCCTCCGCCCTCAAGCGCTACGAGCGCCCGCTGCTCGCCTCGGCGACCGACGGCGTCGGCACCAAGGTCGACATCGCCCGCCGGATGGGCGTCTACGACACGATCGGGCACGACCTGGTCGGCATGGTCGTGGACGACCTGGTGGTGTGCGGCGCCGAGCCGCTGTTCATGACCGACTACATCTGCGTCGGCAAGGTCGTGCCGGAGCGGGTCGCGGCGATCGTCAAGGGCATCGCCGAGGGCTGCGTCCTGGCCGGCTGCGCGCTGGTCGGCGGCGAGACCGCCGAGCACCCCGGGCTGCTGGGCCCGGACGACTTCGACGTGGCGGGCGCCGGCACCGGCGTGGTCGAGGCCGACGCGCTGCTGGGCGCGGAACGCCTCCAGGCGGGCGACACGGTGATCGCCATGGCCTCGTCCGGACTTCACTCGAACGGGTACAGCCTGGTCCGCCATGTGCTGCTGGACCGGGCCGGCTGGGCGCTGGAGCGCGAGGTGCCGGAGCTGGGCCGCACCCTCGGCGAGGAGCTGCTGGTGCCCACCCGCATCTACTCGCTGGACTGCCTGGCGCTCACCCGCACCACCCAGGTGCACGCCTTCGCGCACGTCACCGGCGGCGGCCTGGCCGAGAACCTGGCCCGCGTGGTGCCCGACCACCTCTCCGTCCGGCTGGACCGCTCCACCTGGACCCCGGACCCGGTCTTCGGCCTGGTCGGCGAGGTCGGCGGGGTCGCCCGCGCGGAGCTGGAGCGGACCCTGAACATGGGCGTCGGCATGGTCGCGGTGGTGCCGGCCGAGGCGGCCGAGACGGCGCTGACCGTGCTCGCCGACCGCGACGTCGAGGCATGGGTGATGGGCGAGGTCCAGGCACGCGTGAGCGGCGCCCCTGCCGTGGAGCTGGTCGGAGACCACGGCCAGGGCGCCTGAGAGCCGCCCGGTCACCCGGTGTGACGCCCCCGGACCACGACGAGACCCGGTCCGGGGCAAGCCCAGGACCGGGTCAGGGTGTCGGCGGCGTCAAGCGCGACGGCGCTGAGACGAGGGGGACGGCTCGGACTGTTCGTCCTCGTCGTCCTCGTCGTCGTTGTACAGATCCGCGTACTGAGCGTACGGGTCATCGTCCAACTCGTCGTCATCGTCGTCGACAGGCGGATTAACCGGCATCGACGGCGATGCGCCCAGCTCTTCGGCCAGACGGTGGAGATCAGTGCCGCCGCTGTTGTACTTCAGCTGGCGGGCGACCTTCGTCTGCTTGGCCTTGGCCCGGCCGCGCCCCATGGCTCGACCCCCTCAACGGCGGGGCTCAACGGCCCCGAGTCTTGACACGCGTTCATGATTCCCGGACGGCCTCCCCGAGGAGAGGACGGTCCGTAGGGCCTCAACGGTACCTGCTTCCGACGCCGCACGGTACGCCGCCCGCACGACGCGCGTCGGAACAAGGGACATGAGCGACCCTGTCCTGCCTGGTCAAGCCCGATTTTACCTTCTTCTAGCGCGAACTTGCTATCGGGCCGTGCTGTCGGTCACGCCGAGGGCCCAACCGAGCGGCCGACCGGGGGCCGGACGCGGGTCGAACGGAGGCCGGGCCGGGGCCGGACCGGTGCTGGATCGGGGCCGGAGGGCGGCCGGACGGAGGTCGGGCGAGGGGCGGTCGGGCGTCGGCCGGGTGACGGGCAGGCGTCAGACGAGGGTCGGCCGCAGCCACTGGGAGGCCGGTGCGCGGTCGGCCATCCGCTGCTCGGCGAGCCGGTCGGCGGCCGCAGCCGGGGGCACCCCGTCGGCCTTGGCGCGCTCGAAGATCGCCAGCGTGGTGTCGTGGATCCGCGCCGCCTTGGCCTTGGCCCGGTTGAAGTCGAAGCCGTGCAGCTCGTCCGCGACCTGGATCACGCCGCCGGCGTTGACCACGTAGTCCGGCGCGTACAGGATGCCGCGGTCGGCGAGGTCCTTCTCGACACCCGGGTGGGCGAGCTGGTTGTTGGCGGCCCCGCACACCACGGTGGCGGTGAGGGCGGCGACCGTCTCGTCGTCGAGCGCGCCGCCCAGCGCGCAGGGGGCGTAGACGTCCAGCGGGGAGCGCACCAGCGCGGCGGTGTCGGCCACCGCGGTCACCCCGGGGCGCCCGTCCACGACCCTGGCCACGGCCTCGGGCCGCACGTCGGTGACGACGACCTCGGCGCCGTCCTCCAGCAGGTGCGCCACCAGGTGGTGGCCGACCTTGCCGACGCCCGCGACGCCGACCCGGCGGCCGCGCAGCGAGGGCTCGCCCCAGCGGGCGGTGGCGGCCGCGCGCATGCCCTGGAAGACGCCGAAGGCGGTCAGCACCGAGGAGTCGCCGGCGCCGCCGTTCGCGGGGGAGCGGCCGGTGGTCCACCGGTTCTCGCGGGCGATGACGTCCATGTCGGCCACGTAGGTGCCGACGTCGCAGGCGGTCACGTAGCGGCCGTCCAGGGAGGCCACGAAGCGGCCGTAGGCGAGCAGGAGTTCCTCGGTCTTGAGGGTGTCCGGGTCGCCGATGATGACGGCCTTGCCGCCGCCGTGGTCCAGGCCGGCCAGCGCGTTCTTGTACGACATGCCGCGGGCGAGGTTCAGCGCGTCCTCGACGGCCTCCTCGTCGGAGGCGTAGGCGTGGAAGCGGGTGCCGCCGAGGGCCGGGCCCAGGGCGGTGGAGTGCAGCGCGATGACGGCCCGCAGGCCGGTGGCGCGGTCCTGGCAGAGCAGGACCTGCTCGTGTCCGCCCTGGTCGGAGCGGAAGAGCTTGGAGACGACTCCGGCGGTGCCGTCCGGCTGCGCGGCGATCGCTTCGGTCTGACGTACGTCGGTCACGGTGGTGACTCCCATAGGTCGAATGGGTCCCTGTGTCTGGGGTGCCCGAGCCCCCCGGAGGGTGGCGGAGGGTCCGTCGGCCACAGCGTAGGCCCTGCCGGGTCGGGCGGCGGCACCGGCGGCACGTCGGCCTGGGGTGACCTGTGGTGCTCCAGGGGTGAGTAGGGGTGGGCGGGAGCGAGCCGGAGCGAGGCAGGACGGCCGGCGGTGACCAGGGGTGACCGGTTGGGACCGGGGCGGGAGTGGCGGCCCGGCGCGGCGCGGGGAGGCTTCGGGACGCCGGCGGCGCGCCGGGGCGTGAGGGCGCGCGGCCGGGGCGGCCGGGGCGCGGTTCGCGCGGTTTCGGGTGCTTCGGGGGCGGATTCGGCGCGGCAGTGGCCGGGATCGGCTCCGGGTGGGCGGGGGTCGTGGGACGATCGTCGGGTCGGGAAGGCGGCGAGGGAGCGGGTGTGAGCGGTTCTCCGGTACTGGTCCCGTATGCGGCGTATCTGCGCGTGTACGAGCCGCTGGCGGCCTTTCCCGAAGCCGAGCGCGCGCACTGGCTCCGGTACGCCGAGGCGGGCCGTGAGCGGGGCGCGCAGGACGAGTTGCGGCAGTCGCTGGCCGGCCTGGTGCCCGTGCCGCCGATGCCGGTGCCGGTGCACGAGAGCCGGGAGGCCTTCACGGCGGTGATCGGCGACGTCGTCCACGTCTGCCCGTGGCGGACCCGGCTGCGCGGCTGGATGGCGCTGGAGCGGCTGGAGGGCGAACTGCCGGCCCCGGTGCTCGACGCGATGCTGCCGCCGGTGGTCCGCCGGCAGGCGGCGGCCGACTTCGAGGCGTGGCGGGAGCGGAACCCGGACGCGCGGCCGTGGATCCGGCAGGCCGTCTGGCACGTCCCGGTGCGCTGGTTCGTCCTGGTCGGCGACGACGAGCGGGAGTACGAGCCGGCCGGGGCGGGCGAGTCCAAGCAGCCGGTGCTGCGCTACCGGACCCCGATGGTGCAGGCGCGGCGCCGGGTGGCGCGGGGGCTGCGGGTGCTCAAGGAGACGCTGGAGGAGAGCCCGCTCATCGACGGGCTGGTCGACGTGGGGCGGTGGCTGGAGGAGTTCCACCCGCGCTCCATGGTCGAACTCGACTACGGCGGGCTGACGCAGGTGGTCGGCCCGGACCGGCTGGCCGCCGACCGTTCGGCGGCCGACGTGGCGGAGGGGCTGGCGGCGCTGCGCGAGGGCGACTCCGAGGCGGCGGGGCGGGCGTACGAGCGGCTGACGGAGCGCTGGCGGGCGGTGCGGGAGCTCCAGTTCGCCAACTGACCGGGCGGACGGGGCTGACGGCCCGTCGGGTGGCGGCGCCGGGCGCGGGCCGCGGGGGTGTGACGGTGCCCCGGGGGTGCGGGGTGCGGGGGCCGGTCTGTGGTGCGCGGCGTCGTTGTTGTCTTCCGCGACGTGAGGTGTTGTCTCCTGCGCGGAGTTGTGGGGTTGGCCCCACTCCCGGTGATGCCATGGGCTCATACGGCATGCATGGCCCAAGCGTGACGCAGAGCACGTATCTGAACCCTTGCCCGCATCACCATCTGTCATGCCAAAATGGGACATCGGGTCTGCCTCGGGCCCGCATCGAAGGTGGGGATGTGGCGTGTGGTTGCCCTGTGACTGATCGTATCGCAGGTGTGACTGTCCGCTATGGACCGGTCCATCGGCTTCCGTCGAGCTTGAACACCTGAGAGGGCAAATCCATCGGTTTGGCCGACGCGGCTGGACGGATGGTGTAGTTGTAGTGCCGAGGACAAGCCGTTCGTCCTATTACCGACTCGGCCCGCGTTGCGCCATATCGGGCAACGTGGGTCAAGGTGCAGAATTTAAGAGGAAAGAACCGCGTTGGTTCGGTTCTCTCGAGGAGGCCGCTCATGACCGCTCGCACCCCTGATGCCGAGCCGTTG
Source organism: Actinacidiphila yeochonensis CN732 (assembly GCF_000745345.1). Taxonomy (NCBI): domain Bacteria; kingdom Bacillati; phylum Actinomycetota; class Actinomycetes; order Kitasatosporales; family Streptomycetaceae; genus Actinacidiphila; species Actinacidiphila yeochonensis. The sequence continues at coordinate 711,038 of NZ_JQNR01000005.1, read as the reverse complement.
CTTACCCCCGCCGAGGTCGCGACCATGTTCCGCGTCGACCCCAAGACGGTCACGCGCTGGGCGAAGGCCGGCAAGCTCACGTCCATCCGCACGCTGGGCGGGCACCGCCGCTACCGCGAGGCGGAGGTCCGCGCGCTTCTGGCGGGCATCCCGCAGCAGCGCAGCGAGGCCTGACAGCCCTTTCCCGGGCGGTAGTCGGGGCCCCCACCCCGCGAACACCGCCCGCCTGAGGGACCGGCCGCCCCCATCGGACGGCCCCGAGGGTGCACCACCTCAGCTTGACGAGGGCCGCACCGGACTCCGCCGGGTCCGGTGCGGCCCTTTTGCGTGCCCGACACCGTTCGCGCGCCGCTCCGGGGCAGCCCCCGGGCTCCTTCCGGTGTCGTCGCGGTGTCGTCGCGGTGCCGTTCCGGTGCTGGACGGCGCCCTGTTGGGACGTGATCGCCGCGGCGCCCGTGGTGCCGCCACGCGCCTCCGTGCCGCCTTCCGCCCTGCCTCCGCGGCCCTCCGCCGCGCGCCGCGGCCCGCTGCCCGCCTCTGCCGCCCTTCGGGCCCGCCCGCCCCACCCTTCCGCCACGCGGGCCGTCCCGCCCGTCTACGGGGCCGCCAGGGGCGGTTCAGCCGCATATCCCTCCCGGGGGTGCCGTCCCGGCGTGCCGGACGCGTATGCCCGGCGGTGGGTTCTGTGCGCATCCTGTGCCCGCCCGGTGCCGCGGGGTGCCTCGATGTCCGAATCGTGTGCCGGCGGGAGGGTCTGGCGGCCCCCTGGGGGGCGTCGGTTGTGCGCCCGCTCACACGTGGATGCGCCGGTACCATTGCACATATTAAATTGCGATCCCTCTGGAGGGCTCGCATTCCCGCCCCTTGTCCACTTTTTCACGTGACTCCCGTCACATGTCGGACTCTTGAGGTGTCGCTCCCTCATGGGGTAATGGACACCCGTTCGGCGGACGCCACGAACACCCGCTCGGGGCAGGGGAGTTGGTCGGGTCCCCGGCTGGCTCGGCTGGCTCGGCTGTCTCCGGACGGTTCCGGTTGCCCGCCGGCGGTGCCTGTCCCGACGGCGCCCGGTGGTGCCAGGTCGCTCGCGGCGCCCGCCGCCGGCGTGCGGGGGTGGGCACGCCAGGCGTCGGGTGGGCGTCGCACACGACGAAGCGGCCCGCCCCCGGATCGGGGACGGGCCGCCTCACATGTCGTCACGCTGCTTGCGCGCTTGCGGTCCTGACGGGATTTGAACCCGCGGCCTCCACCTTGACAGGGTGGCGAGCACTCCAAACTGCTCCACAGGACCTCGTGTGCGTGATGACTGTACCGCAGGTCAGGGGGTGAGGTCGAACTGAGGGCCAGCTCCCCTCCCGGGCAGCCCCGGACCTCGCCGGAACGCCCGCCGCAGCGGGGCCGTCCCGGGGCACTGGCAGGGCTGGCCAGGGGCTGGCCAGGGGCCGTGAGGGGCTGAGGAGGGCCGCTCAGGGTCTCTGGCGGCTGCTGAGGGGCGGCCGGGAACCCTGGAGGTCACCCGGCCCTCGGCGGAGGGGTGGACGGCCCCTGGCCAGCCCACCCGGGCCGCCGTCAACCGTCGTCAACGGACCGGCTGCCGTCAACGGACCGGCTGCCGTCAACGGCGGTCAGCCGGAGCCCCCGTCCGCGGTCAGCCGCGGACGGCCGCCCACGCGTCGTCCAGGGCCTTGAACAGCCGCTTGTCGGAGACCGGGTGGGCGGTGCCGAGGGCGTGCGCGAAGTAGCTGACGCGCAACTCCTCGATCATCCACCGCAGATCCCGCACCGCGGCCGGCACCGGCCGCCCGGCCGGCTGCGCGGCCAGCAGCTCGGCGTACTCGCCCTGGATCTCCCGCACCTTCTCCATGCGGGTGGCGTCGCGCTGCACGCCCGTCGGCATCTGCTGGAGCCGGCGGTCGGCGGCGGTGAGGTACCGCATCAGGTCCGGCAGCCGCTTCAGGCCGGTCTCGGTGACGAAGCCGGGCCGCACCAGGGCGTCCAGCTGCTCCCGTACGTCCCTGGTGTTGGCCAGCAGCGCCGGGCTCGCGGTGTCCTTCAACCGCCGCTCGCAGGCGTGCCAGGCGGCCAGCACCTGCTGCACCTGCTGCACCGCCCGGACGGTCAGCTCCACCAGGTCGGCGCGGACGGCGTCGAAGAGCTTGCGGAAGCCCTCCTCGTCCCAGGCGGGGCCGCCGCGCCCGGCGACCAGCAGGTCCGCCGCGGCCGTGGCGCAGTCCTCGAAGAGGGGCTGCACCCCGCCGTGCGGGTTGCGGGACAGCGCCAGCTTCTGCTGGTTGGAGAGCCGGTCGGCGGCGAACTTCGCCGGGTTGACCGGCACGCCCAGCAGGATCAGCCGCCGGGTGCCGCGCCACATCGCCTCGGCCTGCTCGGCCTCGGTGTCGAACAGCCGCACCGCCACCGAGGTGCCCTCGTCGACCAGTGCCGGGTATGCCTTCACGGGCTGCCCGGCCCGCCGCGTCTCGAAGGTGCGCGGCAGGGCGCCGATCGTCCAGGAGGTCAGGCCGGTGCGCTGCTCCACCGAGGCCAGCGCCGGATCGGCGGACCGCTCGAAGGCCTTGGTGATCGCCGCCCGGGTGCGCGGCCGCAGCCGCTGCCGCAGCGCCTCCAGGTCCTTGTCCTCGGCGTCCCGCCCGTTTCCGCCGGCCCCGCCGGTGCCGCCCTTCGCGCCGGTGTTCGCGACCTTGCGGCGCCGCTCGTCCACCACCCGGAAGGTGATCTTGAGGTGGTCGGGCACCTTGGTCCAGTCGAAGTCCTCGGGGTCGACGGCCACGCCGACCGAGCGCTGGAGCCCGCGGGCGAGCACGGAGGTCAGCGGCGGTACGTCCGTCCCGTCGCCGGCGCCGTCCAGCTTCCGCAGGATGGCGGCGGCCTCCTCGGAGGCGAGGAACGCCTTCGCGTGGTTGGGCGCCGGCACGTAGTGGCGCCGCACCGGCTTGGGCAGCGAGCGGATCAGCTCGGTGACCACCTGCTCGCGCAGGCCCGGGATCTGCCAGTCGAAGCCGTCCGGCTCCACCTGGTTGAGCACCTGGAGCGGGACGTGGACGGTCACGCCGTCGGCGTCCGCGCCCGGCTCGAACTGGTACGTGACGTGGAACCGCAGCCGCCCCTGCCGCCAGCTGTCGGGGTAGTCGGCCTTGGTGACCGCCTCGGCGTTCTCGTTGATCAGCATCGACTGCTCGAAGTTGAGCAGTTCGGGGGCCTCGCGCCGCTTGTGCTTCCACCACGAGTCGAAGTGCGCGCCGGACACCACGTGCTCCGGCAGCCGCTCGTCGTAGAAGTCGTACAGCGTCTCGTCGTCCACGAGGATGTCGCGGCGGCGGGCGCGGTGCTCCAGCTCCTCGACCTCGCCGAGCAGCTTGCGGTTGTCGTGGAAGAACTGGTGGTGGGTGCGCCAGTCGCCCTCCACCAGGGCGTTGCGGATGAACAGCTCCCGGGACGTCTCCGGGTCGATCCGGCCGTAGTTGACCTTGCGCTGGGCGACCAGCGGCACGCCGTAGAGGGTGACCCGCTCGTACGCCATCACCGCCGCCTGGTCCTTCTCCCAGTGCGGTTCGCTGTAGTTCCGCTTGACCAGGTGCTGGGCGAGCGGCTCCACCCACTCCGGCTCGATCCGGGCGTTGACCCGAGCCCACAGCCGGGAGGTCTCCACCAGCTCGGCCGACATGATCCACCGCGGCGGCTTCTTGAACAGCGCGGAGCCGGGGAAGACCGCGAACTTCGCCGACCGCGCGCCCAGGTACTCGTTCTTGTCGGTGTCCTTCAGGCCCAGGTGGGACAGGAGCCCGGCCAGCAGCGAGACGTGGACCCGCTGCGGGTCGGCCGACTCGGCGCCGGGCGCCGGCTCGCGCACCTCGATCTCCAGCTGGCGGGCGACCGCGCGCAGCTGGCTGTAGATGTCCTGCCACTCGCGGATGCGCAGGTAGTTCAGGAACTCCGAGCGGCACATCCGGCGGAACGCCGAGGAGGACAGCTCCCGCTGCTTCTCCCGCAGGTACGTCCACAGGTGCAGCAGGGACAGGAAGTCGCTGGTCTCGTCCTTGAAGCGGGCGTGGCTCTGGTCGGCCTGCGCCTGCTTGTCGACGGGCCGCTCGCGCGGGTCCTGGATGGACAGCGCCGCGGCGATCACCATGACCTCGGCGGCGCAGCCGTTGCGCTCGGCCTCCAGCACCATGCGGGCCAGCCGCGGGTCGACGGGCAGCTGCGCGAGGCGGCGGCCGGTGCTGGTCAGCCGGTTGCGGGGGTCCTTCTGCTCCGGGTCGAGCGCGCCCAGCTCCTCCAGCAGCTGCACGCCGTCCTTGACGTTGCGGCTGTCCGGCGGGTCGATGAACGGGAACTTCGCGATGTCGCCGAGGCCAGCCGCGGTCATCTGGAGGATCACCGAGGCGAGGTTGGTGCGCAGGATCTCCGCGTCGGTGAACTCCGGACGGGAGAGGAAGTCCTCCTCGTCGTACAGCCGGATGCAGATGCCGTCCGAGGTACGGCCGCAGCGGCCCTTGCGCTGGTTGGCGCTGGCCTGGCTGATCGGTTCGATCGGCAGCCGCTGCACCTTCGTGCGGTGGCTGTAGCGGGAGATGCGGGCGGTGCCCGGGTCGATCACGTAGCGGATGCCGGGCACGGTGAGCGAGGTCTCGGCCACGTTGGTGGCCAGGACGACGCGCCGGCCGCCGTGCGGCTGGAAGACGCGGTGCTGCTCGGCGGAGGAGAGCCGCGCGTACAGCGGCAGCACCTCGGTGGCGGCGCGGACGGCGCCGCCGCGTTTGAGGTGCTTCTCCAGCGCGTCGGCGGTGTCGCGGATCTCCCGCTCGCCGGAGAGGAAGACCAGGATGTCGCCCGGCCCCTCCCGCTGCAGCTCGTCCACGGCGTCGGTGATCGCGGTGACCTGATCCCGGTCGGGGTCGGCCGAGTCCTCCTGGAGCAGCGGCCGGTACCGCACCTCGACGGGGTAGGTGCGGCCGCTGACCTCGATGATCGGGGCGTCGCCGAAGTGCCGGGAGAAGCGCTCGGGGTCGATCGTCGCCGAGGTGATGATGACCTTGAGGTCCGGGCGACGCGGCAGCAGCTGGGCCAGGTAGCCGAGGATGAAGTCGATGTTGAGGCTGCGCTCGTGGGCCTCGTCCACGATGATCGTGTCGTAGGCGCGCAGGTCGCGGTCGGTCTGCAGCTCGGCCAGCATGATGCCGTCGGTCATCAGCTTGACCAGCGTGGAGTCGCCGACCTGGTCGGTGAAGCGGACCTTCCAGCCCACCGCCTCGCCCAGCGGGGTGCGCAGCTCCTCGGCGATCCGCTCGGCCACCGTGCGGGCCGCGATCCGGCGCGGCTGGGTGTGGCCGATCAGGCCGCGCACGCCGCGGCCCAGCTCCAGGCAGATCTTCGGGATCTGGGTGGTCTTGCCGGAGCCGGTCTCACCGGCCACGATCACCACCTGGTGGTCGCGGATCGCGGCGAGGATGTCGTCCTTCTTCTTGCTGACCGGAAGGAGCTCGGGGTAGTCGATCCGCGGTACGGCGGCCTGGCGGGCGGCGATCCGGGTCTCGGCCTTGTCGATCTCCGCGCCGATCTCGGCGAGCACGGCCGCGCGCGCCTCCGGTTTGCGGATGCGGCGGGCGCCGTCGAGGCGGCGGCCGAGGCGCAGCTCGTCGCGGAGCGAGAGCAGGGGCAGACGGCCGGCCAGCTCGGCGGTGGAGGGGGCTTGAGTGGACATACGCCGTCCAGCATCGCACCTGGCGGGGAGCGGCGGCGAACCGGTTTACGGGCGTGGTGCGCGGCGGGTTCCCGGGCCGGGTGGGGCGGGCGGGGCGTGGGACCGGCGGCGGGAGACCCGCGGGGGAGGGCGTGGGACGCCGGGTGGTCGCGGCGGCCCGCGGCCGGGCGCGGTTCCGGTTACGGCGTGGCGCACAGCGTGGCGCACGGCGGAACAGGGCCGGAACACCGGCGGGGAACGGGAGAACACCGGCGGGAACGGGAGAACACCGGTGGAGAAGCGGGAACGACGAAGGGTCCGGCTCCCGGAGGAGACGGACCCTTCGTCGTGCGGTGGCTGGGGCCGGGGTCGAACCGGCGACCTACCGCTTTTCAGGCGGTCGCTCGTACCAACTGAGCTACCCAGCCGCAGCGGTCCTGACGGGATTTGAACCCGCGGCCTCCACCTTGACAGGGTGGCGAGCACTCCAAACTGCTCCACAGGACCTTGCTTGTGCGAGAACATTCTGACACATACTGTGCCCTGCTCTCGCACGGGTTTCGCGGACCGGAGCCGCGCCCTCCCCTGCTGGCGGAGTCCCTGGGGAGTCCGTCCGGCGGAGCGGCTTTCGGTGGGCCGGTTTCGCTGGATCAGCGTATCAGAATCGCGGGTGCCTCCCGTACGCGCGCGGTGCCGACCCGGTCCGGGGGTGCTCGTACGGCCTGGTCCGGGGCGCGCACACGGTTGCGTCCGGGGCGCGCGTAAGGCCGCGGGCGGGGCGGGCATACGGCCGCGGGTGGGGCGGGCATGCGGCCGCGGGTGGGGCGCGGGCGCCTGCGGGAGGACCCGGTGGATCACCCCCTCGGACGCCCCCGGCCCGGGGCCGGGGGCGCGCACGGAGGGTGCCGGCTCTGGGCGGCGCCGGTCAGAAGGGCTTGGGCAGGAGCAGCTCGGTGTTGTGGTCGGCCGAGCCGCCGAGCTTGGCCGCCGGTGTCGCGTAGGGGTCGTTGAAGGAGAGCTCGCGGTAGAGGGCCGCCAGGTTGTCCTCGGAGGTGGACCCGAAGTCCGTGGCGTAGGGGGCGGCGGACTCCAGCAGGGTGGTGAAGAGCGACAGCGTGCCGTCGCCGTTGTCGGCCAGCTCGATCACCCGCGCGTGCTGCGGGTAGTCCACGTGCGAGGCGGTGTTGACCTCCCAGAACGCCCGCTCCGGAACGGCGTGGCCGTGCGCGGTGATCAGGTTGGCGTGGGTGTGGCCGTTCACCCAGGCGACGACGTTGGGGTAGCGCTGGAGGAGGTCGACCAGCTCGGCGCCGGTGTGCCGCCCGTCGAGCAGGTTGTACGGGTCGGGCAGGGTGTTGCCCATGGTGGTGCTGGTGTGGTGGCTGAACACCATGACCAGCTGGTCCTGCGAGCCGCGCCGCACCACGTTGCCCGCGGTGTCGTACCAGTGCGTGCTGTAGCTCTGGAGGACCGACTCCAGCCACTTCAGCTGGGCGGAGCCGATGGAGCCGTCGGCCCAGCCGGCGCGGTTGGTGGTGTCCAGGCTGATGCCGAGGACGCCCTCGGCGACGGGGAAGGTGTAGTACAGCTTGCCGCTGGACGCCGCGGCCTGCGTGAAGCCGTGCCCGAAGGGGCCCGGCCCGGTGCGGGCGGGGTCGAGGTGGGCCTGGGCGAACTGCTTCGGGGTGAAGGGGGCGCGCCGCGCGTCGGGGGTGACCTGGCGGATCGGTCCGCTGTCGAGGAGGGTGAGCAGCAGCCCGACGGCCGCGGCCGGGTCGTGCTGGATCGCGTCGGCGAGCTTCGCGGCGGTCGCGTCGTCCACGCCCTCGATCTTCCCGCCGCCGGTGTAGAGCGAGGAGAGCAGGCCGAGGTCCGGCAGGGTGCCCTCGATGCTGTCGTCGTGGTTGCCGACCGTGGTGTACCAGGGCGTGCTCAGCCCGGTGGCGGTGAACGGCCGGCCGGCCGCCGCCAGGAAGCCCGGGACCTGCGGGAACCCGGCCGCCTTGTAGGTGTCCTGGAAGGACGACTCGGGGTTCCAGTACTGCGCCGAGCCGGAGTTCTGCACACCCTCGTAGCGGGCGGTGTCGCCGGTGCTCGGGGTGATCGCGCCGCCGCTCATCACCGTGAGGTACCAGTCGAGTTCGACCTGCTCGTGGTTGTCGGTGTTGTCGCCGGTGGCCATCACCAGGGAGAACGGCAACCCCGTGTAGGGGCCGCCGGCCAGCGAGTTGACCCGGTCGACGAGGGAGGCGGCGCCCCGTACGGTCAGCGCCTCGTGCGGGCGGTAGGCGGAGTCGATGTACCGGGCCAGGTACTCGAAGCGCACCGGCGACTCGGTGTCGGCCAGGTGCAGGTCGGTGAACTGCACGAACGAGGCCAGGCCGGTACGGCGGTCGTCGCGTCCGGCGGAGCCGGCGGCGAGTTCGGGGCGCACCACGAGCGGCCAGCCGGGGCCGGCGGTCAGCCGCAGGTACCCGGTGCCGCCGGTGGTCGTGGCGGCCTGCTCCAGCGTGGTGCCGGCCGGCTGGACCGCCCGCGCGGCCGAGGCGGCCACCGCGCTGTCCCGTTCGGCGGCCGAGGCGTAGCGGCCGTCGGCCACGGTGAGCGCGGCCGCCGCGGCCGCGGCTGAGGCCCCGGAGAGGAACTGTCGTCGAGTGCGGTGGTGCGACGAACGCATGACGTCTCCTGATGACGATCGGCCGGCACGGACGAGGAGCGCTCCCGTATTACCAGCCGGTAACGCCCGTCGGCCAGAGTGGCGCAGGCGTGCCACGGCCGTTCGGCCACCACATGAAGGGCCCGTGACGGCGGGGCGGCCGTATCCCCGGCTGGGCGGCCGTATCCCCGATGGGGCGGCCGTATCCCCGGTGGGGGCGTCCGCCCGCGCGTGGGGGAGGGGGACGTGCTCGGACGAACAGCGCTGGTGCCGGGGCTGAACGTGCCCGCGGTCTTCGTCCACGGCCTCCGCTCCGGCCCCGAGGTGCGGCAGCGGCTCGCCGCCCTGCCGGCCGAGGACGGGAACCGGGCGCGCGGTCGCACCGTTTCGCCTACCGCTCCCCGCTCCCCGCTCCCCGCTCCCCGCTCCCCGCTCCCCGCTCCCCGCTCCCCGCTCCCCGCTCCCCGCTCCCCGGTCGCCGTCGCCCGTCCGGACCGCCGGACTGCCGGACTGCCGGACTGCCGGACCGCCGGACACATCCTGAGCCGGAGCAGAGCGGTCCTCGGGTGCCTGTCGATACCGTGCACGGCATGGAAATCCTGAGGTACGTGGCGTTCTCCGCGAACCCCGCCGGCGGCAATCCCGCCGGGGTCGTGCTCGACGCGACGGGTGTGAGCGAGGCGGAAATGGTCGCGGTGGCCGCGGAGGTCGGCTACTCCGAGACGGCGTTCGTCGTACCCCGGCCCGACGGCCGACTCGACGTGCGGTACTTCAGCCCCAGGGCGGAGGTGCCCTTCTGTGGGCACGCCACCATCGCCACCGCGGTGGCCTGGGCGACACGCCACGGAGCCGGCGACCTGGTCCTGCACACCCAGGCGGGCGTGGTGACCGTGGCCACCGGCAGGGCCGCGGACGGGGCCTGGCACGCCGAACTGGTCAGCGTCGCACCGCGCACGCAGCCGATCGCCGCGGAGGACCTGGCCGCGCTGCTCGCCGCGCTCGGCTGGCAGCCGGGCGACCTGGACCCGTCGCTGCCGCCCCGGGCCGCCTACGCCGGAGCCTGGCACCCGGTACTGGCGGCGGCCGGCCGGGAGCGGCTGGCCGCGCTGGACTACGACATGGCGGCGCTGGGCGCCCTGATGGAGCGGCGCGGCTGGACCACCGTCGACCTGGTCTGGCGTGAGGCGCCGGACCTCTTCCACGCGCGCAACCCGTTCCCGCCCGGCGGCGTGGTGGAAGACCCCGCCACGGGCGCCGCCGCGGCCGCCTTCGGCGGCTACCTGCGCGAGCTCGGGCTGGTGGAGGTGCCGGCGGTTCTCACCGTCCGCCAGGGCGACGACATGGGGCGGCCCAGCACCATCACCGTCCGGGTTCCCGCCCGGCCGGGAAGCGGCATCGGGGTCAGCGGGACCGCGGCCGTGATCCCGTGGCCTGAGCCCGCTGAGCCCGCTGAGCCCGCTGAGCCCGCTGAGCCCGCTGAGCCCGCTGGGCCCGCCGGGCGCGCGGAGGCCGACGCCTGACGGCTACGGTTTCCGGCCTCGGTGCCGACCGGCTCCGACCAGTTCCGACCGGTGTCGACCGACTCTGATCAGTGCTGGTCGGTCCTGCTCGGCGGTTCGGGAGGGGTGGGCGCAACACCCTGTCCCGGGCCGGATGAGGCGTCCATAATGCGCACCATGGGGTCGGTTGTCACCGTCGTGTCCGTTGTGCTGGTCATCGCCGGCGCCGGGGCGGCCCTGTTCTGGCTGGTCCGGGGGCGGCGCGGGTTCAACACCCCCGCTGAGCGGGCCGCGTTCAAGACCCTTCACTCCGCTTCTCTGGCCGCGCCGCCGCTGCGTGACGGCCTGGGCGTGGAGTCGGCCCGCCGCGCCGCCCGCCACCTGCGGGCCCTGCTGGGTACGCCCGCTCTCGCCGTGGTCGGGGAGGGGGTCCTGCTCGCGTGGGAGGGCCCGGGGCGGCGGCACGCCGCGCAGGCGGTGGAGCACGCGAGGGAGGCCATGGCCTCCGGGCGGCCGTGGGTGGTGCCGGCCGAGGCCGTCGACTGCGGGGACCTGGACTGCCCGCTGCGCAGCGCGGTCGTCGTCCCGCTGGTGGTGGACGGCCTGGTGGTGGGGGCGCTGTCGGTGTACGCCCGGCAGGCGTCGGCCGGACTGGTGCGGGCTGCGGGCGAGGTCGCGCTCTGGGTGATCACCCAGCTGGAGCTGGCCGAGCTGGACCGGTCCCGCACCCGGGTGATCGAGGCCGAACTGCGCGCCCTGCGGGCCCAGATCTCCCCGCACTTCGTCTACAACTCCCTCACCGCCATAGCCTCGTTCGTGCGTACCGACCCGGACCAGGCCCGGGAGCTGCTGCTGGAGTTCGCCGAGCTGACCCGCTACAGCCTGCGTCGGCACGGGGAGTTCAGCACCCTGGCTGAGGAGCTGCACTCCGTGGACCGCTATCTGCGCCTGGAGCGGGCCCGGTTCGGCGCCCGGCTGCGGGTCGACCTGCTGATCGCGCCCGAAGTGCTGCCGGTGGCCGTTCCGTTCCTGTGCCTCCAGCCGCTGGTGGAGAACGCCGTCCGGCACGGGCTGGGCCCCAAGCCGGACTCCGGCCGGATCACCATCCGGGCCGAGGACGCGGGCTCCGAGTGCCGGATCAGCGTCGAGGACGACGGTGTGGGTATGGACCCCGAGCAGGTCCGCGCCCAGCTCGCGGGCCGGGCGGGCGGACAGTCGCTGGGCCTGGGCAACGTCGACGAGCGGCTGCGCCGGGTCTTCGGCGACGACTACGGCCTGGTGGTGGAGACCGAGCGCGGCGCCGGGACGAAGATCAACATCCGCGTGCCCAAGTTCAGGAACGGAGTGCACGCCAGGTGAAGCTGTGGTTGGGCAACGGAGGCCGAGAGCGGGCGGAGCCACGTCCCGGGAACGGACGCGCCCTGGGGCTGCCGCCTTCGGGCTCCACGGACACGGCGGCCCCGCGGTGAACCCGCTGCGCGTCCTCGCGGTCGACGACGAGCCCCCCGCGCTGGAGGAGCTGGCGTACCTGCTGCGCCGCGACCGCCGGGTCGGCCAGGTGCGTGCGGCCGGCGGCAGCACGGAGGCGCTGCGGCTGCTGGAGGAGGGCGGCGTCGACGCGGTCTTCCTCGACATCCGCATGCCCGGCCTGGACGGTCTGGAGCTGACGCGGGTGCTCGGCCGCTTCGCGCACCCGCCGGCGGTCGTGTTCGTCACCGCGTACGAGGACTTCGCTGTCGACGCGTTCGCCCTCAACGCCTGCGACTACCTGCTGAAACCGGTCAGCCAGGAGCGGCTGGCCGAGGCGGTGCGGCGGGTGGCGGCGCTGATCGACAGCGGTGCCCCGGCCCTTGGCGCCTCGGCTCACGGCGCCCCGGCCCTTGGCGTGCCGGACGGCCAGCCGGCCGAGTCGTCCGACGGCCGGGCAGACGAGCGCATACCCGTCGAACTCGGCGGGGTCACCCGGTTCGTGCTCCGCGACAACGTCTCCTACGTCGAGGCGCAGGGCGACTACGTGCGGCTGCACGCCGGCCCGCACCGCCCGCTGCTGCGCGTGCCGTTGGCGGTGCTGGAGGAGAGCTGGGCCGTTCACGGCTTCGTCCGTATCCATCGCAGCTACCTGGTGGCGCTGCGGCACGTCGAGGCGTTGCGCTCGGACGCCGGGCACTGGACGGTACGGGTCGGCGGCGCTGAACTCGCTGTCAGCCGACGGCACTCGCGGGAGCTGCGCGACCTGCTGCTGCGCTGGTCGCCGTCCTCGTCCTCCCCTTCGCCGTCCGTCGCGCCGGACCCGTACCCGCGGCCGCCCGTGCCGCCGCCCGCGACACCCTTCCCGCTGCGGCCGTCGTCCGGGCCGCCCGCTCCGCCCGGCCGGGACGGCGCGTGGTGACCGGCTCCCCGGGCCCGCCGCGCCGGGTGACCGTCACCGCGCCGCGCAGGGTGCGGGCGGCCGGGAAGTGGTCGGCCCGGACCGCCGTCGCCGACCTGCACGCGCAGCCACGGCTGGGCCAGGTCTACGTGCGCTCCCTGGTGCGTGACCAACTGAGGCTCGCGTTGGGCGTGCTGGTCGTTCTCGCGGTGATGCTCGGAGGGCTGCCCGCCGCGTTCGCGCTGCTGCCGGAGCTGCGTACGGCCTCGCTGCTGGGCGTGCGCCTGGCGTGGCTGCTGCTCGGGGTGGTGGTGTACCCGGTGCTGGTGGGGGCGGCGCTTCTGCACGTCCGGCACGCCGAACGGGTCGAGCGGGACTTCACCGACCTGCTGGGCGGGCCGGAGCCGGCCGCCGCCGCGCCGGGAGGAGCCGAGCGGGCGGCGCCCGCGTCCGAGGGGGCAGACCCGGCGGCGGAACCCGGCCTCGGAACCGACTCCGGCCCCGGCCCCGGCCCCGGTTCCAGCCCCGGCCCCGGCCCCGGCCCCGGAACTGACCCCGGAACCGGGCCAGGGCCAGGGCCAGGGCCAGAGGCGGGAGCCGGGTGAACCCCGGGCTCGGGCTGGGTGCCCTCGCGGTGGTGCTGGCGGTGACCGTCGGGGTGGGCGCGTACGGGCTGCGGCTGTCGCGGGCGACGTCCGACTTCTACGTGGCCAGCCGCGAGATCTCGCCGCTGTGGAACGCCTCCGCGATCAGCGGCGAGTACCTGTCGGCGGCGTCGTTCCTGGGCGTGGCCGGGCTGGTGATGGCGTACGGGGTGGACATGCTCGCGTACCCCGTCGGCTACGCGGCCGGCTACCTCGTCCTGCTGCTGCTCGTCGCCGCGCCGCTGCGCCGGTCCGGCGCTTACACGCTGCCCGACTTCGCGGAGAGCCGACTGGACTCCGTCGCCGTGCGGAGGGTGGCGAGCGTGCTCGTCGCGGTCGTGGCCTGGCTCTACCTCGTCCCCCAACTCCAGGGCGCCGGGCTGACGTTGCAGACGGTCACCGGGGTGCCGCGCTGGGTCGGGGCGGTGGTGGTGGCCGCGGTGGTGGTGGGGGTCTCGGCGACCGGCGGCATGCGCAGCGTCACGCTGGTCCAGGGGCTGCACTTCTGGCTGAAGCTGACCGCGATCGCGGTGCCCGCCGTCTTCCTGGTGCTGGCCTGGCGGTCGGCCGGCTCGCCCGCGTTGACCGGCCCCGACGTGCCGACCTTTCCCCGGGCCACGGTGGTGCGGGTCCAGGACGCCGTCCGGTTCGACGTGCGCACCCCGGTCACGGTGGCCGTCCGCGGCGGCCTGGACGGCCGTGCGTACACCCCCGCGCCGGACCGTACGCCGTACCCGGTGGCGGCCCCGGTGGCCGGTGACCCCGTCGGCGGGGACGTGACGGGCGGGGACGTGACGGGGGGCGACAGGACGGCGGAGCGGCCGCGGGCCGACACGGGCGGGCCGGGGCCGTCGGTGCGCGGCTGGCCCCGGGTGCGGCTGGCTCCGGGGACCCACGAGGCCGCTGCCGGGGCCCGACTGGCCTTCCCCCGCGGTGCGGTCGTCCCGCACGAGACGGGGTTGCGCCCCGCCACCGGAGCGGCCTGGGCGGCTCCGCTGTCCGGCGCCGGCGGCCGGGCCCACCCGCTGTACGCGGTGTACTCGATCCTGCTGGCCACGTTCCTGGGCACCATGGGCCTGCCGCACGTGCTGGTCCGCTTCTACACCAACCCCGACGGGCGGGCGGCGCGGCGCACCACCGTCCTCGTCCTGGTGCTGCTCAGCGGCTTCTACCTGCTGCCGCCCGTGTACGGGGCACTCGGGCGGGTCTTCGCGCCGCAACTGCTGCTGACCGGGCGGACCGACACCGCCGTACTGGTGCTGCCGCAGATCGCGCAGGCGGGGGAGGCGGGGCGGCTGCTGTCCGCGCTGGCCACGGCCGGGGCGTTCGCCGCGTTCGTCTCCACCGCGTCCGGGCTGACGGTGTCGGCGGCCGCCGTCGTCTCGCAGGATCTGCTGCGCGGCTCGGCCCGGGGCTTCCGCTGGGCGTCGCTGCTGGCCGTGCTGCCGCCGCTGGCCATGGCCGTGGTCACCGGCGGGCTGCCGGTCGCCGACGCGATCGGGCTGGCCTTCGCGGTGGCCGCGTCCTCCTTCTGCCCGCTGCTGGTGCTCGGCATCTGGTGGCGCGGGCTGACCGACCGGGGCGCGCTGGCCGGGCTGGTCGCGGGCGGCGGCCTGGCCGCCACGGCGGTGGTGGTCACCAGCGTGCGCGGGCCCGGCCGGGGCTGGCCGGCGGCGCTGCTGGAGGAGCCGGCCGCCTGGACGGTCCCGGTCGCCTTCGGCGTGATGGTGGCGGTCTCCTGGGCGACCCGTCGCCGCCTGGTTCCCGAGGCGGTGGACCGCGCGATGCTGCGGATGCACCTCCCGGAAGAGGTCACCGACATCCCCCGCGTCCCCGACCTCCCCCAACCCAGCGCCCCTCCCGGGCCGCACCTCCCCGCCGAGCACCGCCTCGGGAGGCCGCGGTAGGCGCGCTGCCGTCTCTGTCGGTGACGCCGGTACCGGGCCTCGACCCCTGGTCGGCCGAACGGCCTACAGAGCCCAATATCCTCCGCGAACGACCAGGTCAGAGGTGAATCGAGCTGCTTTCGCCGCGTGTCCGATCACGCCGAGCGACCCCTTGTCGGTGGGCGGTGATACACCTGTCACTGGCCATGCTGAATCACGTCAGTAGACTAGATTCAAGAAGGAGGTGCTCAGTGGATCTCGTGCTTGTGGGGGAGCGGATCCGCCGCGAACGTGAGCGCGCTGGACTCAGTCAGCGCGAGCTCGCCGCACGCGCACAGCTCTCCCAACCGACTCTGACCCGTATCGAGAATGGCGTACGCAACTCATTGACGCTCGCTGAGCTGGATCGTCTCGCGATCTCACTCGACGTTCCCGTCCGGCTGCTGACCTGCGGTGATCCCGTACGTCAGCGGGTACAGATCGCGGCGAGAATGAACGAGGTGGTGGAGGCGGAGCGGGAGGCGGCGCTTCGGCACACCCTCGAAGTGCTGGAATTGGACGCCCGCCTGGATCAGCTGGGAGGGCGTGCCGCTCAGCAACGGAAACCCGAAGGGCGCTTGCCCCTGCCGGACGAGTTCCTGGATCTGGAGCAGCAGGCGAAAGAACTGGCTCATCGGGTGCGGACCGTGCTTCATCTCGGCTGCGCGCCCATCGCTGATGTTGACGAGTTGATCGAACAGCTCACCGGGGTGGACACGGCGGTCCTGAACTGGCCGAGAACAACCGAGGGGTTTACGGTCACCGATCCGGTGCGCGAGACGACCCTCATCGCTGTTCGCGCATGTGACGTGCCCGAGCGGCAGCGGTTCAGTTTCGCCCACGAGTTGGGGCACCTGCTCTGGGGCGACGGCGCCCAGGTCCATGAGCTGGACGATGGAAGAACACCGGGCGAGAAGCGATGTGATGCCTTTGCCCGCCACTTGCTGGCGCCGGAGGAAGGCATCAATGAGTGGCTTTCAGGCGAGGGATTTCCTCGGCGTGGCCGAGTGGACGAACGTACCGCCGCGTTGCTTGCCCGACATTTTCGCGTCAGCTTTCCGGTGGTCCTCATTCAGCTGGAGTCGATGACCCTGATCACAGCTGAGCAGAAGAAGGACCTCTGGGGGCCGACGGGAGTTCAGCTGGCTCAGCGATACGGATGGGGGCCGGCATACGAGCAGGAGCAGGAGGCAGCCCAAGCTGTACGGGCTCCTCGCCGTATTCTGGAGCGAGCGGTAGAGGCGTACCGGCGGAACCTCATCGGCGTGCGCGCATTGGCCATGCTCGAAGGGCGTACACCGGAAGCGGCTGAGGCGAAGCTCAAGGCGGCTGGGATC
Source organism: Actinacidiphila yeochonensis CN732 (assembly GCF_000745345.1). Lineage (NCBI taxonomy): Bacteria > Bacillati > Actinomycetota > Actinomycetes > Kitasatosporales > Streptomycetaceae > Actinacidiphila > Actinacidiphila yeochonensis. The sequence continues at coordinate 694,911 of NZ_JQNR01000005.1, read as the reverse complement.
GTCCCCACCCCTCCGACCGCCAAACGTGCCGACCTTTCGCGGTTGGTCGCCCGCGGGCTGGCCAAGGACGAGTCACGCGGGCCGGCCAACGACGAGTAGGGTATTTCCCGCGCGGGGAATACCGAAGGGTGGGGGGGCTTGCCCAAAGAGCACGTGGAAGCATCCGACGAAGGTGTTCGGGCGGAGCAGCAAGCACCGGTCTGCATCCTTGACGCGGTCATCTGTGTGCACTTCGTCGGGGCCAACCTCCATCACCTGCTTGTTGATGTACTGCAGAAGGCCGAGTTGACCCTCCTCGTACCGCAGGAGGTCTGTGATGAGGTGGCCCGGAAGGACAGGAAGTACCAGGGCCTCGGACTCCGTTGGGACCGACTGCGGGGGAGCCGATACGTACAGGTCCTTCCGGCGATCGAGGCCCTGACGGCGCCCCCTCGCGTGGTGGAAGTGTTCGCAGACGTGCGGGGGCGTCAACTGGAGGATGCGCTGCGGGACTCGAAGGATCTTGGTGAAGCGGTCGTGGTCGCCCACGGGGTTCACTACCAGGATCTGGGCTACGAGGTGCTCGTTGCCATCGATGATCAGGGTGGCCAGGCCCTTGCTGCCCAACGGGACCTCCAGGTGATCACTGTGGAGGATGTTCTGGGGATGGCCATTCGGTTCGGGCACTTCGAATCCGAGGGGGAGTTGAAGAGAGTCTATGGAAAACTGCGCCAATTCGGGGACGGTCTTCCTCCTTACCAGCACACCCTGTTGAGCGTCTCCTTCAAGGAATGGCGGGAACGGTAGGCGGACCGGAGCTCGGTTGCGGGCATCCCCGACGCGCGTCCGCTGTGGCACCGACCCGCGGTCCGTCCTCGGCAGCCGCCGCGCCAGAGCCCTCGCTTGCCCCTCCCGCTCGACCGCCCGCCGCACGCGGGTGACCCTTCGGCGATCCGGGGGGACCGTTGGGCGACGGGCGAGGTGCCGTGGAGGGGATGAGGGCAAGAGGTGGACCTAGCGTGGAGCGGGGCCGCTCGGCCCGGACCGGGTCGGCCGTGAGGCGCCGGCGCGGGCGGGCGTCCTCGGGACCGCCAGCCACTGCCTTCCTCGACGAGGAGGAAACCCGCAGATGTCCACCCCCACCTCAGCCCCCGCCGCCAACGGCATAGCCGACCCCGGGCCGCTGGGCCTCGCCGGCTTCGCCGCCACCACCTTCGTCCTCAGCGCCTTCAACGCCCACCTCATCGACCAGAACCTGCTCACCGTGGTGCTGCCGCTCGCCCTCTTCTACGGCGGGCTGGTCCAACTCCTCGCCGGCATGTGGGAGTTCCGCAAGGGCAACACGTTCGGCGCGACCGCGTTCGCCTCGTACGGCGCGTTCTGGCTGTCGTACGCGGGCTACGTCAAGTGGATCGTCGCCACCCTGCCGGCCTCCACCGCCCACCAGGCGACCGGGCTGTACCTGCTGGTCTGGGCCATCTTCACCGTGTACATGACGGTGGCCGCGCTGCGCACCAACGCGGCGCTGCTCGCGGTCTTCACCACCCTGTCGCTCACCTTCATCCTGCTGGCCGTGGGCGAGTTCGCCCAGTCCACCGCCACCACCAAGATCGGCGGCTGGCTGGGCCTGGTCACCGCGGTGCTCGCCTGGTACGCCTCGTTCGCCGTCGTCACCAACTCCACCTGGAAGCGGGTCGTGGTGCCGGTCGGCCCGTTGCCCGAGGGGCCGGGCCGGCGTGGCGGGCCCGTCGCGGAGACCCACGCATGAGTGGGGAGACCCTGTCCAACCTGCTCTCCGAGGGCCGCCGGTTCCCCCCGCCGGCGGCCCTCGCCGAGCAGGCCAACGTCACGGCCGCCGCGTACGGGGAGGCCGCCGCGGACCCGGACGCGTTCTGGGCCGCGGCTGCCTCCCGGCTGAGCTGGGCCGAGCCCTGGCAGCAGGTGCGCGACTGGAGCCGCGCCCCGTTCGCGCGCTGGTTCACCGGCGGCCGGCTCAACGCCGCGTACAACTGCGTGGACCGGCACGTCGAGGCCGGGAACGGCGACCGGGTGGCCTTCCACTGGGAGGGCGAGCCCGGCGACACCCGCACCCTCACCTACGCCGAGCTGGCGCGGGAGGTCGCGCGGGCCGCCAACGCCCTGACAGCGCTGGGTGTCTCGGCCGGCGACCGGGTCGCGATCTACATGCCGATGATCCCCGAGACGGTCGTGGCGATGCTCGCCTGCGCCCGTGTCGGCGCCCCGCACACCGTGGTCTTCGGGGGCTTCTCCGCCGACGCGCTGCGCGGCCGCATCCTCGACTGCGACGCCCACGTCGTGATCACCGCCGACGGCGGCTACCGCAAGGGCGCGCCCTCCGCGCTCAAGCCCGCCGTGGACGAGGCACTGACCGGCTGCCCCGACGTGCGCAGCGTGCTCGTGGTCCGCCGCACCGGCCAGGACGTGGACTGGACCGACGGGCGGGACCTGTGGTGGCACGACCTGGTGGCCGCGCAGCCCGCCGAGCACACCCCGGAGGCGTTCGACAGCGAGCACCCGCTCTACATCATGTACACCTCGGGCACCACCGCCCGCCCCAAGGGCATCCTGCACACCACCGGCGGTTACCTCACCCAGGCGGCGTGGACCCACTGGGCGGTCTTCGACGTCAAGCCCGAGCGGGACGTCTACTGGACGGCCGCGGACATCGGCTGGGTCACCGGCCACTCGTACATCGTCTACGGGCCGCTCGCCAACGGCGTCACCTCCGTCCTCTACGAGGGCACGCCCGACACCCCGCACCGGGGCCGCTGGTGGGAGATCGTCCAGCGGTACGGCGTGACGATCCTCTACTGCGCGCCCACCGCGATCCGCACGTTCATGAAGTGGGGCGAGGAGATCCCGGCCCGCTTCGACCTGGGGAGCCTGCGGCTGCTGGGGAGCGTCGGCGAGCCGATCAACCCCGAGGCGTGGGTCTGGTACCGGCGCGCGATCGGCGGCGACCGCTGCCCGGTCGTGGACACCTGGTGGCAGACCGAGACCGGCGCGCACATGATCAGCCCGCTGCCCGGCGCGAGCACCTGTAAGCCGGGTTCGGCGCTGCGCGCGCTGCCGGGGATCTTCGCCGACGTCGTCGACGACACCGGTACCCCCGTGCCCAACGGCTCGGGCGGCTACCTGGTCATCACCCAGCCGTGGCCGTCGATGCTCCGCACGATCTGGGGCGACGAGCAGCGGTACGTCGACACGTACTGGTCGCGTTTCCCGGGCATGTACTTCGCGGGCGACGGCGCCAAGAAGGACGAGGACGGCGACATCTGGCTGCTGGGCCGGGTGGACGACGTCATGAACGTCTCCGGCCACCGCATCTCGACGACGGAGGTGGAGTCCGCGCTGGTCTCCCACCCGTTCGTGGCGGAGGCGGCGGTGGTCGGCGCGTCGGACGCCACCACCGGGCAGGGCATCGTCGCGTTCGTCATCCTGCGCGGCGAGGGCGAGGAGGCGGCGGCCGGACTGGGCGGCGACGGGCTGGCCCGCGAACTGCGCGCCCACGTGGGCAGGGAGATCGGGCCGATCGCCCGGCCCCGCCAGATCCTGCGCGTGGACGAGCTGCCCAAGACCCGCTCGGGCAAGATCATGCGCCGCCTGCTGCGGGACGTGGCCGAGAACCGCGACCTCGGCGACGTCACCACCCTCACCGACTCCACGGTGATGGACGCGATCCGCGCCGGCCTCCCTCAGTCCGGCGCCCCGCCGCCGAGGAGGAGTAGCCCACCCTCCCGGCCGGACTCGGCCGGACCCGGACGGCCCGAGGCTCCGACGCGGAGCCTCGGGCCGCCCGACGTGCGCCGCAGGGGTGGGCGGACGGCACATGGGCCGAGCTCAGGTGCCGGTTTCCTCGTGGCCGGACGACGAGTGGCTCCGCTTACGCCGAGGCCCCGTCCGCGCCGACATCCGTACTGCCGTCGGCGCACACCGCCCACACCATCTTCCCGATCCCCTCCCGGTCGCTCACTCCCCAGCGACCGGCGGTGATCAGTTCCACCAGGGCCAGACCCCGCCCGGATTCCGCGTACGAAGACGCCTCACGGTGTTCCGGCTTCCTGTCGCTGGCATCGTGCACCTCGATCCGCACACCGTCCCGCAGGCGCTCGAAGCGTGTGCGGATCAGGTGTCCGCGCGGCTCACGCGCGTGCCGGACGCTGTTGGTCACCAGCTCAGAGACGACCAGCGCCGCCGCGTCCGCGAGATGAGCCAAGCCCCAGACGTCAAGGTTGCGGACCAGCAAGCGCCTTGCTCGGCCCACCGAACGCGGTCCCTGTGGCCAGGACTTCACGACAACGGAAGGATGTTCCCCGTCGATCGGTGCCGGCGTCGTCATCTTTCGACCCCCGGGCTTCCGACCGGATGGTGATGGTGCTCGCGCATGTCGGCGCTCCTTGTAAGCCGTGGCCACGCCGGGCCGTCCGCCCGGAGATACCGAAGCCTTCTGGTGAACTGGAAGGCCCCTTCCAGGTCTTCTTGACCGGACCAAAGCAGTTCGGCCTTCGCATCGGCCACACTTGATGCACGCAGTGCATGCACGCATGCGCGCTGCGGATACGAAGGGCCCACTCATGTGGGCCGCTGGCGTACCGTCCAGAAAAAGTGGAACGAATGAACTGGTCGAAGCAGGCGATCCTGGATGCCTCACGTGAGGGCAACTACGGCCGCGTCATCAACATCGCCCGAAGGGAGTTACGGGTCACCCAACGCCAGCTCGGTGAGGGATGCGGCGTCACGCAGTCTGCTGTCTCCAGGCTCGAAGCCCGTTCAGCAGGCCCGTACGACATGACCGTCTTGGCCAGGGCCGCGGCGTATCTGGACATGCCTCGTCGGCTGGTCGGTCTCGCCGACTCGTCGGCAATGGCGCGCACGGACGGAACGGAGCACGTGGAACGCCGGGAATTTCTCACAGGAGCAGCCGCTGTTGTCTCCACACCTGCACTCGCAACTCTGGCTGCACCGAAGCACCATGCCGAGACAGGTCAGGCGGCCACGCTGAGGGTTGCCACCACTGCGTACCGCCGGATGGACGGCGCCACGTCGTCCCGACAACTGTCCGAAGTCGTCCGGTCTCACCTTGGTCTTGTGCAGGCGGTTGCGGCGGACGAGCCGAAGGAAGCGCAGAAGCTACGGCTTGCTGCGGTCGGTAGCGAAGTGGCCAGCCTGGCTGGTTGGCTCAGCTGGGACATGGGTGACGCCGGATCGGCTCGCACGTGGTACGGATCGGCGATCAAAGCGGCCCGGCGCTCCGGGAACAGCCTGCTCGTCGCGTATCAGGTGGGCAGCCTTGCCCAGATGGAGGCGGACGCCGGGAATGTCGCGCAAGCGCTCGACCTCGTTCGTCTCGCGCGAAGCCAAGTCGGTCCGCAGGAGATCGTGATCGCCGACGCATGGCTGAGCACCGTGGAGGCGCTTGCCCATGCGGCAGCGGGAGACGAGCGCTCCAGCGACCGCGCCCTGGTGCGAAGCCGTTCTGAGGTGAATCGCATTCCGGCAGAGGAGCCACCTCCGTGGCCTTGGGTCTTCACCTTCAACGAGGCGAAGGTCCTGGCGTGTCGGCTTGCCTGTGGCGCGCGCCTCGGTCTGCCCGCGTGGGTCTTCGAGTCGGGAGACGAGGCGATGCTTGTCGCGGCGGCCGCCCATGCCAAACAGCGCGCGATACTGCAACTCGACCTTGCGGCGGGTCACTTGGCCAGTGGGCGGCTGGAGGTCGCATACCTTCTCGCCACCCGGGCAGTCGAGACCGGGCTGCGGTATCGCTCCGGTCGTGTTGTCGAGCGGGCGCGGAGCTTCCGTAGGGCGTACTCCTCGAAGACGCCGCCGAGAGTGGTCCGCGACTTCGACGAACGGTTGCACCACGCTTATATGTGACAGGAGGGATTGCCCATGCGCGTCGGAATCACCGGGCATCGCGGGTTGCCGGAGAGGTCGGCTGCCTTGGTCCGATCCGAACTACGCGCCATCGTCGGTGACTACCGCGCCGCGGAGCTCACGGGCGTGTCGTGCGTCGCGGATGGCCCTGACGCGTGGTTCGCGCAGGCGGTACTCGACCACGGGGGGCGGCTTGAGGTGGTCATCCCCGCCGAGGACTACCGCGGGGTGCTCCCACGGTGGCACGACGCCGTGTACGACAGCCTCGTCGGCCGTGCGTCAGAGGTCCACGCGACGGGGTTCTCGGAGTCGGACGACCCGGCGTACATGGCCGCCAGTGAGATCCTCGTCGGCCTCGTGGACGAGGTGATCGCCGTCTGGGACGGCCGGCCGGCGCGAGGCTACGGCGGTACGGCCGATGTCGTTCGCTACGCAGAGAGCGTCGGGGTCGCGGTCAGGATCGTCTGGCCCGAGGGAGCGACCCGGGACTGAGCGGGGTCCCGGCCGCGTACCGGCCATGGTCTCCGCTCCCTCGGTTTCGGTGCCGCTCCCGCCAAAGGCCGCGCCCTCAGTCTGTGAGGGTCGACAACGGGATGCGGGCGAAGGTCAGTTGCTCGTACGGGGAGGAGGTGCCGGTCTCGTAGAGGAGGCCGACCTCCGTCGGGGAGAGCTGGACCAGGTCGCTGTAGCCGGCCGGGGCGGTGGAGAGGGTCAGCGCCGTACGCCAGGTGTGGCCGCCGTCGTTGCTGGCGCGTACGGCCATGGACGCGCGGGTCGTCGGGGCGCTCGGGCCGGAGAAGAGCAGCGGGCCGGCGGAGGGTTGCAGGACGCTGCCCTCGACGGCCGGGCCGGCCAGCTGCGGCTGCGACGCGTACGGGTGCAGCAGGTGCGCGCCGCCGTCCGTGCTACGGGCGTCCGCTCGGGTGCCGGGGGCGCTGCCGCCCTGGTCGCGGGCGTTGAAGTAGAGGGTGCCGTCGGGGAGTTGGGCGGCAGTGGACTCGTTGGCGTTGACCACGCCGTCCGGGGTGTCGTCGGTGAAGCCGATCCGCCAGGTGTGGCCGGCGTCGTCGCTGAGCAGGCAGTGGCCGCCGTAGTACTTCGCCTCGCTACCGGTGTCGGAGGAGCCGGCCGACGGCGGTACGGAGTGGTTGGCGGGGACGACGAGCCGGCCGCGGAACGGTCCGGAGGTGAGGGCGACCGCGTGGCCGGGGCCGGTGGCGTACCAGCGCCAGTCCGGCTGCTTGGCCTGGGCGGTGATCTCCTGCGGGGCGCTGAACACCCGGCCGTCGTGCGTGCCCCGTTGCACCCACACCCGGCGGCCGTCGGCGGGCGGCACCTGCCCGGACGTGATCGAGCTCTCGGTGGCGTCGGCGGCGTTGGTGCAGGTCAACAGAATGATGTCGCCGCTGTGGGGGTCCACGACGGGGCACGGGTTGCCCTGGGTGTTGGTGCCGTCCCCGGCCACGACGGCGAGCGGGCCCCAGCTCCGCCCGCCGTCCGTGGAGCGCTTGGCCGCCACCACGATCGCGCCGGTGTCCGAACCGCTCGCCCGCGCCTCCGCGAACGCCACCAGCGTGCCGGCGCCGGTGCGGACGACGGCCGGGATGCGGTAGGTCGCGTAACCGTCCTCGCCGGCGGTGAACGGCACCGACTGCTCGAACGCGGCGGGCGTTGACGAATCGGTGGCGGTGGCGGTGGCGGTGCCCGTGGCCGGGGCGGTGGTCTCCGACCCTTCGGCGGTGGCGGTGCCGGAACCGTCGGCGGACGCGGTGCCCGCCCAGGCGGGCCGTCCGGCCAACAGGGCCCCGCCCGCCGCGAGCGGGAGGGCGAGGAGCCGGCGTCGGTCGAAGGACATGGGTGCCTCCTGAAGTCGTCTGCGAGGTGGGGGAGACGCGACTGCGGGGAGACGCGACTGCGGGGAGATGCGACTGCGGGGAGATGCGACTGGACGGAGATACGTCTGGGGGGAGACGCGACTGCGGGGAGTGCTGACACTACGGAGTCCTGAGACTACGGGGTGCCGAGTCCCTACCCGGGGATCAACCGACCGGGGGGGAAAGGTGCGTGCCGACCGGTCCCAGTCCCGCTGCCCGGGTCAGCTCCGCCACCCGCCGGGCCTCGTCCGCCGTGATCGGCAGCAGCGGCGGCAGCGTGGCCGGGCGGGCGATCACGCCGCGTGCGACCAGCGCCGCCTTGAACGCGCCCAGCGCGCCCGACATCCGGCCCACCCTGCCGCGGTCGGCGACGTCGATGATCGCGAACAGCTCGACCAGTCGCCGCTGTTCGGCCCGCGCGGCCGCGAGGTCGCCGGTCCGTGCGGCCTCGTACAGGCGGACGTAGCCGTGCGGGTCGACGTTGCCGAGGCCCGGTACGACGCCGTCGGCGCCGCGGGCCAGCGCCAGGTCGGCGAGCGTCTCCGAGCCGGTCAGGCAGGCGACGCCGCTGCCGGCGGCGCCGTCCATCACCTTCTGGAAGGACTCCAGGTCGCCCGAGGAGTCCTTGACGGCCGCGATCGCCTTCTCCTGCGCCAGCTCGCCCAGCAGCGCCGGCGGCAGCTTGACGTGCGTGTTGGACGGGATGTCGTAGGCCACCAGGGGCAGGTCGACGGCCGCGTGCAGGGCGAGGAAGTGGGCACGCAGCTCGCCCTCGCCGGCCCCGACGTAGAAGGGGGCGGTGGCGACCACCGCGTCCGCGCCCAACCGGTGGGCCCGACGGGCGTGTTCGATGACCCGCAGGGTGCCGGTGTCGATCACGCCGGCCAGCACCGGGACCTGCCCGGCGACGGTGGCGGTGACCGTGCGCAGGGCGGTGTCCCGCTGCGCGTCGGTCAGTTGGGCGACCTCCCCGGTGGAGCCGCCGACGAACAGGCCGTGCACGCCCGCGTCGAGCTGGAAGGCGGTGAGGCGCTCCAGCGAGGCGGTGTCCACCTCCCCGTCCTCGGTCAGCGGGGTGCACAGGGGAGGAACGACTCCGTGGAACATCAGACCTTCTCAATGGTGGGGTTGGAGGCCGGGGACGGCCGGTCGCCGTACCGCGCGTCCGCGTAGCGCTGCACGCGGGCGGGCACGTCGAAGACGATCAGCAGGACGAGGAGGGCGGTGACGCCGAGGGAGAGCACGGTGATGGCCGTGCCGAGGCTGAGCGGCTTGGCGAGCCGGGCGCCCAGGACGGGGGCGGCGGCCCCGCCGAGCGCGCCGACGTTGTAGCTGAAGCCGAGGGCGGCGGCGCGCATCTCGATCGGGTAGTGGTCGCTGACGTACTTGGGCAGCACGCCCGAGGCGCCCGAGCTGGTGCCGACCAGCAGGAAGAGCAGCACCCACAGGGCCACGGTGTGGCCCTCGCCGAGCGCGAAGACCGGGTAGACGAAGACCAGCGACGCGACCAGCATCGTCACGTACGCGGCCCGGGTGCTGAACCGGTCGCCGAGGTAGCCGACGAGCACGCTGCCGACGGCGTAGCCGAAGCCGGCGTACAGCAGGGCGTCGGAGACCTGCGCCGGGTCGTAGTGCAGGTCGGTCTTGAGGTAGGTGGGCAGCAGCGACTGGAGCGGCCAGGAGTAGAGGAACGCGCAGAAGACGGTGACCATCAGCGCTACCACCACCGGCCACAGCCGCCCGGCGAACCGGACGGTCAGCGCCACGAAGCACGCGGTGATGACGGCGACCAGGGCCAGTGTGGCGGGCATCGGCTCCCCGCGCAGCACCACCACCAGCGCCACCGCCGCCACCAGGCTGACGGGCACGCTCCACCACCGGGTGCGGGCGTCGAACAGCCGCCGCGTGGCGCTGAACCGGGTCCGGCCGGCCTGGGACGCCTGCTGCCATTCGGCTGCCTCGGGGAGCCGTCGGCGCAGGTAGATCGCGAGCACCACGGGCAGGATGCCGATCCAGAACAGCACCCGCCAGCTGCTGTGCGGCACCACCCACGCGTACGCCTTCGCGGCGAGCACGCTGCCGAGCGGGTAGCCGGAGAGCAGCATGCCGCTCGCGGTGTTCCGTATCCGCCGCGGCCAGCTCTCGATGATGTACGTGGTGCTGGCGCTGTACTCGCCGGCCATGCCGAGGCCGACCACCATCCGGAAGGCGAACAGCGACCAGTAGCCCCAGGCGAAGCCGCACAGCACCGAGCCGACCGCGTACAGCGCGATGCTCAGCACCATCGCCGGGCGGCGTCCGATCCGGTCGCCGATGGCGCCGATGGCCAGGCCGCCGAACCAGCGCGACACGAACGCCGCCGAGACCAGGGTCGCGGCGCGGATCGTGGAAAGGTGGAAGTCGTGGCTGATATCGGTCAGGACCAGGGTGATCAGGACGAAGTCGAAGCCGTCCATGCCGTAGCCCAGCCAGGCGGCGGTGAACGCCTTCCAGTCCTGGGCGGCCAGGGTGGCGCGCCAGCGCAGCGGCGGAGCGGGGGAGTTGGTCATGGGCTCGCATCCTCGGGAGCTCGGGGGGACGGTCCGGCGGGCGGGAGATCGAAAGGTAGGACGTAGGATGTCCGACGTCCTACTGGACGGGTAACGTAGGCGCCATGCCAGCCCAGCGCAAGCCCCCCGCCGCACCGCGCGTGCCGGAACGGGTGCGGCGCCCCTCGGTGCAGGACCTGATCGTGGACCTGATCGTCGACATGGACCTCGACCCGGGCGACCCGCTGCCGGCCGAACCGGAGCTGATGCGCACCCTCGGGGTGAGCCGCAACTCGGTCCGCGAGGCGCTCAAGGGGCTCCAGGCGCTGGGCATCGTGGACGTCCGGCACGGTTACGGCACGTACGTCGGCACCGCCGCGCTGCCCTCGCTCGCCCCCGGCCTGCTCTTCCACTCCCGGCTGGCCGTGCGGCGCGACAACCCCCGGGCGCTGCTGGACATCGTGGAGGTGCGGGCGCTGCTGGAGAGCGGGCTGATCCGACGCTCCGCCGTGGAGCTGGCGCCGGAGCACCTGGAGCGGCTGCGGGCCGAGCTCGACGGGCTGGCCGCCGACGGCGACGCCGGGCGGTCCGGCCACGACCGGCGCTTCCACGAGCTGCTCTACGAACCGCTCGGCAACGCCCTCGCCCTGCAGCTGATCGCCCTCTTCTGGGACGTCTACCGCCAGTTGGAGGCGGACGTCGCCAAGCCGCGCACCGACCACGACCACGTGGTGGGCCAACACCGCCAGGTGCTCCAGGCGTTGGAGGACCGCGACCCGGACGCGGCGGCGGCCAGCATCGCCGGGCACTTCGCCGACGTGACCGCGCGCATCGAGCTGTGGGCGGGCGGGCGCGGGTCCGCGTAGCTCCTACGGCCGCGTAGCTCCTACGGCCGCGTAGCTCCTACGGCCAGGGGCCGGGGACGACCGATCCGGACCGACCCCTCGCGGGAGGAACGTTCCGCCAGGCGAGGAGGGGTCCGAAGCGCCCAGGAGCGGTCGATCGTGGCCGAATCGCGTGGTACGTTCTGTCACCAGCGAACTCAATAGAGTGACCCCGGCAGCGCAGCAACGCTCCGGGGTCAGGCACAAGGAGCAACAACTCCCGATGCAGATCCATCGTAGCCGCCATACGAGCGGTTTCACCGTCCTGCCCAACGTCGTGTTGCAGGACCGACGTATGTCCTACATCGCGCGCGGCCTGCTGGCCGACCTCCTCTCCCGGCCCGACGACTGGCGCGAGGACGGCCGCCACATGGCCGACAGCAGCATCGAGGGCCGCCAGTTGGTGGGCAAGGCTCTGCGCGAGCTGATCTCCTTCGGCTACTACCGCGTCGAGCGGGTACGCCGCCCGGACGGCACCTTCGTCAGCGAATCCCACGTGTACGACGTCCCGTACGGCGTTCCGTACGGCGTTCCGTACGGCGCTCCGCAGATGGCGCCGAGTGCCGCGTTCCCGGGCACCGGTCCACTGGCCGACGGCAGCCGTGGCGCCCACCCCGTAAAGGACCGGAGGGAAAGAACCTCCCTCCCCACGCAACGGACGGCACCCGAGGCCCGAACGGGCGGGCGGAGCGAGGCATGGAGGGAGACCCCACCCGTCGCGCCCACCCCCGCCGGGCCGCCGGACGCCGCCGCGGGCGAGGCGGCGGCACTGCTGCACCGCCTGACGGCACCGGAACCGCGCCTGCGCCTCGGCGCGGCCGAGGCCGCCGCACTCGCACCCCTGGTCACCCGCTGGCTGGAACGCGGCCACGGCCCCCGCGACCTCTCCCACGCCCTCCTCAACGGCCTGCCGGAACGCGTCCACAGCGCCTCGGCCCTCCTCCGCGACCGCCTCACCCGCAAACTCCCCCCACCCGACGAACCCGCCACCGCCCTCTCGGCCCCACCGCACCCACCTCCCCCGCTGCCTTCGCCGCACCGCGCCGGCACGAGTGCGCCACCTGCGCACGCCCCACCCCCGCCCCGGGCATCTGCCGCACCTGTGCCGGCCTGGACGCCGCCCCACCCGACACCCTCGGTGAACGCACCCGCACCGCCGCCCGCGGCCGGGCCCTCGTCCGCGCCACCCTCCACGGCACCCTTCGCGGCACCCTTCGCGGCACACCGCCGCCCGCCGCAAGAGCCTGACACCCGGCCGGTACGAGCGCGGCGCCATCGAGCAGCGCATCACCGAACTGACCGCGGCGCGCGACAAGCTCGACGGCGGCATCGAGCACGTCCTGCGCGTCGGGATCCACGAAGAACCGGCACGGCAGGCCGCCGAATGACGAGCACGGCCTCGCTCGGCCCGGACGCACTGGTCTGAGCTCGGCACCGGGTTGAGCTCTACCCCGGTCGGGGCCCTACCCCGGTCCGGGTTCGGCCCCGGTCTGGGCTCGACGCCGACGCGCCGCCGGCGGTCTCCGGCCGTCGAGGTGGTTGCCTCGCCCCGTTCGAAGCCTTGCGGGCGCTGGCCTAGGAAACCCGTGCGTCGTGGCCCTCGCGATGGGCGAGGACCTGTTCCATGTGGGTCTGGGCCCAGTGCCTGAGCCCGCGTGTGAGGTGGTGGAGTGAGAGGCCGAGGTCGGTCAGCTCGTAGGTGACGGTGACAGGGACCGTGGGTGTCACGGTGCGGATGAGCAGGCCGTCGCGTTCGAGAGCCCGTAGGGTCTGGGTCAGCATCTTCTGGCTGACGCCGGCCAGCAGCCGGGCCAGTTCGGAGTAGCGCATCGCCTTGGGGGCGTGCGACGCACCGGGCTGGTCGGGGGTGTCACCGCCCAGTGCGCACAGGATCAGGACGACCCACTTGTCCGATATCCGGTCGAGGAGCTGACGGCTGGGGCACACTGCCAGGAACGCGTTGAACTCCGCTTTTGCCTGCGTCTTCTTGTCGGCCTTCGTCGCCACTGACCTCGTCACTCACCTTCTGGTGGTTACGCACTTCAGAGTGCCTACTTCCCGAAAGGAAGTTCCTCTCCAATGCTGAGGCAAAGGGGCTGGAGACGCCACCCTTGCACGAAGTGAAAGGCACCACGATGGACACGCCCTCCACCACACCTCTTCCCGGCGGGACTTGGACGCTGGGTGACACCTCCGTCACCCGGTTCGGGTACGGCGCCATGCAGCTCGCCGGGCCGTGGGTCATGGGGCCGCCCGCCGACCACGACGGCGCCCTGGCGGTGCTGCGTGAGGCGGTCGGCCTCGGGATCACCCACATCGACACCAGCGACGCCTACGGTCCGCGCGTCACGAACGAGCTCATCCGCGAAGCGCTGCACCCCTACCCGGAGCCGCTGTTCATCGCCACCAAGGTGGGTGCGACCCGTGACGCGCAGGGCGGCTGGCCCACGGCCCGGCGCCCCGAGGACCTGCGCAAGCAGGTCCACGAGAACCTCGAATCCCTCGGCGTCGAGACCCTCGACCTGGTCAACATGCGCATGGGCGACGCCCAGGGCTCCCAGCCCGGCTCGATCGCCGAAGCGTTCGGGACGCTCGTCGAGCTTCAGCGCGAGGGCCTGATCCGCCACCTCGGCGTCAGCAACGTCACCGTCGAGCAGGTCGCCGAGGCACGTGGCATCGCCCCGATCGTGTGCGTGCAGAACATGTACAACCTCGCCTTCCGCCACGACGACGACCTGGTGGACCACCTGGCCGCCGAGGGCATCGCCTACGTGCCGTTCTTCCCGCTGGGAGGTTTCACGCCGCTCCAGTCCGAGGCCCTCTCGCAGGTCGCGAACCGGCTGGGGGCGACGCCGATGTCGGTCGCGCTGGCCTGGCTGATGCAGCGCTCGCCGAACATCCTGCTCATCCCCGGTACGTCGTCCACCGCCCACCTGCGCGAGAACGTCACAGGTGCTGGTCTCGCCCTCTCGGACGCGGATGTCGCCGAACTGGACAGCATCGGCGGCTGACCACCGCGACGGGCCACCGGGTTCGTCGGCCGGGGCCTCTTCTCCGGGCCCCGGCCGCGACGTGCGGGCGATCGCGTCGATCGCGCGCGACATGCGCGCGACATGCGGGCGATCGCGTCGATCACCTTGCGCGCGTCGATCACCTCGCCGCGTCGACCACCTCGCGATGGTCCCGCCAGCGGCCGCCCTGCCTCGGCGTCCGGTTCGGGGGCACCGGCTCGATCCTGCGCCGCGCGGTGATGACGACGTTCGCGCCTTCCCGGGCGAACAGGTGCGCGGCGGACTCGCCGACCCCGGACGCGCTGCCGCGACAGCCCCGGACCGCCGGCGGCCCGGCGCCGGCGGTCCGGTACTACCGCGAACCGTCGCGGCGGAGGGCGTCCCGCATCGCGCTGAGCGTCGTGGCCACCGCCGCGTCCCACTCCCGCGGCCGGTCTGCGGAGTGCAGCGCGTCCTCGACCTCGTCGAGCTTCGCGGGCGGCAGCGCTCCCGCCCGCTCCGCGAGGTCCTCCCGGTCCAGAGTGGTCAGCCACGTGCAGGGGGTGAAGCCCGGGCGCGGGGACGCGAACCGCAGGACCCCCTCGAAGGGCAGGCCCGCCTCGGCGCCCAGGGCCACTTCGACGTCCAGGTCCCGTCCGCCGAGGCCGAGGCCGAGGCCGAAGCCGACGGGCCCGGCGGGGTCGGCGGGGTCGGTCACCCACATCGCGCGGAACCCGGAGGGGCCGTCGTCCCGCAGGAGGACGACCGGCCGCCGTTCGTCGAGTTCGACCCACCAGACTTCGCCCGGTTCCACATCTCCTCCTTGCACTCATGGCACTCTCCGCGGCGAGCCGGCGGCTCGACGGGTGCGACGTCAGCGGCCCTGCGCGGGCGGTCTCGGCGGCTTCGCGTGGACGGCCTCAGCAGTACGGCGGCTGGTTGGTCAGGGAGGACGCCACCCGCATCCACACGCCGAACTGCCGGTAGAGGCCGGGCAGGGCGCCCCGGGCCTGGACGGTGCGGGGGTCCGTCGCGGTGACGCCGGGGATGCCCAGCAGGGTCGAGGCCACCGAGGCCGACTGCCACCGGACGCTGAGCACGGACGGTGCCGCGGCTGCCTGCGGGGCGGCTGCCCGCGGAGCGGCTCCCCGTGGTCCGGCGAGGCCGGCGGCGACCGCCCTCCTGATCTCCGCGCGCGCCTCTCCGGCCGGGCGCAGCTCGGCCGCGAACCGGTCCCGCGCGTACTTGACGGGCGCGGTCGCGACGGAGGCGTCCCAGTCCGCCATCTCCGCGCAGGCGCGGTCGTCCCCGGTGAGGGCCACCACCGGCACACCGATGGCCGCCGCGGTGGCGTGGGCCAGGCCGATCTCGCCCACCGGCCGGCCGTCCAGCCACATGTCCTCGATCTCGTGGCCCATGAAGCTGTGGCTCAGCACCCCGAGTTCGCCGGCCCTGGAGTGGTACCCGACGCAGACCATGGCGGCGTGTTCCGGGGTCAGCCCCGCGAGCATGCCCATCTGCTTGGGCCTGCCGCGCACCAGGCGGACCTCCGGGTGCAGGGCCTCCGGGAGGAGGTTGCGCATGGGGCCGTGGGCGTCGTTGACGGTGACCTCGGTGGCGCCGGCCGCGAAGGCCGCCTCGACGGCGGCGTTGACGTCCTCCGCCATCATCAGCCGGCCGCGCTCGTAGTCGCGGCCGCCGGGCTGGACGTCGTCGGCGTCGACGAGCCCCGTCACACCCTCCATGTCCGCACTGATGTAGATCCGCACCGCGCCCACTCCTCAACCTTGATCACCAGGAAGACGTCTCCCATCTGCTCCCGGTTCCCGTGCCGGCCTGTCGACGTCTGCCTTCCGCCCTGGTCAGCACCCCTCGGCCGACGGCCCGGACGCCCTCCCCGCGCCTGCCCGGCCTCGGCCCGCGCAACCCGCCGCCGGTCCGACCGGCCGTCGCCCGGAGATCACGAGCGGGTAAATCCGTACGCCTGAACGAGCGTTCGCCCCGGCATAGCTGGTACAAAACAAGGTCGGCTACCGCGCGCGGGTGACACGTCCGCACCGTGGTGACGCCGCCACGGAGGGGGCTTCCGTACCCGGTCCGGTCCGCGAGGTCCGCGAGGTCCGCGAGGTCCGCGAGGTCCGCGAGGTCCACGAGATCCGCGAGTCGGCGACCGGCGGCGACCGGCGGTGACGGTCCGCGAGGTCCGCGACCGGCGGTGACGGGTGGTGACGGACGGGGGCGGGCAGCGACGGGGAAAACCGTGCGGCCGGTGCCCGCACCGAGCCCGGCTTTCCCGTCCGGGGCACCAGCGCGCCCGCGCGGCCGGCCGCAGCGCACATGAAGGAGTACGGCATATGGGGTTGGGGACAGGTACGGGCACGGACGGCCGGGCGGCCGACCGCGCCAGACACGGCAGTTGGCGCCGGGGGGTGCCCGGACCGGTGGTGGCCGTGGCCGCCCTGGCGGTGGTGGCGGCGGGCGCGCCCGCCGCCGTGGCGGACGGCGGGAGCGCCGCGGCCGCCCCGCTGCGGGTCGGCGCCACGCCGCACCTGCCGCACGGCGCGGTGCGGACCGCGGCGCCGGCCGGGGACACCCCGATCGAGTTGGGCGTCCAACTGGCCCCGCGCGACCCGGCCGCACTGCGGACGTTCATCGCGGACGTGTCCACGCCCGGCTCGCCGCTGTACCATCACTACCTCAAAACGGGGCAGTTCGGCCCGGAGTTCGGCCCGACCACCGCGACCGTGGCCCGCGTCCGGGCGGCGCTGAAGCACCAGGGCCTCACCGCCGGCACGCTCTCCGCCGACGGCCTGACGCTGCCGGTGCGGACCACCGTCGCCGCCGCGTCCAAGGCCCTGCACACCGGATTCACCGGCTACCGCGCCTCCGACGGCCGGCACGGCATCCTCAACACGGCCGCGCCCGCGCTGGCCGCCGACGCCGCGCCCGCCGTCACCGGCGTCACCGGCCTGGACACGCTCGCGAACCTCACGCCGCACCTGTCCGCGCAGATCCGGAAGGCCGCCCCGCTGCCCCACGCCGCCGGGAGCACCACCGCCGGGAGCACCGCTGCCGGGAGCACCACCGCCGGGAGCACCGCTGCCGGGAGCACCACGGCCGCCGGGAGCACCGCTGCCGGGGTCAGCGGAGCCGGGGGCAGCGGAGCCCGTGCCACGGCGCCGCACGTCACCGGGCAGACGCCCGGCCTGTGCGCCGACGCGACGTCCGAGCTCACCGAGAACGGGCACACCGACACCCAGGACTACTGGAGCCCCCGGTCGCTGGCCGACGCCTACGGCATGGCCGACCAGCCGGACGTCGGCACCGGCGTCTCCGTCGGCCTCTTCGAGCTGGAGAACTTCGGCGCCCAGGACATCGCCGCCTATCAGGCGTGCCTGGGCACCGACGTCTCCGTCAGTACCGTGAAGGTGGACGGCGGGCCGAAGTACGCGGCCGACCAACCGGACCCGAACAACCCGTTCACGGACGTCGGCATCGAGTCGGCCCTGGACATCGAGGACCTGATCGGCCTGGTCCCGCAGGCGTCCCTGACCGTCTACGAGGGCCCCGACGCCGACAACGCCACCCAGCAGCAGGTGCTGGACGTCTACCAGAAGATGGTGACGGACAACAAGGTCAAGGTGATCTCCACCAGTTGGGGAGCCTGCACGGACGAGGCGGGCAGCGCCTTCCTCGACGCCGAGAACAAGATCTTCGCCGAGGCCGCCGCCCAGGGCCAGACGGTCACCGCCGCCTCGGGCGACGAGGGTTCCGGCGACTGCTTCTTCAACGCCTCCACGGACGACCCCAAGGGCACCCAGGTGTCGGTGGACGACCCGGCCGGGCAGCCCTACGTGCTGGGCGTCGGCGGCACCTCCATGAAGGGGTCCGGCGCCGACCAGACGGTGTGGAACAACAGGAACGACCCGGAGCTGGTCCCCGGCGCCACCGGCGGCGGCGTCTCCTCGCACTTCAGCCTCGACTCCGCCACCGGCTACCAGGCCGGACAGCGGGGCCCCGGCTACGTCGACGCCTGCTCCGCGCCCGCCGGGCACACCTGCCGGCAGGTGCCGGACGTCGCCGCGCTGGCGGACCCGGCGACCGGCTACCTCGTCGTCTGGGGTGAGGGGACGAAGGATGCCGACTGGTACATCATCGGCGGTACCAGCGGCGCCTCCCCGACGTGGGCGGCCATCGCCGCGCAGGCCGACCTCGACCTCGGCTGCGCGGCCGACGGACCGGTCGGCTTCGTCAACCCCGCCCTCTACAAGCTGCCGGCGGCCGACTTCCACGACATCACCGACGGCGACAACGTCATCCCCGAGTACGGCATCCAGCCGGCCGGCCGCTACACCGCCGCCGCCGGCTACGACCTCACCACCGGCCTCGGCACCCCGCAGAACGCGCGGGCCACCGTCGCCGGCCTGTGCGCGGCCGTTCCCGCCCCCGCGAGCGGCACCTTCACCCCGGTCACCCCGACCCGGGTGCTCGACACCCGCGCGAAGACCGGCGTCAGCACCACCACCCCGGTCGCGGCCAACGGCAAGCTGGTCCTGAAGGTGACGGGCAGCGCGGGCGGCGCGGTGCCCTCCAGCGGCGTCACCGCCGTGGTGCTCAACCTCACCGCCACCGGTGAGTCCGCCGGCGGGTACCTGATCGCCTACCCCGACGGCACCGCACGGCCCACCGGCTCCAACCTCAACTGGACCGCCGGGCACAGCGTGCCGAACCTGGTGATCGTGCCGGTCGGCGCGAACGGCAAGGTCGACCTGGTCAACTCCAGCTCCGGCACGACGCACTTCGTGGCCGACGTCTTCGGCTACTTCTCCGCCGGCACGGCCGGCGCCACCTACTACCCCACCGGCCCGACCCGGGTGCTCGACACCCGCGCGAGGATCGGCGTCGGCACCACCACCCCGGTCAAGGGCGGCGGCACGCTGGCGCTCAAGGTCGCCGGCGCCGGCGGGGTACCGGCCACCGGAGCCACCGCCGTGGTGCTCAACGTCACCGCCGCCGCCGAGTCCACCGGCGGGTACCTGACCGCCTACCCGGGCGGCACCACCCGGCCCAAGACGTCCAACCTCAACTGGGTCGCGAACAAGGCGGTACCCAACATGGTGGTCGTGCCGATCGGCAAGAACGGCACCGTGGACCTCTACAACGCCGGCACCGGCTCCGCGCACCTCGTCGCCGACGTCTTCGGCTACTACCGGGCCGGCGGCGGCGGGGCGGTCTTCCACCCGGCGGGCCCGGTACGGCTGCTCGACACCCGTTACGGCACCGGCGTCCCGTCGGCGGCCCAGCTCGTCTCCACCGGCACGCTCTCGCTGAGCCTGGCGGACGGCGGCCGGCTGGCGACGGCCAAGGCGGTGGTCCTCAACGTCACCGCGACCCGCGAGTCCACCGGCGGATACATGACCGTCTACCCCGACGGCACCGCCCGGCCCACCTCGTCCAACCTCAACTGGTCCGCGAACCAGACGATCGCGAACCTGGTGACCGTCCCGGTCGTCGACGGCAAGGTCGACTTCCGGATCAACCAGGGCTCCACGGACGTGATCGCCGACCTGTTCGGCTACTACACCTGAGCCGCCCGGGGCCCCGCCCCGGCACCGGCCCTGCCCCGGCACCGCCCCGGCTCGACGCCGTACGACCGCGCGCCTCCCGCCCAGAGCCCCGCCCGGGGCCCGGGCGGGAGGCGCGCCGCGTTCGCGGGGCTCCGGGCCTGGTTCCGGCCGTCCCGGCTCTGGCTCCAGCACCGCCGGTCTGGTGGACTCGGGCCATGGACACCACCACGGCCGGCGGACCGTCGGCCACCTACGACCGGATCGGCGTCGGCTACCACGGCGTCCGCCGCCCCGACCCCCGGCTGCACGCCCTGATCGGCCGGGCGCTGGCCGGCGCCCGCACGGTTGTCAACGTCGGCGCCGGGACGGGCTCCTACGAGCCGGAGGACGCCGAGGTGACGGCCGTCGACCCTTCGCGGGTGATGCTCGACCAGCACCCGGGGAGGCTGAAGGTGCGGGCCACCGCCGGGGAACTGCCCTTCTCGGACGGCGCGTTCGACGCGGCTATGGCCGTGATGACGGTCCATCACTGGCCCGACCCGCGCGCCGGGTTGGCGGAGCTGCGCCGAGTGGCCCGGCGGCAGGCCGTGTTCACCTGGGACCCGGCGCACCGGCCGCGGCTGTGGCTGGAGGAGTACCTGCCGGAGATCAGCGCCATGGACGAGGCCCGCTTCGCACCGCTGGAGCAGGTCGTGGACGGGCTCGGCGCGCACACCGTGCTGCCCTTCCCGATCCCG
Source organism: Actinacidiphila yeochonensis CN732 (assembly GCF_000745345.1). Lineage (NCBI taxonomy): Bacteria > Bacillati > Actinomycetota > Actinomycetes > Kitasatosporales > Streptomycetaceae > Actinacidiphila > Actinacidiphila yeochonensis. Next base: position 674,457 of record NZ_JQNR01000005.1, on the reverse strand, counting down.
CACGACCTCACCGACGGCTTCCAGACCGCCTTCTGGCGGCGCCCCGAGCACTTCCTCGACCCCGCCGTACGGCAGGCCAACTCCACCTTCGCGCAGCTGCCGCCCTCCGTCGTCGAGCCGGCCGTAGAGCGGCTGCGCGCCGACCTCGCCTCCGGGGCCTGGCACCGCCGCCACGCCGACCTGCTGGAGCGGGAGAGCGTCGACTACGGCTACCGGCTGGTCGTCGCCGGCGAGTGACCCCGTACGGTCACCCGGCGGGCACGCGCCGCGGTCGGCGTGTTCGCGGCGGTCGCCCGCCGGGCGCGACGCGGGCAGCCGTACGAGACTGGAAGCGATGCGCGCCGGCGCTGGTCCGCCGTTCCCCGTCCGACGGGAGGCCCCCCGTGAACGCACCGACCCGCGCGTGGCCCGCGCTGGAGTACCAGGCCATCGCCCCCACGGCCGCCTACCTGAACCGGCTGGTGCAGGTCGCCGGCAAGTACACGCTGGACGAGCCGTTCGAGGTCGGCTGGGGCAACATCGTCCTCGGCGTCACCCCGCGCGGCCTCAGGACGCCGGTGCTGCGGCAGCCCGGGGCGACCTTCACCGTCCACTACCGCCTGCTCGACGGCGACGTGCTCATCGAGGCGGACACCGGCACCCGGACGCTGCCGCTCGCCACGGGCACCGCGTCCGCGTTCTACGACTCCTTCTGCGCGGCGGCGGCGGAGCTCGGCATCCGCGGGCCCGGCAGCCCGGCGCTGTGCGAGATCCCGGACGCCCCGGAGAAGATCCACGACGACCGCGCCGAACGCGTCTGGGACCCCGCGAGCGCCCGGCTGATGTGGACCGCGCTGGACCTCGCGGCCGGCGCCCTGGAGGAGTGGCAGGCACCCTTCCTCGGCCACAACCCGCCGGTGGGACTGATGTGGGGCGGCTTCGACCTCTCCGCCACCCGCCACCTGCCGCGCCCGGCCCCGCCGCCCTCGCAGGGCCCCGTCTTCCTGCGCAACGCCCAGCGCCGGCACTACCTGGCCGTCGGGTTCTCCTTCGGCAGCGACCAGGCGCCGGTGCCGGGGATGTACGCCTACATCTGGCCGCAGCCGGACGGCCTCGGCGACCGGTCCTGGGGCGTGCCCGGCGCGGCCTGGAACCCGGACGCCGGGCTCGTCCTGCTGCCCTGGTCCGAGCTGCGGAAGGCGCCCGACCCGCACGCGGCCGTCGTCGCCTTCGGCGACGCGGTCCAGGACGCCGCCGTGGCCCTCGCCGACTGGCCCGCGGACCTCGTCGGCCCGCGCTGCGACGGCTGGCGCATGAGCAGGACCCCGCCGGAGGCCGCCTGAGCGCACCCGCCCCGGCCCCCGCGGGGACCCCGGACCGCCGACCCCCGACAGGCCCCGTACGGCCGGTCGGGGGACGGTCGCGTCCCGGCTTCCCGTGCCCGACCCCTGAACCCGCCCCGACGGCAACCAGGACGGGACCCCGCAGCGCCACACTGGGAGAGCTGGAACAACAGCCCGCACCGCGCACGAGCCGGCACAGCAGCGAGGAGGTCCGCGATGGCGGACGAGACGGTCGGCGTCGTCGGCGCCGGCATCGTCGGGCTGGCCGCGGCGCGGGAGATCGCGCTGCGCCGTCCCGGTACCCGCGTGGTGGTGCTGGAGAAGGAGGCGGACGTCGCCGTCCACCAGACCGGCCACAACTCCGGTGTGGTGCACGCCGGGATCTACTACCCGCCGGGCAGCCTCAAAGCCCGGCTCTGCACCCGGGGCATGGCGCTGCTCCGCGAGTTCTGCCAGGAGCGCGGGCTGCCGTACGAGGAGTGCGGCAAGCTCGTCGTGGCCGTGCGGGACGAGGAGCTGCCGCGGCTGGCGGCGCTGCACGCCAACGCGGTGCGCAACGGGGTGCCGGGCGTGCGGCGGGTCGACCGGGCGGGGATCGCCGGGATCGAGCCGTACGCGGCGGGCCTCGCGGCCGTGCACTCCCCGCGCACCGCGATCACCGACTACACCGCCGTCGCCCGCGCCTTCGCCCGCGACGTCGAGGCGTCCGGCGGCGAGGTGCGGCTGGGCTTCCCCGTCACCCGCGTCACCCGGACCGGCGGCGGGCGGGTCGAGGTGGCGTCCGGCGCGGGCGACGTCCTCACCGTCGACCGGCTGGTGCTCTGCGCGGGCCTGCACAGCGACCGCGTCGCCCGGCTCGCCACCGACGCCACCACCGACGCCGCCACGGACGACGCCGACGCTGCTGACGCTGACGAACTGCGGATCGTCCCCTTCCGCGGCGAGTACATGACGGTGGTGCCGGCCAAGGCGCACCTGGTGCGCGGCCTGGTCTACCCGGTGCCCGACCCCCGCTACCCGTTCCTCGGCGTGCACTTCACCCGCCGCGTCGACGGCTCGGTGGAGGTCGGCCCCAACGCCGTCCTGGCGCTGGCCCGCGAGGGCTACCGGCGCACCGACGTGGACCCGCGCGAGCTGCTGCGGATCGCCGCGTTCCCCGGCACGCGGCGGCTGGCCCGGCGGCACTGGCGCACCGGGCTGAAGGAGGTGCGCGGCTCGCTGTCGGTGCGCGCGTACATGCGGGACGCGGCGGCCTACGTGCCCGGCATCGGCCCGGCGGACGTGGTGCGCGGCGGCGCCGGGGTGCGCGCGCAGGCGCTCGGCGCGGACGGCTCGCTGGTGGACGACTTCGTCATCCACCGGTCCGGCGCCGTCACCGCCGTACGCAACGCGCCCTCCCCGGCCGCCACCTCGTCCATGGCCATCGCCGAGCACATCGCGGACACGGTCCTCGGGACGGACGGCGGCCGGGCCCCCGGCTCGGACTGACCGGCCCGGTCGGCCGTGCACGAGCGGTCGGCCGTGCACGAGCGGTCGGCCGTGCACGAGCGGTCGGCCGTGCACGAGCGGCCGGCCGCCCGCCGGTGACGGTCCCGGTTCGCCGCCCCGGCCCTCCCGCCCGGGTGAGGCGGGCGGCGGCGCCCGGGGCCCGGGGCGGGCCCTGGCAGGATGGGGAGCGGCGCCGCACCGTGCGCCTGCACCTGCCACGAAGCGAGGTCCGCGCATGAAAGTCCTGATCACCGGCGGCGCCGGCTTCATCGGCAGCACGGTGGCCTCGGCCTGCCTCGACGAGGGCATCACGCCCGTCATCCTCGACAACCTCTCCACCGGGCGGCGCGAGTTCACCGAAGGGCGGGCGTTCTACGAGGGCGACATCGCCGACGGCGACCTCCTCGACCGCGTCTTCGCCGACCACCCGGACATCGGGGCGGTGATCCACTGCGCCGCGCTGATCGTCGTCCCCGAGTCGGTGGCCGAACCGCTGCGCTACTACCGCGAGAACGTGGCGAAGACCGTCGACCTGCTGGAGCACCTGCTGCGCAACGGCTGCGAGCAGGTGCTGTTCAGCTCCTCGGCCGCGATCTACGCGCCCGAGCCCGGCGACGTCGTCGTGGACGAGACGTCGGAGGTGGCGCCGTCCAGCCCGTACGCGCGGACCAAGGCGATGATGGAGCAGATCCTCCAGGACACCGCCGCCGCCTCGCCGCTGCGGGTGATCTCGCTGCGCTACTTCAACCCGATCGGCGCCGACCCCGCGCTCCGCACCGGCCTGCAGAATCCGGCCCCCTCGCACGCGCTGGGCAAGCTGACCGAGGCGTACGCGGCCAAGGAGCCGTTCGTGGTCACCGGCGTCGACTGGCCCACCCGCGACGGCAGCGGCATCCGCGACTACATCCACGTCTGGGACCTGGCGCAGGCGCACGTCGCCGCGCTGCGGCGCTTCCCGGCGATCCTCCCGGCCGGCGGCGGCGCCGGGTACCAGGTGGTGAACATCGGCACCGGCACCGGCACCACCGTCCGCGAGCTGGTGCGGGCGTTCGAGGAGGTCGTCGGGGAGCGGCTGGACGTGGTGGAGGCCGCCCCGCGCCCCGGCGACGTCAACGGCTCCTACACGGCGAACGCGACCGCCGCGCGGCTGCTGGGCTGGAAGGCGGCCAGGAGCGTCGAGGACGGCATCCGCGACTCGCTCGCGTGGCGCGTGGAGTGGGCGCGCCGGCTGGCCGCGCGGGACGCCGACGGCGCCTGAGGCCGCTGGCCGCGCGGACCCGCCTCCTCGCTGCTCCGGACCCGGCCGCGATCCCCGCCGACGGTCGGCTGCCGCGCCGGTGTCCGTGAGCCCCCGCCCCCGGCCGGCTGCCGGTGAGCCCCGCCCCCGGCCGGCCGTCGCGCCGGTGCCCGCGACCCCACCGACGGGTTCGGGTCGCGGTCCCCTCGGCGCGCTCCCCGTGACGCGGCGGCGCTTCGTGGTTTCGTTCCCGGGTGGACGTCCGACCGCGGCGCCGGCCCGGGCCGCGCGCGGCCCCGGGCGGAGGGCACCGCGGGCGGTCCGGGCCGGGCGCGGGCGGAGGCGAGGAGTCGTGATGGCGCAGGACGGAGTGCCGGACGACCCGGCCGCGGCCCTTTCGGCGGCCGGCGCCGACGCGGCCGCCGCGCAGGAGCGCAAGCTGCGCCGAGGGCTCGGGTACTGGGCCCTGACCGCGATCGGCTTCTCCAACATCCTCGGCTCGGGCTGGCTCTTCGCCGCGATGTACGCGGCGCAGACGGCCGGCCCGGCGTCGCTGCTGTCCTGGGTGGCGGCCGGCCTGCTCAGCGCGCTGGTGGCGCTGGTCATGGTGGAGCTGGGCGCGAACCGGCCGGAGGGCGGCGGCACGGTCCGCTGGCCGCTGTACGCCAGCGGGCGGCTGGTGGGCACGATGGTGGGCTGGTCGGTGCTGCTGTCGGTGGGCGGGACCGCCGCCGAGATCACCGCGATCATGCAGTACGCCGCGCACTACCTGCCGGGCGTGTACAACGGCAGCACCCTCACCGCCGCCGGGCTGGGCCTGGCGCTCGCGCTGAGCGTGCTGCTCACGGCGCTCAACTGGTTCGGGGTGCGGCTCTTCTCCCGGGTCAACAACGCGGTGTCGGTCTTCAAGGTGGTCATGCCCGTCCTCACGGTGGCCGCCCTGCTGGCCTCCGGCGCGCACGGCACCGGCCGCCTCACCGACCACGGCGGGTTCGCGCCGTACGGCTGGGCGGCCTGCCTGAGCGCGCTGTCCGCCGGCGGCATCGTCTACTCCGTCAACGGCTTCCAGGCCCCGCTCGACTTCTCCGGCGAGGCCCGCGACCCGCGGCGCACCATCCCGTCCTCCGTGCTCAGCGGCATCGCCGTGTCCGTGCTGCTCTACCTCGGCCTGCAACTGGCCTTCCTGCTCGCCGTCCCCGAACGGCTGCTCGGCCACGGCTGGGCGGGCGTCGACTTCGACTCGCCGTTCGGCCAGCTCGCGCTGCTGCTCAACCTGCACTGGCTGGCCGGCCTGCTCTACGCCGACGCGGTCGTCTCGCCCGGCGGCTCCGCCTACGTCGGGGTGGCGATCGACGCCCGGCACACCTACGCCATCGCCAAGAACGGGCTGCTGCCGCGCTCGGTGATGCGGGTGGACGGCCGGTTCGGCATCCCGCACCGCGCGCTGGCGCTGAACCTCGCCGTCATCGTGGTGTTCCTGCTGCCGTTCGGCGGCTGGCAGTCCATCGTCGCCGTCATGGGCGACATGTACCTGCTGATCTACGCCTCGTCGACGGTGGCCGCTGCGGTCTTCCGCTCGGCCTCCGCGGACCGGCTGGCCGGCTGGGTGCCGGGGCTGCGCTGGGTCGCGCCGGTGGCCTTCGTCGTCTCCGGCGAGTTCGTCTACTGGTCGGGCTGGCACGACCTGCGGCTGGCGCTGCCGCTCGTCCTGGTCGGGCTGCCGCTCTTCCTGGCGCTGCGCCGGGACCGCGCGGCGGCGCCGCTGAGCGCCGAACTGCGCGACGGCGCCTGGCTCGTCGTCTACCTCGCCGGGCTGACCCTGCTGTCCTGGCTCGGCGGCTTCAAGGGCTCCGGCCGCCTGCCCCAGCCCTGGGACTCGGTCACCGTCGCCGTCTTCTCCCTCGCCGTCTTCGCCTGGGCCGTCACCTCCGGCGTCCGCCAGCTCTCGCGGACCCCGGCGGTGTGAGCGCCGCCCCGGCCCCGGGATCACATCCGCAGGTGGGAGGCGCCGTTGAGGTCGACGACGGTCCCGGAGGCCCAGACCGCCGCCGGGGACGCCAGGAAGTGCACGGTGGCGGCGACCTCCTCCGGGGTGCCGACCCTGCCGAACGGGCTCTCCGCCCGCAGCCGTTCGCCGTCCGGGCCGGACAGCTTCGCCGCCTGCCGCTCGGTGCCGACGAACCCGGGCGCGACGGAGGTGACCGCGACGCCGTGCGGAGCCAGCGCCACCGCAAGCGACTGGCCGAGCGCGTGGAGCGCGGCCTTGGACGCCGCGTAGGCCGGGAAGTCGGGCTCGCCACGGAACGCGCCGCGCGAGCCCACGTTCACGATCGCGCCGCCCGCGCCGCGCTCCACCAGGTGCCGGGCCACCGCCCAGCTCAGGTCGGCCGCACCGAGCAGGTTGACGTCGAGCATGCGCCGCCAGACCCGCTGCCAGTCCGCCAGCGGCGTCTCCGCGACCGGGTGCCGGGTCTCCGCCGACGGCGCCACGGCGGCGTTGTTCACCAGCACGTCCACCGCGCCCAGCGCGCCCACCGCCTCGGCCACCACCCGCTCGGCCGCCCCGGGCTCGCCCAGATCGGCCTGAAGCAGCGCGTGCCCCTCACCCGGCAGCTGCCGCACCGTCTCCTCGGCGTCCGCCCGCCGACCGACGTACTGCACCGCGACCCGGTCGCCGCCACGCGCGAAGGCCAGCGCGACGGCCCGCCCGATACCGCGCGAGCCACCCGTCACCAGGACACCCCTCACCGGGCGGACCGTACGAACCGCACGAACGCGGTCCACTCGGCGGCGCTGAACGTGAGCCGGGCGAGGTCGGGGTTCTTGGAGTCCCGCACGTGGACGGTGCCGGGCGCGCGGGCGACCTCCACGCACTCGCCGCCCTCCGCGCCGCTGTGGCTGCTCTTGTGCCAGGTGAGCGCGTCGGGCTTCGCGGTGGCTTCGGTGCTCATTGCTCTCCCTGGGCGTGGGTCAGTGCTGGGCGGCGAACTGTACGAAGGCGGTCCACTCGGTTGCGGAGAAGGCGAGTTGGCCCCCAAGGCGATCCTTGGAGTCCCGTACGTAGACGGCGCCGCTCGTCGCGGCGACCTCCACGCAAGCACCGCCCTCGTTGCCGCTGTGGCTGCTCTTGCGCCAGGTGAGTGCGTCGGAGGGCCTGGCAGTTTTGACAGTCATCGCTCTCCCAGGGACGTGGTGGTCGGGGGAAAGGCGCTACAGGTCAGTCGTGTCGGTGTGAGGCCGCGAACTGCACGAACGCGGTCCACTCGGCTGTGCTGAAGGTGAGTTGCGCACGTGCGGGATTCTTGCGAATCCCGCACGTGGGCGGTGTCGGGGGTGCGGGCGACCTCTACGCACTCGCCGCCCTCCCCGCCGCTGTGGCTGCTCTTGAGCCAGGTGAGTGCGTCGGGGTGCGTGGTGGTCTCGACCGTCATTGCTCTCCCAACGGTTGGATGGTCAGGGGAGGGTGCTGCCCGTGAGGCGGTTCAGATTGCGGCGGTGAACTGTACGAACGAGGCCCACTCGGCTGCGGTGAAGGTGAGTTGAGGCCCGTTGCGGTCCTTGGAGTCGCGTACGTGGACGGAAGCGGTCGCTACTGCGACCTCCACGCACTCGCCTCCTTCGTTGCCGCTGTAGCTGCTCTTGAACCAGGCGAGTCGTGCGGGTTCCGCGATGCTCATTGCTCTCCCAGCATGTCCTCCATCAGGCGCAGAGACTCACTCGGGGTGAGCGCTTGTGCCCTGATGGTGCCGTACCGTGCGGCAATGATACGTACTTCTTCGGAGTCGGTGATCAGTCGACTACCGTTTTGAGCCTCCATGTATCCCACCTGGGGCTTTCCCCTCGGCGTGAGGAGCACGAACGGACCACCCATGCCAGCATGCTCAGTGCGGTCGGTCGGCATCACCTGCAGTTCGACGTTGCGCAGCTGTCCGAGCTTGATCAGCTCTTCCAACTGCTCGTTGTGGGTCTCCCACCCCCCGATGGGTCGTCTGAGCGCCACTTCCTCAATGACCGCCGTCACCAGGGGTGAAGGCCAACGGGTCAGGATCTCCTGTCGGTCCATCCGGGAGGCGACTCGCTGCTCGATGGTCTCCTCGTCCAGGAGCGGCTTGCGCATCTGGTAGAGCGCTCGGGTTCGCCTCTCGGTCTGCAACAACCCCGGCACATCGTGGTTGTTGTAGAAGTTGATCTCGACCGCCTCGCGCTCCAGCCTCGCGTAGTCCTTGAACCACGCAGGGTGCCGGACCCGCGCCTTCGCCCGGGCCTTCTCGACGTCCTCGATGGTCGTCTTCAGCAGCCCGCCGGCGCTGAGCAGGTCGTCCGCCGCCTCCAGGAACTCCCGCTGCGGGGTGCGGCGGCCGCGTTCCAGTGAGGAGACCAGGTCCTCGCTGTACCCGAGGCGGTCACCCAACTCCTTCTGGGTGAGCCCGGCCCGCTCGCGGAGCAGCTTGACCTGCTTGCCGATGGCACGCATCAGGTCGCCGCTCAGCTCGCCCTCGTCGAAGGCGTCCTGGCCGTCCGACATGTTTGCCCCCAATCGCGGTTACGGCCGACATCCCGCACAGGGAGCCGTACGTACCGGTACACGCACCCTCAGTACCGAGGGTTTCCCTGGTCAGCGTAGAACAGGCCGTGCACGCTCGGTGACATGAAGTCAGATATCTCCACCGGACAAGGCGGTTCTTCCGCCCTCCAGTTCACCCGGCTCCTCGCCCCGACGCCCCGTGGCGCGCACGAGGCCCGGCTGTTGACCGTTCGCACGCTGGGGGCGTGGGGGTGGCCGTCCGCGAGTCCGGTCAGTGAGTCCGCGGCCCTGGTGGTCTCCGAACTGGCCGCGAACGCGGCGCGCCACGGCCGGGTCCGGGGCAGGAAGTTCCGCTTGGCGCTCACGGCCGGGGGCGAGGGCACGCTCCGTATCGAGGTGAGCGATGCGCGAGGGGAGCGCCTGCCGCAACCGGGCCGAGCCGACTCGGGCGGCATCGCGGAGTCCGGTCGCGGCCTGCTCCTCGTCGAGGCCCTGTCGGCGGCCTGGGGCACGACCCCGTACCCGCCGTCCGGCAAGACGGTCTGGGCCTGCCTCCCGCTGACCTGAAGCTGGGGGAGCCGGCGCCGTCTCGATTCGCGGAACCGTCCGGGCCACTATGGCGGGTGGCCCGGACACAGCGATGCGAAGGGAAGAACCGTGATGCCGGTACGTATCGAACTCCGCCGCTTCCGGACCGTGGAGCCGGTCTGGGACACGCTGATCGAGGTCTACGCGGAGGTCCGCGCCGACCGCCTGCACGACCCGCACTACTCGGTGGAGCGGTACGCGGAGCGCCTGGCGCGGCATGCCGTCGAACCCGGGTGGGAGACCGTCGTCGGGTACGACGGCGACGTGCCCGTCGGGTACGCGTACGGCAACCGCATCGAGTACGGCGACCGCTACTGGGGGCGGATCACCAGCCCGTTGCCGGAGTCGCTGACCCGGACGCCCACGCTGGCGCTCAAGGAGATCATGGTCCGCGAGCCCTGGCGCAAGACGGGCGCGTCGATCGCCATCCACGACGACCTGCTGTCCGGCCGTCCCGAGACGCAGGTCACCCTGATGGTGAACCCGCTGGCCGGGGACGGGAAGGTCCACCGCCTGTACGAGACCTGGGGCTACACGGACCTGGGTGTCAGCCAGCCGTCCCCGGACTCCCCGGTGCTCACGGCCATGGTGCGGGCGCTCCGCGTTCCGACCTCGTAGGCGCTGCTCACGGGCGCTGCTCACGCCTCGGGCCTGACGGGTCCGCCCCGGCTCGTCACGGGTGGTCGTACCGCCCGTGACCTGGGGTGACTCGTCGGTTCACGCGGTGGAACGGCCCTGACCACTCCCAAGTCCGGACATTATGGTGTGGGCATGCTCAACACGTACCGCCTGCGCGTTCTGGCCGCGATCGACCGAGCCGGGAGCATCGCCGGGGCCGCCCGGGAGTTCGGCCTGTCGGCCTCGGCCGTCTCGCACCAGCTCTCGCAGTTGGAGAAGGAGGCGGGCGTCGGGCTGGTCGAACGCGGGGCGCAGAGCCTGCGGTTGACGGCGGCGGGGCGGCGGTTGTCGCTGCGCGGGCAGGAGGTGCTGGCGCTGCTGGACGCCGCCGAGAAGGACCTGCTGGCGCAGGCGCGGGCGGACGCGGGGCACTTGCGCATCGGGTTCTTCGCGTCGGCCGGGTACCGGCTGCTCCCGCAGGCGCTGTCGCGGTTCTCGGGGCGGTACCCGACGGTCGAGCTGGACCTGGTCGAGGGGGAGCCGCACAGGCTGGCCGAGAGCGTGCAGCAGGGGGCGATCGACGTACTGATCGCCTTCGAGTACCCGCTCGACCCGTGGAAGCCGCCGGAGGGGGTCCAGGTCCGGGAGCTGCTGCACGAGCCGCTGCACCTGGTGGTGCCGGCCGGGCACCCGGTGGGGCGGCGGGCCCACGTCCGGCTCCAGGAGCTGGCGGGTGAGCAGTGGATCACCTCGTTCGGGACCGGCTCGCCGGTGCTGTCGGTGCTGGAACGGGTGTGCGCGCTGGAGGGGTTCGCCCCGAACATCCGCTGCCGCAGCGACCAGTACGAGGTGATCCTCGGCCTGGTGCGGGCCGGTATGGGCATCGCGCTGGTGCCCAGCCTGGGCATCAACGACACCACGGGCCTCCAGATCGCGCGGGTCTCGGGGCCGGGGCTGTACCGCAGGGTCACCGCCGCCTCCCGGCCGGGCAACCCGAACCCGCTGCTCAACACGTTCATCGCGTACCTGGGCAGCGTCGCGTCCAACCTGGTCGTGGCGGCCCACCGCCCGTCCGCGCCCTCGCGCCACTGACCACGGTCCATGCGCCACTGACCACGGGCCCACGCCCCTGACCACGGTCCCGCGTCCCTGACCACGGTCCCGCGTCCCTGACCACGGGCCCACGCCCCTGACACGGTCCCGCGCCGACCGGCCTCGGCCCGCCGCAAGCGCCCAGCCTGGACCACCGACGCCCCGTACGCGCTGAGCATCGAAAACCTCGTCGCTCAGTCACCATTTCGTCCCCGGGTGGTCGGAAGAACGGCACTCAACCGTCACCATGGCCCATCATCGCGGCGACGCTCCCGGCGTGACCTGCGTGGATTCGGACGAGGGGTGGGCCAATGGCCGAGGCGACGGTAGTCGGCGGAACGGTGTCGGAGGAGCCGTGCGGCGTCTGGGCGTCACCGATCACGCCCGAGGCCGTCGCCGTCCGGTCCGGAGCGCCGACCTGGCCGGCCGTGGCCGGGGCCGAGACGTGGTGGTGCGCGCCGGACACGGAGACCGCGACCGTGCGGCTGCGGCGCTGCGCCGAACCCGGCGCGCCGGTGCTGGACGTGCTGGACTCCGCCTGGTCGGTGGGCAACCGCGCCATCGGGTACGGCGGCCGCCCGTTCCTGGTGCTGCCCGGCGCGCGGCGGCACCGGCTCGTCTTCACCCACTCCGGCGACCAGCGGCTGTACGCGGCCGACGTGCCCGCCCTCCAGGGCACCGGCACCGGCACCGGCAGTGGCGCAGGGGAGCCGTCCCCGGTGCCCGTGCCGCTCACCCCGGCCGACCCGGAGGGCGTGCGCACCGCGTACGCCGACCCGGTCCCCGGCCCCGGCGGCACCGAGGTCTGGTGCGTCCGGGAGGTCACCCGCACCGCGCCCGGCGGCGAGCTGGACGACCCGGCGCCGCGCACCAGCCGCGACATCGTCGCCGTGCCGCTGACGGGCGCGGCGGCCGACGACCCGGCGGCGCTCCGCGTCGTGGCCCGCTCCCACCACTTCCTGTCCGGCGTCCGGCTCAGCCCGGACGGCTCGCGCCTGGCCTGGATCGGCTGGGACCACCCCGACATGCCCTGGGACACCAGCGACCTGATGGTGGCCCGGCTCCGGGACGGCGTGGCCGTCGATCCGGTGCGGGTGCTGGGCGGCGGCGGGGTCTCCGTACCCCAGGCGGAGTGGGCGGGCCCGGAGCGCCCGGACCGCCTCTACGCGATGGCCGACCGCGACGGCTGGTGGAACCTGCACCGCGTCGACCTGGCCGAGGACGGCGGCGCCGAGGCCGCGTGCGTGCTGCGCACCGACACCGAGTGCTCGCACGCGATCTGGCGGGTGGGGGCGACCTCGTTCGCCGTGACGGAGGCGGGCGTCCTGCTGCGGCGCAGCCGCGGCGACCAGCGCCTCACCCTGTGGGACCCGGCGAGCGGCGACCTGGCCGACCTGGCCGGGGAGTGGACCGACTTCGCGGTGGGCCTGTCCGGTGACGGGTCGGCCGTCGCCGTGGTCGCGGCGAGCCCCACCGAGGACCCGACGCCGCTGCGGATCGACCTGGCCCCGCGCCGATCCGGCCGGGCGGCGACGGCGGTCGTCTCCCGCTGCGCCCCGGCGGGCGGCGACCCGTTCGAGGGCTGGCAGTCCGTTCCCCAGCGCCGTACCGCCACCTCTGCCGACGGTTGGGAGGTGCACTACCTCTACTACCCGCCGACCAACCCGGACCAGGCAGCCGGTCCGGGCGAGGAGCCGCCGCCGCTGCTGATCGACGTCCACGGCGGCCCGACCAGCCGCACCGGCGGCACCCGCAGCCTGGAGCTCTCGCTCTTCACCAGCCGCGGGTACGCCGTCGCCTCGGTCGACTACGGCGGCTCGATCGGCTACGGCGGCGCCTACCGGGACCGGCTGCGGCACAGCTGGGGCACGGTCGACGTGGACGACTGCGTGGCCGTGGCCCGCGCGCTGGCCGGTGCAGGGCTCGCCGACCCGGGCCGTACGGCGATCCGCGGTGGCTCGGCGGGCGGCTGGACGACGATCGCGGCGCTCGCCAACCGCGACGTCTTCGCCTGCGGCACCGTCTACTACCCGATCAGCGACCCGGCGACCTGGTCCCGGGGCCAGACCCACGACTTCGAGAGCCGCTACATCGAGTCGCTGGTGGGTGAACTCCCGGCCGACGAGGCCCGCTACCGGGAGGTGTCGCCGCTGGGGAACGCGGCGGGGATCACCGTCCCGTTCGTGATGCTCCAGGGCCTGGCCGACACCATCTGCCGCCCCGACCAGGCACGCCGGGTCGTCGAGGCCGTGGAGGAGGCGCACGGGCCCGGGCTGTGCTTCCGGTACCTGGAGTTCCCGGGCGAGGGCCACGGCTTCCGGCGGGCCACCACGATCACCGCCGCGCTGCGCGCCGAACTCGACCTGTACGCCCACGTCCTGCACCGGCCCTGACAGCGGCCCGCCCGCCGAACCCCCAGAACCGCACGACCCCAGCCCCCAGTCCACCCGCACCCGTACGCCCCCGATCCACCCGTACCCGCACCCGCACGCCCCGTACGGCCACCGTCCGCCACGGCGACCCCCGCACGTTCGCCTGGAGCACGTCACCCACCCCATCCCTCGGAGACAGACATGGTTCTGCGTGACCGCAGAAGAATCCGTACGGCGTTCGCCGCGGCCTGTGTGAGCGGCCTGCTCATCGCCGGCCCCGCGGCTCTCGCCACGGCGACCTCCGCCCAGGCCGACTCGTCGACGGGCAGCGCCTCCGGCAGCACGCTGCGGGTCGCGATGAACCCCTCAGGCGTGGACACTCTCAACCCGTTCACGTCGTACTTCAACGGCTCCCTCGACATCTTCGGCGCCATCTACCCGTCCCTGACGGAGATCGACGAGAACGGCGTCGCGAAGCCCTACCTCGCCTCCTCCTGGAAGCTGTCGCCGGACCACCTCACCTGGACGTTCACCATCCGCAGCGGCCTCAAGTGGAGTGACGGCCAGCCGCTGACGGCCGACGACGCCGCCTGGACGCTGAACCTGATCCGGACCAACAAGGTCGCCGGCACCGCGAACGGCGGGCTGGTCTCCAACTTCGCCTCCGTCACCGCGCCGGACGCGACGACGCTGGTCGTCAAGACGAAGCAGCCGCAGGCCGACCTCACCTACGTCAGCATCCCCACCTCCGGCATCCCGATCGTGCCGCGGCACATCTGGCAGTCGCACGTGGCGGACCTGAAGGACTACAAGAACGACTCCTTCCCGGTCGTCGGCTACGGCCCCTGGACCCTCACCGACTACAAGACGGACCAGTACGCCAAGCTCGACGCCAACACGTCCTTCATCCTCGGCGCCCCGAAGTACGACCACCTGATCGAGCAGATCTACAAGGAGTCCGACGCGGCCGTCGCCGCCCTCAAGGCCGGGCAGCTCGACTACGTCGGCGAGGGCAACCTCAACGCCACCCAGTTCACCTCGCTGCGGAACACCAGGGGCGTGACGACCGCGCAGGCGGCCGGCAACGGCTGGGAGGCCATGGAGGTCAACCCCGGCGCCAAGTCCCGCTCCGGCAAGCCGATCGGCACCGGCAACCACGCGCTGACCGACCCGACGGTGCGCCGGGCGATCGCCGAGGGCATCGACAAGAAGACGCTGCTGGCCAAGGTCGCCGACGGCCAGGGCCAGGTCGCCGTCGGATACATCCCGCCGGCCTGGCCGCAGTGGAACTGGACGCCCTCGGCGAGCGAGGAGCAGCCCTACGACCCGGCCGCCGCCAACAAGATGCTGGACGCGGCCGGCTACAAGAAGGCGTCCGGCGGCATCCGCGTCGACCCCAAGACCGGCAAGCCGCTGAACCTGCGCCTGGGCATCCACTCCGACTCCTCCAACGACGCGTCCATCGCGACGTACATCGCGGGCTGGCTGAAGGAGATCGGCGTCAAGGTCACGATCCAGCCGATGAGCATGACCGCCCTCAACAGCGACCTGGGCAAGGGCGACTGGGACATGCTGATGGACTCCTGGACCACCGGCCCCGACCCGTCCTACCTGCTCAGCATCCAGAGCTGCGCGACGCTCCCGGACGACACGGGCACCGGCGGCAACACGGACTCGTTCTTCTGCGACCCCGCCTACGACAAGCTGTTCGCCCAGCAGGCGACCGTCTTCGACCCGGCGCAGCGCGCCAAGGTCGTCGGCCAGATGCAGTCGATCCTCTACGACGCCGACGTGGACCAGCTGCTCTACAACTCCACGACCCGGATCGGCACCTCCTCCAAGGTCACCGGCCTGGTCACCGGGGAGCAGAAGGACGGGTTCTACCCGGCGCAGACCGCCTTCTGGAGCTACCTCAAGGCCGCGCCGGCCACGAACAGCACCGCCGCGGCCGCCTCGTCGGACGGCGGCGGCAAGATCCTGGCCTGGCTGATCGCCCTCCTGGTCGCGGTCGTGGTGTCCGGTGGCGGCGGCTACGCCGCCGGCCGTCGCCGCGCCGGGGCGGACGACCGTGAGTAGCCCCGCCGTGGCGGAGCCGGCCGCCCCCGCACCGGCCGTTGAGCCCGGCGCCCGCCGGACGTTCCGGATGCCGGGCCTCGGATACCTCGTCAACAAGCTCGTCGCCGCCGTCGTCAGCTTCGCCGTCACGCTCGTCATCGGGTTCGTGCTGTTCAACCTGATGCCGTCCGACCCGGTGCGCACCATGACCCGCGGCCGGCCGGTCAGCGAGGCGCAGCTCGCCCAACTCCGCGTCCAGCTCGGCCTGGACCAGCCGATCTGGCGGCGCTTCCTCACCTACGTCAACGACACGCTGCACGGCAACCTCGGCTACTCCTGGGAGTTCAAGCAGTCGGTGGGCTCGCTGGTGCTCGACCGGCTCGGCCCGACGCTGCTGCTGATGGGCACCGCCTTCGCCGTCTCGGTGCTGCTGGGCCTGTGGCTCGGCATGCGCAGCGGATGGCGGGCCGGCAGCCTCTTCGACAAGATCACCTCCGCCACCGCGCTGACGCTGTGGTCGGTGCCGACCTTCTGGCTCGGCATGATCCTGCTGATCCTGTTCAGCGTCGGCGTCGGCCCGATCCACGGCTTCCTGCCGACGGCCGGGATGAGCGACCCGACGCTCCCGCAGACCGGCCTGCGCCACTACGAGGACGTCGCCCGCCACCTGGTGCTGCCCGCGCTCACCATGGTCCTGGTCGTCTACGCCCAGTACCTGACGATCATGCGGTCCTCGATCATCGAGGAGAAGGGCAGCCCCTACCTGCTGACCGCCCGCGCCAAGGGCCTGCGGGACGACGTCGTACGCCGCCGCCACGCCCTGCCCAACGCGCTGCTGCCCTCCGTGACGATGATCTTCATGCACCTCGGCGGCCTGATCGGCGGCGCCGTGACCGTGGAGGCCATCTTCTCCTGGCCAGGGCTCGGCGACCTGACCTACCAGGCCCTGACCGTCCCCGACCTGCCGGTGCTCCAGGGCACCTTCGTCGTCTTCAGTGCGAGTGTGATCATCATGAATCTGCTGGCCGACCTGGTCTACCGGCTCCTCGACCCGAGGGTGCGCGCCCAGTGACCGCCGACCCGACCACCACCGCACCCGTCCTCGACCGGCAGCCCCCGGCCGTGTCCGTCCCGCCCCGGTTCGCCGGCGCGCGGCGCTTCTGCCGGGCCTTCCTCCACCGCCCCGCCGGCATCGCCGGACTCGGCGTCCTGGTCCTGTTCGTCCTGCTGGCGCTGGTCGCCCCGGCCTTCATCGGGCCGGACCAGCTGGACGTCACCAAGGTCGACGGCCCGCTGCTGCACTCGCCCACCGGCTCCTACCCGCTCGGCACCGACCAGGCCGGCCGCAGCGTCCTGCTGATGCTGATCTGGGGCGCCCGCCAGTCGCTGGAGATCGGCGTCATCGCCACCGTGCTGACCGTCGTCATAGGCAGCGCCGTCGGCATCCTCGCCGGCCACTACGGCGGATTCGTCGGCCGCGCCCTGATGCACGTCACCGACTGGTTCATCGCCCTGCCCAGCCTGCCACTGGCGATCTCCCTCGCGGCGGTCCTCGGCCAGGGCTCGGGGTCCATCACCATCGCCATCGCCGTCACCTCCTGGACGGCCACCGCCCGCCTGGTCCGCGCCCAGACCCTCGCGGTCGAGGCCCGCCCCTACGTCGACCGGGCCAGGGCGCTGGGCGCCGGCAACCGGCAGATCATGCTGCGGCAGGTGCTGCCCAACGTGATGCCGCTGATCCTGGTGTCCAGCACGCTGACCGTGGCCAGCGCACTGCTGTCCGAGGCCACCCTGACCTTCCTCGGCCTGGGCAGCCCGACCGAGGTCACCTGGGGCGAGATGCTCCACGACGCCTTCTTCGGCGGGGCGTTCACCGCCGACGCGTGGTGGTACCTGCTGCCGCCCGGCCTCGCGATCCTGGCCGTCGTCCTGGGCTTCACGCTCACCGGGCGGGCCGTGGAGCACGTGCTCGACCCGCGGATGGAGAAGAAGTGACGACCCTGACGACATCGGACCCCGCGGACGGCGCGGACGCCGACGACACCGAGACCCCGGCGCCGCTGCTGGACGTGCGCGACCTCCACGTCACCTACCAGCAGGGCGGCCGGGACGTCCCGGCCGTGCGCGGCGTCGACTTCACCCTTGAGCGCGGCGGCACCCTCGGCATCGCCGGGGAGTCCGGCTGCGGCAAGTCGACCATGGCGCTCAGCCTGCTGCGGCTGCACGGCGGCAACGCGAAGGTCACCGGCGAGGTGCTCTTCAACGGCCAGAACCTGCTCACCACCAGGTGGGTCAAGCTGCGCGCGGTGCGCTGGGCCGGCGCGTCCGTGGTCTTCCAGGGCGCCATGAGCGCCCTCAACCCGGTGCGCACCGTACTGGACCAGATCACCGAGCCGATGGTGCTGCACGACCGCACCGCCCCCAAGGAGGCCGAGCGGCGCGCCGCCGAACTCCTCGACAGCGTCGGCATCCCGCGCCGCCGCGCCCGCTCCTACCCGCACGAGTTCTCCGGCGGGCAGCGGCAGCGCATCATGATCGCCATGGCCCTGGCCTGCCGGCCCGAGCTGATCATCGCCGACGAGCCCACCACCGCCCTGGACGTCATGGTCCAGGCGCAGATCCTGGAACTCCTCGGCGAACTCGTCCGCGAGTCCGGCATCGCGGTCATCATGATCACCCACGACCTGTCGCTGCTCGCGCACACCTGCGAGCGGCTGGCCGTGATGTACGCGGGGCGGATCGTCGAACTCGGCCCGTCCCGGCAGGTGCTGGAGGACCCGCAGCACCCCTACACCCGGGCCCTGTCGCGGGCCTTCCCGACCATCGGCGACCCGGCCTCCCGGCGCGCCCCGACCGGCCTGGCCGGCGACCCGCCGCGCCCCTCGGACACCACCGCCGGCTGCGCGTTCGCCCCCCGCTGCCCGGAGGCCGAGGACGCCTGCCGCACCGGGGAGATGCTGCTGTGGCCGGCCGCCCCCGGCCGCACCTCGGCCTGCCTGCACGCCCGGACCCGGCACGGAGGTGCCTCGTGACCGCCCCCACCGAGCACGGAGGTGCCTCGTGACCGCCCCCACCCAGGAAGCAGCGGTGGTCCAGGAGACCGCCCTTGAGGCCCGCGACCTGTCCGTGGTGTACCCGGCCGCCCGCGGCCGGGGCCCCGCCCGCGCGGTCGACGGCGTCAACCTGAGCGTCGGCAAGGGCGAGATCGTCGCCCTCATCGGCGAGTCCGGCTGCGGCAAGTCCACACTCGCCCGCGCCCTGGTCGGCCTGGTCAAGCCGACCAGCGGCCAGGTCCTGTACGAGGGCACCCCGCTGGAGTACTCCGCCAAGGCGCTCAAGCGGTACCGCCGCCACACCCAGCTCGTCCTCCAGGACCCCGGCGGCTCCCTCAACCCCAAGCAGAACATCTACGACGCGGTGGCCCTCGGCCCCCGCCTGCACAAGCTCACCGAGGGCCTGCCCGAACGGGTCCACGACGCCCTGGCCCGCGCCGGGCTGCGCCCGCCCGAGGAGTTCGCCGGCCGCTACCCGCACGAGCTGTCCGGCGGGCAGCAGCAGCGCGTCGTCATCGCCGGCGTGCTCGCCCTCGACCCCCGGGTGATCGTCGCCGACGAGCCGGTGGCCTCGCTGGACGCCTCCGTCCGCGGCGAGATCCTCAAGCTCGTGCTGAAGCTGCGCGACGAACTCGGCCTCTCCGCCCTGGTCGTCAGCCACGACCTCGGCCTGGCCTGGAACATCGCCGACCGCGTCGCCGTCATGTACCTCGGCCGGGTGGTCGAGCAGGGCACCGTCGAGGAGGTCCTGCTCCGCCCGCGCCACCCCTACACCCAGGCGCTGCTGTCGGTGATCCCCAACGGCGCCGAGGACTGGCGCCCCACCCTCCTCACCGGCGAGCCGCCGGACCCCACCGCGATCCCGACCGGCTGCCGCTTCCACCCGCGCTGCGGCCGCTGGGCCGCCGCGTCCGAACAGGAACGCGCCGAGGCCGCCTGCACCAGCCGCGACCTGCCCGTCCTGCCCGCCGGCCGCTCCGGAGCGGCCTGCCACCTCCTCCCCACCCCCGCCACCACCCCTACGGAGACGCCGTGACGCGACGTGAACCCGCTGCTGCCGTAGCCGTTCCTACTGCCCCCACCCCTACGGAGACGCCGTGACCCTGCTGCGCCCGCCCGCGCTCCGCCCGGGCGACACCGTCGCCGTCCTCGCCGGCAGCTCACCGGTCTCCAACCAGGACCACCTGGAGTCCGGCCTGCGCGCCCTGGCGTCCGTCGGCCTCAAGCCCGAGGTCCTCGCCACGGCCCGGGCCGGCGGCAGCGTGTACGACTACCTGGCCGGCGACGACGCCCTGCGCGCCGCCGACCTCACCCGCGCGCTGACCGACCCCCGCTACGCCGCCGTCTTCACCGCCCAGGGCGGCTACGGCATGCAGCGCACCCTGGAGCTGATGGACTGGGACCGGATCGACAAGGCCGCGCCCAAGCCCGTCATCGGCTACTCCGACGTGACGGCGCTGCTGGAGGCGCTGGCCGCCAAGCTCGGCTGGGTCTCGTTCTTCGGCCCGATGGTCGCCTGCGGCGGCTTCTGGGAAGGCCCGCAGGAGTACGACTTCCAGCAGCTGGTGAAGCTCCTCCTCACCCCCGAGAGCGTCACCCGGCTCACCTTCCCCGGCTCCCGGGCCCTGGTGCCCGGCACCGCCGAGGGCGTCACCCTCGGCGGCACGGCGACGCTGCTCACCGCGAGCCTCGGCACGGACACCTCGTACCCGGCGCGCGGCGGCATCCTCTTCCTGGAGGACGTCGACGAGCTGCCGTTCCGGCTCGACCGGGTCTTCACCCAGATCCGCCGGGCCCGCGGCTGGCTCGACGGTGTCGCCGGCATCGTCCTGGGCACCTTCACCGAGTGCGGCGACCCCGACGAGATCGACCGCCTCCTCGCCGAGCGCTTCGGCGACCTCGGCGTACCGGTCCTCGCGGGCGCCGACATCGGCCACAACACCGCGATGCAGACCTACCCCATCGGCGTCAGCGCCCGCCTCGACACCACCGCGGGCACCCTCACCTTCCTCGACCAGGTCCTGACCGACCGCCGGCCTGACCCGGGGCGACCCGGGCCGACCCGGGGGTGCTCCCGGGGTGCTCGGGGCGCTCCCGGGGTGCTCCCGGCAGCTCCCGGGCTGCTCCCGGGCGCGGACACCGGTCACGGGGTACCGGTGTCCGCGTCCGGCGGGGTGAGCGCCCCGTACGCGCCCGACCGCGTACGGGGCGCTCACGCGCCGGGAAGGGTGGGGCCGAGGAGGGCCGCGAGGGCGCGGGTCGCGGCGCTCGGGGCCCTGTTGGCCGGGGTGGCGAGGCGGATCGGCCAGGTGAGGTCGGCGCCGGTGACGCGCAGGGCGCGCAGGTCGGCGTAGGCGTCGGCGGTACCCCTGGGCAGCAGCGCGACGCCGAGCCCGTGCCGTACGAAGTCGGCGCTCGCGGGAATGGCGGTGAGCTCGATGCTGACGTCCCGGTTGACGCCCGCGGCCCGGAAGGCGAGGTCCGCGACGGTGCGGTTGCCGTAGCCCGTGGGGAAGTCGACGAACACCTCGTCGGCCAGCTCGGTGATGGGGACCTCGCCGCGGCCCGCGAGGGGATGGCGCTCCGACACCACCAGGTCCACGGGCACGGCGAGCAGGTCGGTGAGGTGGACGGCGGCGGGGGCCGGGCCGGGGGAGGAGACGAAGGCGGCGTCCAGCCTGCCGTCGGCGATGGCCTCCATGAGGCCGGGGGAGCCGTGGTCGGAGGCCGCCGTCGCGAGCCGGATGGCGACTCCCGGGTACTGGGCGTGGAAACGGCCGAGCAGCGCCGCGAGGTCGATGCCGCCGAGCCAGCTCATCGTCCCGAGCCGCAGGGTTCCGCGCATGCCGCCGACGACGGCGTCGACGGTGTCGGCCGCCTCGCGGGCCGCGTCAAGGGTGGCGCGGGCCTTGGGCAGCAGCGCACGGCCGGCGTCGGTCAGGCCGACGCGCCGGGAGGTCCGTTGCAGCAGCGCCGTGCGCAGCTCCCGCTCCAGCGCCGCGATGGTCGAGGAGACAGCCGGCTGCACGACGTGCAGGCGGCGCGCGGCGCGGGTGAAGCTCAGCTCCTCCGCGACCGCGACGAAGCATTCGAGTTGCCGCAGCTCCATGAGCCTATTTATAGCAACAGGTGATCGCTACCAGCACTTTTGATTGTTCGACATGATCGATCAGCGGGTTGAGCATCGAGTTGTCCGTTCTTTCCCTGATCCGGGAGCCCGAAATATGACCGACCACCGAACGATCCCCGGCGTCCCCGAGGCCGCCGCCGTGCTCGCCGCCCCGCCCGCCGCCACGTCGGATGCCGCGTCGCCCTCGCGGCGGCGAGGGCAAGGGCAACAGCAGCGGGGACGGGGACGGGAACGCCGACGGCCCGTGGTCGGGCTCAGCTCCGGCTTCTGGCTGGTCGCCGCGGCCTACACGGTCACGATGGCGCTCAACTCGCTCCCGACGCCGCTGTACCCGCTCTACCAGGCCCGGGACGGCTTCAGCACGCTCATGGTGACCGTCGTCTTCGGCGTGTACGCAGGCGGTCTGGCGGTCAGCCTCCTGCTGGCCGGGCACATCTCCGACTGGATGGGCCGCAAGCGCGTCCTCGTCCCGGCGCTGGCGCTGGAGGTGCTGTGCGCCGCGGTCTTCCTCTTCTTCCCCGGCCTGACCGGGCTGCTGGTGGGCCGGTTCATCGGCGGACTCGGCACCGGAGCGCTCACCTCCACCGCCACCGCGTACCTGCACGACCTGCGCAAGGCGCACCGCCCCGACGGCGACCCGGTCCTGTTCGAGATCGTCTCGACCGGTGCGAACGTCGGCGGGCTGGCGGCCGGACCGCTGGTCGCCGGAGCGCTGGCCCAGTACGTGAGCCACCCGCTGCGGGTGCCGTACATCGTCTTCGGGGTGCTGGTGCTGGCCGCCGTCGCGGCGGTCGCCCTCGTCCCCGAGACCGTCGGGGAGCTCCCCGTCCGCCCCGCCTACCGCCCGCAGCGGGTGAGCATGGACCACGGCGACCGGGCCGGGTACGTCAGCGCCGCCCTGACCGGCTTCGCGGCCTTCGCGATCAACGGCGTCTACACCGCGCTGTCGGCCGGGTTCGTCGTCGGAACGCTGCACCGTACGAACCACCTGCTCGCGGGGACCGTCGGGTTCACGCTCCTCGCCGCGGCCACCGTCTCCCAGGTCGCCACCAGCCGCCTCTCCCGCTCCGCGCGGCTGGGCTTCGGCCTGGCGGCCGGCGCGGCCGGCTTCGTCCTTCTCACCCTCGGCATCCAGGCCCAGAGCCTGAGCGTGTACCTGCTCGCGGGGATCGTCGGCGGCGCCGGCTCCGGGACGCTGTTCAAGACCGCCATCGGTGACGTCGCGGCGATGGCCGTGCCCGCGAAGCGAGGCGAGGCCCTCTCCGGCCTGTTCCTCATCTGCTACGCCGGTATGAGCGTGCCGGCGGTCGGCATCGGGATCGCCGTCAGCCACGTCTCCCTGACCACGGCCATGTACTGGTTCTCCGGAATCCTGCTCGCCGTCCTCGCCGTGACCGCCGTACTGGCCCGCCGGACCGGACCCGCCCGGGCCGCCTGATCCAACCCGCCGGGGGAGGTCGGGAGTTGGCCGAACCGGCGGGGCGCGGGCGGGACGGGCGCGACGGGACGGGACGGGCGCGAGGGCCCGTACACCGGAGAAACGGCGAACGCCGCCCCGAGGGGCGGCGTTCGCGGGTGGAGCGGTGGTGCCCCCAACGGGATTCGAACCCGTGCTACCGCCTTGAAAGGGCGGCGTCCTGGGCCACTAGACGATGAGGGCGAGGGCCTTCCGCGTGTGCCTCACGGCACACCACGGGGACCCGCGCAGCATAGGCGATCTGTGAGGGCGACGGCAAAACGATTCCCGCGTGCGGGTTCGGGCGGCCCGGCGCACGGAAGAATGAGGGGGTGCTGGAGATGAGCCGGGAGGAGTTCGAGGAACTGGTCGGCGAGGCGCTGGACCGGGTCCCGAGCGAGCTGACCCGTTTGATGGACAACGTCGCCGTCTTCGTCGAGGACGAGCCGGACCCCGCAGGCCCTGACGACCTGCTCGGGCTGTACGAGGGGACGCCACTGACCGAGCGCGGGGAGTGGTACGCCGGCGTGCTGCCGGACCGCATCACCGTCTACCGCGGCCCGACGCTGCGGCTGTGCGCCTCCCGCGAGGAGGTGGTCCGCGAGACCGAGGTCACCGTCGTGCACGAGATCGCCCACCACTTCGGCATCGACGACGAACGGCTGCACGCGCTCGGCTACGACTGAGCCCCGGTACCGGGCGGGCCGACGCGGGGTGCCCGGAGGATGGGCAGGGGGTGCGGGCAGGGGGTGCGCCGGGCGGGTGGGCCGGGGTGCGCGCCAGCTGCGGGCACGACGGGTGGGCCAAGGTGCGGCGGGGCGGCGGGGCGCGGCGAGATGTGACGGGTCTCACGTCGGGGTGGTGCGGGGTGCGCGGATCAGTGTGCGGGATCACCCGTGCGGGATCACCGTGCGGGATCACGAGTGTGCGGAATCATCCGTGCGGAATCCCCCGTGCGGGATCACCGTGCGCGTCCGGACCCGCACTGTCGCCCGCTGTGCGGGTCCGGGCGTGTCCTGGCGGGTCGCGGCGGCGTTGGTCAGGGCACCCACCCGGCGCGCGCCGCCGACGTCCGCGCGTCCCGACCCCCACCCGAGGTGCCGACGTGCTGTTGCCGCCCCCCGCCGTCCCCGCCGCCCGTTCCGTACGACCCGCCCGCCCGACCGGCCTGGCGGTGCGCGCCGGGCTCCGCGCGGCCGCGCTGGTCACGGTGGTCGCCGCGGGGGCCGCGGCGTGCGTGAGCATGGGCGGCGGCTCGACGCCGGATCCCAAGGCGTCCAGCCGCCCACCGACCAGTTCCGGTTCCGGCGGCGGCGCCGGGGCGCGGGCTGCGGGCGCCGGCGTGCGGACCGTCCGGCACGGTGGCGGCGCCCTCTCCCCGAAGCCCTCCCGTAGCGGCAGCGCCTCACCCGCCCCGCACGGCAGCGCGTCGCCCGCGCCCGGCCACTCCGCCACCCCGCACCCGGGCGACCCGCGCCCCACCGCCGGGCGGACGCCCACCGAGGTCCCCCGCCGCCCGCCGACCCCACCGACCGGCCCACCGAGACCACGCCCCGGACACCCCGTCGCCACCACCCCCCGGCCGCCCCCACCGACACCGCCGACCCCGGCGGCGGGGCCACCACCGACGCCCCCGGCGACGGCTCGGCCGGCTGATCGGCTGATCGTCTGGCGTGCCGGGTCGGCTGGCCGGGTCGCGCGGCGCCGGTCGGCCGTCACCGTCCGGGCGCCCGCCGGCTCGGGTGAGGGGTCGGATGGGCCGCTCGGGCGAGGGGCCGCGGGGCGGGCCGGGGCACGAGCATTGGGGCGGGTGTTCCTCCTGGCCACGGCGGTCCCACGTGTCCGAGTAGGAGGTGATTGGCGTCCGGGCGTCCGTATGCGTATGCTGGTAGATCGTTTGACCCCAGTCCTGCCCCACCTCATAGGCGCCTGATTCGACGCGCCGCAGTGGCGCGTTCCTCATCTCCCCTGGCTGACCGCATTGAGGCGGTTGCAAGCATCCTGCGGAGCTGGCGCGTGCCGTAAGACTCCGAGAGGTTTGCTTCAGCATGTCCCATGACAGTGCCGACCGTTCCGTCCTGCCCGAGAACGCGGGCGACGCGGTGACCACCATCGACACCCCCGAGGCCCCCGAGGCCGTCCTGACCGCCGAGTCCGTGCTCGCGGTCGCCGAGACCGCCTCTGAGACCGCGGCCGACACCGCCGTCGAGGCCCCCGCCGAGGCCGAGCAGGCCGAGGACGCCGCCGCGTACGCCGACGACGCCGATGACATCGACGGTGCCGCGGATGACGAGGCTCAGGACGCCGACGACGACGTTCAGGACGCCGACGACATCGAGGACGCCGAGGACGCCGAGCCCGCGGGCCCGACCTTCGGCGACCTCGGGCTGCCCGACGCCATCGTCCGCAAGCTCGCGAACAACGGCGTCACCACCCCGTTCCCGATCCAGGCCGCGACCATCCCGGACGCGCTGGCCGGCCGGGACATCCTCGGCCGCGGCCGCACCGGCTCCGGCAAGACGCTCTCCTTCGGCCTGCCGCTGCTGACCTCGCTCTCCGGCGGCCACACCGAGCGCAAGCGCCCGCGCGGCGTCATCCTCACCCCCACCCGCGAGCTGGCCATGCAGGTCGCGGACGCGCTCCAGCCCTACGGCGACCTGCTCGGGCTGAAGATGAAGGTGGTGTGCGGCGGCACGTCGATGCAGAACCAGATCTACGCCCTGGAGCGCGGCGTGGACATCCTGGTGGCCACCCCCGGCCGGCTGCGCGACCTGATCAACCGCGGCGCCGCCTCCCTGGACCAGGTCCAGATCGCGGTGCTCGACGAGGCCGACCAGATGGCCGACATGGGCTTCCTGCCCGAGGTCACCGAGATCCTCGACCAGGTGCCGCCGGGCGGCCAGCGGCTGCTGTTCTCCGCGACCCTGGAGAACGAGATCGACACCCTCGTCAAGCGGTACCTCGTCGACCCCGTCACGCACGAGGTGGACGCCGCCCAGGGCGCCGTCACCACGATGAGCCACCACGTGCTCGTGGTGAAGCCGAAGGACAAGACCCCGGTCACCGCGGCCATCGCCGCCCGCAAGGGCCGCACCATCATCTTCGTCCGCACCCAGATGGGCGCCGACCGCGTCGCCGAGCAGCTGGTGGACGCCGGCGTGCGGGCCGACGCGCTGCACGGCGGCATGACCCAGGGCGCCCGCACCCGCACCCTTGAGGACTTCAAGGGCGGGCACGTCAACGTCCTCGTCGCCACCGACGTCGCCGCCCGCGGCATCCACGTCGACGGCATCGACCTGGTCCTCAACGTCGACCCGGCCGCCGACCACAAGGACTACCTGCACCGCTCGGGCCGTACCGCCCGCGCCGGCCAGTCCGGCACCGTGGTCTCGCTGGCGCTCCCGCACCAGCGCCGGCAGATCTTCCGGCTGATGGAGGACGCCGGCGTGGACGCCTCCCGCCACGTCATCGGCGGCAGCGGCGCGTTCGACGAGGACGTGGCCCGGATCACCGGCGCCCGCTCCCTCACCGACGTGCAGGCCGACGCCGTGCAGAACGCCGCGGCGCAGGCCGAGCGCGAGGTCGCCGAGCTCACCCGCGAACTGGAGCGGGTCCAGCGCCGCGCCACCGAGCTGCGCGAGGAGGCCGACCGCCTCACCGCCCGTTCCGCCCGCGAGCGCGGCGAGGACCCGGAGGCCGCGGTGGCCGCGAAGGCCGCCGAGCTGGCCGCTGAGGCCGCTGCCGCCGAAGCCGCCGAAGCCGCCAAGGCCGCCTCGGTGCCCGAGCCGCGCGAGGAGCGCCCCAGCCACCCGCGCCGCGACGAGCGGGGCTCCTACGAGCGCCGTCGTGACGACCGCAACTCCTACGGCGACCGCGACCGTGACCGCCGCGACGACCGCCGTGACGACCGTCGCGACGACCGTCGCGACGACCGCTCGGGCAGCCGTGACCGTCGTGACGCGCGCCCGTCGTACGGTGACCGCGACTCCCGCCCGTCCTACGGCGACCGGGACTCCCGTCCGTCGTACGGCGACCGTGACCGTCGTGACGCGCGCCCGTCCTACGGCGACCGCGACCGCCGTCCGTCGTACGGCGACCGTGACCGTCGTGACGCGCGTCCGTCCTACGGCGACCGCGACTCCCGTCCGTCCTACGGTGCGCGTGACTCCCGCCCGTCCTACGGCTCGCGTGACGCGCGTCCGTCCTACGGCGACCGGGACTCCCGTCCGTCGCACGGCGACCGGGACTCCCGTCCGTCGTACGGCGACCGTGACCGTCGTGACGCGCGCCCGTCCTACGGCGACCGCGACCGCCGTCCGTCGACGGACCGCCGCGACGACCGCCCGGGCAGCCGCGACCGTCGTGACTCGCGCCCGTCGTACGGCGACCGCGACCGCCGTCCGTCCTTCGGCGGCGACCGCGACGACCGGCGCCCGTCCTTCAACCGCGACGGCGGCGGCTCGACCTCCTACGGCGACCGCAAGCCCCGCTGGAAGCGCAACGGCTGACGGGACGCCTGACCGGGTCCACCGACCCGGCGGCACACACCGCCGCGCATTCTGAGACGGCCCGTTGCCTGCCCCACCGGCAGGCAACGGGCCGTCTTTGCGTTCTGGCGGCCCGCAGGGCCACCCGACGCCGTCTCCCGGGCCCCAACCTCCCCGAGCCCGGCACCAGTTCCCCTCCGGCCCGAGAAGCCGCCACAGCGCGCCCTCCTCCCGCCCCGCCTACCCCCGACCGACCAGGACCACCCTCGCGCCCTCCCGCCCCCACCCGCAGCCGGGCGAGCCGCTGACCTGCCCCGAAGCGCGGTCCTCCCCGAGACGGGGGTAACCCTGCTGAGCCCGGTACCGTCCACCGTTATGCTGTCGGTGCGGGCCGTTAGCTCAATTGGCAGAGCAGTGGACTTTTAATCCATTGGTTGTGGGTTCGAGTCCCACACGGCCTACGAGGTCGGGCCTCCCCGGAGGCCGCTGACCTGCGGGTATCGTGCCCCGGTCGTCTTCGGACGGCCGGGGCACAGCCATGCCGGAGGCCGTGCATGAGCGATGCGTGAGCGGCGAGGCGAGTAGTGACTGCGAACCTGTGCTCAGGAGCCAGCGTGCGGCGACCAAGGCTCTCCCAACGACGAGGTCGGATCGGGGGATGTCGGCATCTACGAGTTGGGGACCCGAAGGTTGGGAGCCACTTCCTATGGATCCGCCTGCAGTTGAGCGCTGGGCCATGGACTTCACGTACGGGTGTTAATCCGGAAAATCGCCCATGGGGATGACGAGCTGTCTGCTACCGTCCCGGTACCCGGGGACACTTGTCCCGTCCGACCCGTATGTCCAGGATGAACGTGAAGATCAAGCGCGTGCGCATCGAGAACTTCTGCTGCCTGCAGATGGTTGACGTCTCCTTCGATGAAATCACCTCGTTCATCGGGCCGACTGGCGTTGGCAAATCCACCGTGTTGCGCGCACTTGAGTGGTTCTTCAACGGTGAAAGGTCGTTGTCGCTAAGTGATGACGACGTTCACTCGGCTGCGGTGGGCGGGCGGATTTCTGTCGAGGTGGAATTCGACGCACTCAGCGATCACGACCGAGAGACTCTTGGTCGTTACGCGCCCGACGGTGCCAAGTCCGTGAGCATCTGGCGTACGTGGCAGAACGGTGAGGACAAGATCACTGGGCGAGCGCTCACCTACGGGCCGTTCGAGGAGGTACGTCGGAATGACAAGGCGACCGACCTGCGCAGCGCATACGATGCAATAAGGGAGGGCGTTCCGGCCTTGGAGCTACCCAAGGTCGGCAGCAAGGACAAGGCCCTAGAGGCGATGTTGGCCTGGGAATTGTCTCATCGCGACCAGCTCAGCGAATCTAAAATTGAGGACACTCATTTCTTCGGATTCGCCGGACAGGGCAAGCTAGCACAGTTGATCGACTTCGTTTTCGTCTCAGCAGATTTGCGCGCCTACGAGGAGGCTGACGACCAGAAGGCGACAGTTCTCGGCCGCATCTTGGATCATGCTGTGGATCGGGCGGAGGCGAATGAGCAACTCGGCGAGATCGAGGAGAGTGCCCATCTGGCCCGGCAAGAGGTACACGCGAAGGTATACGGTCCGGCGCTGGACGACATCTCGGCTGCGCTTTCATCGGAGGTCGCAAGGTTCACCACTGGACGCCAAGTTGTCGTGACTCCGACGGTCCATCTGCCGAAGTTTGCCCGGACCGCATTCCAGGTGAGCATTCGCGATGGCGCTGCGGAGACCTCAGTCAATCGTCAGGGTCATGGGTTCCAGCGAGCATTGATTATCGCTGCGCTGAAATATCTGGCCGATCGTCGTCGCCCAGATGGCGGCGCGCGCACGTTGTGTTTGGCGATTGAAGAGCCGGAGTTGTTTCAGCACCCACCGCAGGCCCGTACTTTCGCATCGGTGCTGCGCGAACTGGTGAGTACCTCTCCCGCAGGTCGTACCCAGGTCATGTACGCCACTCACAGCCCTGTCTTCCTCGACCCGGCCGGCTATCACCAGATTCGTCGTCTCTGCCGTGCCGCAGGGGAAGCGCATCCTGTCACTGAGGTTCGTCAGGCGTCCCAAGACGACCTGTGCCAGGCATTGGACGGTCTGATTGATGCGAGCACTGTCAAGAGCAGGACGGTGGGCCGACTGGCCAGCTCCTTCGCGGAAGGCTTCTTCGCTCACGCAGTGGTCCTGGTGGAAGGTAAGGGCGACGAGGCGGTGATCATGGGTTGCGCAGAGCGTGCTGGAATCAACCTCGGCGCTGAGGGCATCAGCATCATCGAGGTGACCGGTAAGGACAACCTGATGATCTCCGACGTGCTCTTCACTGCTCTGGGAGTGCCTTGCTACGTGGTGTTTGACGGCGATGTGGGAAAGCAGGAGCGTAGGAGTCAGTCCGCAGCCCACTTGATCCCAGAACAGCGGCAGGAGAAGGAGTTGGAGTACGAGCGCGACGCGAGGCGAACCCGGCAGAAAAACGCCGATCTGCTGCGCTATCTCGGCGAGACACCTGCGGGCCAGCCTCCGGATGAGAGCACCGCTAGATACACCGTTTTTGAGGACAATCTGGAGAGCTACCTTGGACAATACTGGCCGGCTTGGGAGGCGCAGAGGAGGGCACTGGTCAGTTCAGGTGAAGGGGCCGACGGCAAGAACGCGGCGACCTACCTGGAGGCGACGCGTACTGCTGCGGCGGACCCACCGTTCCTCCTCTACGCCATGCTGGAGAACGTCCGCAGGCTGGTGGGGAACCCGGTGACGGTGTAGCCGCGACGGCTTCGTGGCTCATGGCTCAATGCGGATGCTTA
This sequence comes from Actinacidiphila yeochonensis CN732, assembly GCF_000745345.1. Classification (NCBI taxonomy): domain Bacteria; kingdom Bacillati; phylum Actinomycetota; class Actinomycetes; order Kitasatosporales; family Streptomycetaceae; genus Actinacidiphila; species Actinacidiphila yeochonensis. The sequence goes on along the minus strand of NZ_JQNR01000005.1, from coordinate 644,207 downwards.
AGGGGATCGGGGCGGCTGGCGCAACGGGGAACGAGGGCCGCGGCCTTCTCCGCGACCTCCCGGTCCAGCTCCGGCAACAGGCTCGTGTACGTGTCCGAGGTCAGGGTGATCGTGGAGTGGCGAAGCACCTCCTTCACCGTGTGAATGTCGCCGCCGCCCGCGTGGGTGAGAGCCGCGGCGACGTGGCGGAGGTCGCGGAAGGTGATGGGCGGGAGGTCGGTGGTCGCGTAGATGCGGCGGAAGGTCTGGGAGACGGTTTCGGGGTGGAGCCAGGAGCCCCGTGGGGCGAGTACGGGACGAGCGGGCTGACCGCGCGCGCTCTGCAACTGCTGCTCAAGGACTTCGGGATCAGCTCGTCCAACCGCCGCTTCCGTGACGGCAGCCAGCGCCGGGGGTTCGCCCGGAACCAGTTCGCCGACGCCTGGACCCGCTACTGCCCCCAGCCCGAGCAGCCCGCGGCCAGCGGCGGGTGACCCTCCTTGACCCGCATCACCCGTCCCGTCGCAGGTCGGCGCGGGACGGGTGATGCGCCCGTGACGCGTCGACCCGCAACACCGAGGTGACTCGTACCTGCGGTGAGCAGAGGCGCAACGGGTGGGACAGGTCGCGCACTGTCCCGGCCGATGCGGGACGCCGGGCCGGACCGGAGGTGGCGGGAGTAGGGGAGCGGCGAGCAAGTTGTGGGGTAAGCCGTGCTTACCCCGGGCGGAGCAAGTTGTGGGGTAAGGAGTCCTTACCCCCGGCGGAGCAAGCTGTCGCGTAGGACGGTCCTGCGGGCCGTCCTACGCTCGCGACCTCGCCAGGGGGCGACGTCGCACGACCGGGGGCCGTATCCCGGGACCGCCCTCGCCCGCCCGCTCACTCCTGGTGGCGGGCGGCCCAGTCGTCGCGGGCGGCGACGAGGGCGGGTCGGATCTTCTTGTCCAGCAGGTCGGCGTGCTCGCGCAGCTTGATGGCGACCTCCGCGAGCTGCTGGGGGTCGAGTCCGAGGACCCAGCGGCCTTCGGCGAGTTGGAGGTTGACGAGGGGGTCTCGCTTACGGGGGTCGGGGTCGTGGGGGTTGCAGTCGATGCTGCCCTCGAAGACCGGCTCATCCTTAGGACCGTCCCAAAGGTCGGGCGCGGTCACCGGCATGGTCGGTCCCTCGAAGAAGGTGCGGTGGTTGACGAGGGCGAGTCGTTGCGGCAGTTCCGCCAGCGGTACGTTGACCTCGGTCGGGTCGTCTTCGGCCCAGTCGGGCAGGTAGCCCTCGCTGATGGTGTGGTCGGTGGTGGTGATCGTCCACGTCCCCGGCGTGCTCCAGGGCGGCGGCTGCTCGCGGGGCCCGACCTCGAACCAGACGACTTTCCCGGCGGGGGCGTCGGCGCTGCCCCAGTCGGCGGCGAGCGCGTCCACGAGCAGCAGGCCCCGTCCGCCCTCGGTGTCCAGCGAACCGTGCCGCGCTTTCGGATGTACGCGACTGGCGTCCGTGACCTCCACACGCACCCGCGCACCGGTCCACCGCACCGCGACCGCGCATGCCGCGCCGGTGTGCCGTACCGCGTTGGTGATCACCTCTGTGGACAGCAATTCCAGCTCGGAGACCTGCTCCTCAGAGAGGGGGACGTTCCAGCCGTGGACCAAGGCGCTGATCTTGTGCCGCGCTTCTGGCACACAGCTCTCCTCGCTGTCGACGCGGAATCCGTGGATACGGGCCGCCAGGCCCTGGAGGGTCACCGGGAGCCCTCGGTCTGCGCGGGGCCATGTCCAGGCCGAACGATGCGGGGTGCGCTGCTGGGAGTGCGCAGCATCGGTGCTCCTTTCGCTACGTAAGGTGAGCACCAACTGTGCGGGGGTGAAAGCGGGGTGACTTCCCCGGCGCGGGTATACCCATAGTGGGTACGCTTTTTCCGGCCTGAGCCACGCACACTCGGTTGAACGGGCAGGCAGGGAAGGCGCGATGAACGGATACCGACCAGCGACCGCGTTGCCGCGCGCCATCGTTGAACGCGCGGACATGCAGACCGCGATCATCGCCCACGACTTCGGGACGGTGTTCCGCCTGGCGCGCGAGCTGGCCGGCATCAGCTACTCGAAGATCGCCGCCGAGTGCGGCATCAAGCCCGAACGGGTCGGCGCGCTCGCCCGTGGCAGGGGAAGCGTGACCAGCTTCGAGAAGGTCACCTGCGTCGCCGATGCGCTACGTATCCCCGGCCACATGCTCGGACTCGCTTCCCGCCCATGGGAGAAACGCGAGCCCCGTCCTGCCCCTGACCGTACGAGCGAGGAGGACGAGAGCTCCGTGGAGCGCAGGCGATTTCTCCGGGCAGGAACAGGCGCCGGTCTAGCGGCAACTCTGCCCGAGCTGACCCGGCCCGCAGCCGGCCGCCGCGTCGGCCCGGAACTGCCCGAACGGCTTCGTCGGCGTACCGCAAGGCTGCGCCGCCTGGACCAGGTACTCGGTGGTGGCGACACGTACCGGGTCTACCTCGGCGAGTACCAAGCCACCAAGGCGCTGCTGCGGGACTCGACGTACTCCGAGCGGACCCGGCACGACCTGCTGTCCGTGCTGGCGGAGCAGGCACAGCAGGCGGGATGGGCCGCGTTCGACGGCGGCCGGGCGGCCGACGCACGCGGGCTCTACGAGGAGAGCCACGGTGCCGCCACCGAAGCCGGCGACACCGCCCTCGCAGGCAACGCGCTGGCCTTCCTCGCCTACCAGGCCGTCAGCGGCGACCAGAAGGCCGGAGTCGACATCGCCGCCCGATCCTGCGCGACGATCGGCCCCGACGCACCCGCCGGAGTACGCGCCCTGCTGCACGAACGACTCGCCTGGGCCTGCGCCGTCGCGGGCCTGGCCACCGAATGCGAACGAGCCCTTGCCGCCGCTGCAACGGCCCTCGCCACAGTTGGCGACGCGCCCCAGCCTGACTGGGTCTCGTGGGTCGACACAACCGAACTCCAGATCATGACCGGCCGCTGCTGGACCGAACTACGCCGCCCACTGCGAGCGGTCCCCGTCCTGGAAACCGCCCTGGCCGCCTATGACGACACGAATGCCCGCGACAAAGCCCTCTACCTCTCCTGGCTCGGCGACTCCTACCTCACCGCAGGCGAAGTCGAACAAGCCGCCACCGCAGCCGACCGCGCCCTCGACCTCGCCGAAGGCGTCGCCTCCGTCCGCCCCCGCGCCCGCCTGACCCCACTCCTCACACGCCTCGACGCGCACCGAGGTCTCCCTGCGGTCGACACGGTACTGGAGAGGGCCGTGGCGGTCTGACGCCTACGCGGACGGCTCCGTGCTGTCGGCAACCCACCGCAGGTACGCCTCAGAGCCGGCCACGATCGGCACCGCGACCACCTCGGGCTTCTCCCACGGATGGCGCTCCAGCAGATGCGCCTCCAACGCCGGGTACCGCTCCACGGTGGTCTTGAGCAGCAACTGCCACTCCTCACCAGTCCCGAACTCGCCGCGATGCCAGAACACCGACAGCACCGGCCCCACCACCTGCGCCCCAGCCGCGAGCCGCCCCCGCACGACGGACTCAGCCAGTCGCACGGCCTGCTCTCGGGTCTCAGTAGCACTCGACACCTGCACGAAGTCACTCATACGTCGAATTTACCGAGACGAGCTCATGGCGAGGATGCTGTTGCTCGCCGCCCTCGTCCTCCGCTCAGCGAAGGCACCACCCCATGAGGCCCACTCCCGCCGACCCCGAAGCCTGGAACGCCTACCTCGCCGAGGACAACGCCACCCAGGCCCGCAAACGCGTCTCCGCCGATGTCCTCCTCCGCGACGAGCAGGGCCGCGTTCTCCTGGTGAAGCCCACATACAAGCCCGGTTGGGATCTCCCAAGTGGCATGGCCGAAGCCAACGAGGCCCCCGACGACGCGGCCCGCCGCGAATTGAAGGAAGAAATCGGCCTCGATGTCACCTTGCACGGCCTCCTCGTCATCGACTGGGTTCCCCCGCACGGCCCTTGGGGTGACCAGCTCGCCTTCATCTTCGACGGCGGGACGTTGTCCGCGGGTCAGGTAAGGGGACTGCGGCCCCACGACAGCGAGCTATCCGCCGTCCGCCTGGTGACGCCAGACGAAGCTGCTGGCATGCTGCGTGACCGCCTGCTCAACCGCTTCCAAGCGTCTCGTGCGACGAGGGAGGAATCTGCTCCCGTGTATTTGCGCGACTCCACTGCCTGACAGGCTGCCAGGCAAATGGTCAGGCGGGCGGGCTGGCACGGCGTCCCAGCACGAGCCAGGCAGCCCTTGCGGATGCTCTCTCGATCGCGCGGTGGGGGAAGACGGGGTTCTGCGACCGGCAGGCGGTGTACCGGTGGGAAACAGGCCGCCGGATCCCCCAGGTCTGGCTCTCCTTCATCGAACAGGTCCTGGGGATCGATCTTTCTGCGGACGAGCGGCCCTTGGCCGCCGATACCGTGGCCTCAGTCATGCTCTTGGGAGGCGACGACGTGGACCGACGAGCGTTTCTGGGGGCGTCCGCCGCTGTCGGCCTGGCCGCCCTCGATCTCCCCGACGCTGAGGCCGTGATTCGTCGTGCGAACAGGTCCGGACCCGTGGCCGTGGGAATGGGCGAAGTGACGGCCGTGCGCACGATGACCGCAACTCTCGGCAACGCGGCATCAGAGCTGGGCGGCGGTCACGCCCGGCACCTGGCCGTGCGCTACTTGACCATGGAGGTCAACAGGTGGTTGGACGGCACCTACAGCGAGCGGACAGCCAGGGAGTTGTTCGCGGCCACCGCCGAACTGGTGCATCTGATCGGCTGGATGGCGCGCGACGAGGGACACCAGGGCCTGAGCCAGCGGTACCACCAGTACAGCTACGCTCTCGCCGCCGAAGCAGGTGACCACGAGCTGGCCGCGACGGCCCTACGCGGCCTGGCGGAGCAGGCCGTGGACCTCGGCCACATCCCCACCGCTGTGCGGGTGGCCGAGGCGTGTGAGCAGCGTGGCAGGAAGCTCGACAACCCCAAGGCGCTGGCCTACTACCGCACCACCCTCGCACGCGCGGCAGCGGTCGACGGCGACCACGCCACCGCGGTGCGGATGCTCAACTCCGCGCAGGTCGCGATCGAGCGAGCCCCGGCAGCGCCTGGGCAGTCGTGGGCGAGCCACTACAGCCACGGCCGGTGGACGCACGATGCCGGCATGATCCACGCCAGGCTCGGCGACCACGCGGCGGCGGAGGAACACCTTCACCTCGCCCTCGACATCCACGGCTTGGACCGCAAGCGGACTCGGGCGATCGTGCTCGCCGACCTTGGCCAAGTCCAGCTCAAACGGGGCGACACCGAGACGGCGCTGGCCACATGGGCGGAGTTCCTCCGCTGCGCCGAGGGCGTGCAGTCAGTACGGATCAACAACGGCCTCGCCGACATCGCCGCACGCTTGGCAGCCATCCCCGGGAGCCCGGCCGCGCACGAGTTGCGGGAGCGCATCACTGCGCACGAGTGAGTGAGGAGGGCGTCCGGTCGATCGCGGACCGTTGCGGTGGGTCGGCGAGGCACTGGTCTCAGTCGGTGAGGGGGGATCGCGTGGTCGTCCAGGAACGGGCAGAGCAGTGGACTTTTAATCCATTGGTTGTGGGTTCGAGTCCCACACGGCCTACTCCTGGAAGCCCTGGTCAGAGTCCATTCGACCAGGGTTCCCCGACGTTTCTGGTCATTTGCATGGCTGTTGCTCGCTCCGTGCTCGCCCGAAGAGCGGGTCGGCCTCCGCTTGCTTGGCGTGGCGACGTTGCTCTCGTGACGGCTCGTTGGCCGTTTCCCTCTCGCGCGGCGGCTTGCAGTTCCATCACTGCCAGGATCAGGGCGTCGGACTGCAGGGGCGTGATGCCGGCGGCGGCGATGGAGATGACGGTGGCGCCGCGGCGGTCCGCGCGACCGTCGCTGTCGGCGATCACCACCGCCACGTCGGCCCCGGTGGCTTCGGTCAGGGCGCGGGCGGACGTGTCCGGGTTGGCCGGGAGCAGCCATGACCCGTTGCTCCGCCACATACAGCGCGTGCTCCAGTTCGTCGGTATTCACGGAAGGAGGGGCGTGCCATGACTCAATCCCTTCACGGAATCAACTCTTTACCAAACCCGGAACGATTCAGTGACTTCACGCCAGATCGGATCCCCAACTGAGCACGGAACAAGACGAGCAGACGCCGCGGTCAGCGGAACGGCTGGCCACCGGAAGGGTCGTTCCGCTGCTGGCCGCCACCGGCATATCCGTGACCGGTGACGGTGCTTTCCTGGCCGCAGCCCCACTGCTGGCGGCCTCCCTCACACGCGACCCGCTGGCCGTCTCCACCGTCACCGCCGCCTTCTACGTTCCATGGCTCCTCGTCGGGCTGCCCGCCGGGGCGTTGGTCGACCGGTGGCCACGGCGCCTCGTCATGATCACAGCAGATCTGCTGCGCGCAGGCGTCCTGATCGCACTGGCCGCGCTCACGGCAACCGGGCATGCCGCTCTCGCCCCGCTGGTGGGGGCGATCCTGATCGTCGGGATCGCCCAGTGCTTCTTCGACGCCTCCTCCCAGTCCGTCATCCCCGTCCTCGTCGGCCGCGACAAGGAGACCCTGACCAAGGCCAACGGCCGTTACTGGGCCATCGACACCGTCGGACGCTCCCTGGCCGGACCGCCCATCGGCTCGGCGACCTTCGCCGTCAGCCGGATGCTGCCCTTCGCAGGGGATGCCGCCTCCTTCGTCCTGTCCGCAGCGTGCATCAGCCGACTCCCCGCCATGCCTGCCCCCGGCAGCAACCAACCCCTCATCGCAGCCATCCGCGCCGGCCTCACACACCTGCGCGCGACACCGGAACTGCGGATGCTGGCAGCCGGGATGGCGACGTACAACTTCGCCTACAACGTCTCCATGGCCACCTTCGTCCTTTACGCGACGAGCACCCTGCACGTCGCCGACGCCGGGTACGGGATCCTGCTGGCAGTCGCAGCCGTCGGCGGCATCCTCACGGGCTGGCGCGCGGCACCTCTGACACGCCGCCTCACCTACCGCCAGATGATGGCCATCGCCTGCGGTCTCCAGAGCCTGGCCTGGACAGGCATCGCGGCCTTTCCCAACGCATACGCCACCGGGGCCTTCCTCGCCCTGATCGGTGCCGCCTCCACCCTCATCAGCGTCGCCGCGAGCTCCGCCCGCCCAGCCCTCACCCCGGACCACCTCCTCGGCCGGGTCACCTCCGCCTTCCGCCTCTTCGGCGTCGGGGCCGCCGGGCTCGGCGCCCTCACTGGCGGACTCATCGCGGGAGGTTCCACTCTCCGGATTCCCCTGTGGGTCGCCGCTGCGCTCCTGGCTCTCGCCGCAGGCGCCCTGCGGCCTTGGGCACGCCGCTGACGGCCTGCCCCTGAAACAAGGCCGTTCCAGCTTCAGAATTCGAGTGGCCGTCCAGCTACGCAGTGCCGGCTTCCTGCTGCGGTTCATCCGGGCCCGGCTCAGGGGCGTGATCCGCCCGGACTGGCGGCTCGTCGTCGCCAGCCATCGACGCCGTACGGCAGTCCGTCCGATGCACCGCGTCCCGCGAGCTCGCGCCCCCGTTGAGGTGAAGAGCGCCGGCCTCTTCGGCACCCTCCACCACCGCAGGACCGCCCAGCTCAACGGATACGACGACGCCCTCTTAGCCGGCACCGACGGTGCCGTCAGCGAAGGCAGCACCTGGAGCATCGGCTTCTTCGACGGCGACCAGGTGATCTGGCCGGCCGCGAAAGCGCTGCCAGGCGTGACGATGTGCCCTTCCTCGTCGCCCGGCGAGGCGGGGCCAACTCGTGGAAGGTGAGGGCGAGACGCGGCAGGCGGTACGCGGGGCGCGGGCTGGGGCGGGAGGTAGGAGGCGGGCTGCCCGTGCGGGTTCAGGAGGGTGGCGGACCGGGAATACCGCTTCCAGCACTCCCGCTGAACTCTGTGATCACATCGCTACTTTTTGTGCCCGCGGGCTGTGCGCGGGTGTGTGAGGGGATGTCCGACGCGTATGGAAGCACTGACTCTCGGCAAGGGCGAGAACGCGGTTCTGGAAGCGCGGGCGGTGGTGTTACGCGTGGCGGCGGGGGAGACGCCCGTGGACGTCTCGGCGCTGCTGCTCGGCGCGAACGGCAAGGTCCGGAGCGACGACGACCTCGTCTTCTACAACCACGCCACGCAGAGCGGCGTCAGCCTCGCGGGCGACACCGTCACCGCCGACCTGCCGCGCATCCCCGCGGAGGTCCGAACCGTGGTGATCGTCGCCAGCGTCGACGCGACGCGTCCGGGCGCGGTGTTCACCACGGCGCCGGTGCTCACCGCCGGCCAGGGGGACGGAGCCGGGTTGGCGTTCACCCCGCCGGACTTCGAGGCGGGGGAGACCGTGGTCGTCCTGGCCGAGATATACCGGCGGGACGGAGGGTGGAAGGTCCGCGCCGTCGGCCAGGGCTACGCCTCGGGGCTGGCCGGTCTCGCCACCGACTACGGCGTCGACGTCGAGCCCGCGCTGTCCGGGCCGCCGGCGCGTCCGCCCGCGCCCAGGACGTCGCCGGCCGCTGTGAGCGCCGAACGGCCCAGTGTGGCGAAGGTCGAGGCGCAGGCGCCGGGGCTGCTCGAAGCCACCCGCCAGGCCGGCCACGCACTCGCGCGTACGGAGGCCGCGGGCAGGCGGGCGGCGGTGTACGTCGTTCTCGACCACGACTGGTCCATGCGGGAGCTGTACGAGTCGTTCACGGTGCAGGCGTTCATCGAGCGCGTCCTGGCCCTGTCGGTGAACCTCGACGACGACGGCATCGTCCCCGTCGTCTTCTCCAGCGGCAACGACCCGGTCATGGACGAGGTCCGGCTCGACAACTACCGCGGCAGGATCGGGGAGTTGCACGCGGGGGTGCCCTGGGGGTGGGGCAACGTCAGCGCGGCCATGAAGTCGGTGCTCAACCACTACCAGGAGTCCGGCGCCGTCGATCCCGCGTTCGTCGTCACCCAGGTCGGGGGCGAGCCCTGGGACAAGAGCGAGTTCCGTTCCCTGCTCCAGACCACCGCCAGCCTCGACGTGTTCTGGCTGTTCGTGGGCTTCGGGTACGGCAGGCTCGCGTTCTTCAAGAACCTGAACGCCTCGACCTCCCCGAGGCTCACCAACGTCGCCTTCTACGAGGCGGGCAGGAACCCCGGGGCCGTACCGGACGAGACCTTCTACGCCGGCCTTCTGGACGGCTTCGGCGCCTGGATGAGCCGCTGACCCGACGCGGCGCACCGCCCAGTGCCGGCCCGGGCCGTCGGGGGCTCCGGGCCGGCGGTGTCGGCGGGTCGACGGTGCCGACTGCGCCGACTGCGTGGCGTCAGAACTGGGCGAGGACTCCGCCCGCCTTGTCGAAGACGGTGACCTGGGGGATGTCGTTCAGGTCGGCCTGCGGCGCGCCCCAGGCCCAGCCGGTGGAGTAGCCGGGGTGTCCGGCGAGGGTGACCACCTGGACGTCGTAGGTGACGCCGTCGGCCGTCACGGTCATCCGGGCGACCTTGCCCGAGCCGATGTAGAGCGGGGAGTAGAGGGTGCCGGAGGCGTCGCCCTGGGTCTGGAGGCTCACGGAGTCGGGGGCCTGGTTGCCGTCGACGACGCTCTTGCAGCTCCACGCCTCCGGGGTGCCGAGGCAGCGGTCGGTCTGGTTGAGCTGGAGGTCGACGCCGTGTCCGGTGTCCACCACCTGGCCGGCTCGGACGACCTGCACCGGCAGGCTCTGGGTGGCGGTGTCGGCCGCGCCGGCGGTGCCGGCGGTGGCCAGGGTCGCGGCCGTCGCCGCCGTCGCCGCCGTCGCGGCCAGGGCGGCCGTGGTGAGGATCTTGCTCGGACGCATCGTGCTCCTCGGGTTCGGTCGGTGGTGACGCGTAACGCGGGCGCGTAACGCGTGGCGCGTGGCGCGCTCGGCGGTCGGACCGGCGGGCCGCCGGTCCGGGTCCGGCGCTCCGCGGCGTCAGTCGGTCTCTGACGGAGGGGCCCTCTCCGTCCTCCTCACACTCCCGGACAGGCCGGTGAGGTTGCACCGCGATGCCGAAGTGGCTGGAAAGAGACGGCTGTTCGCCCGGCCGGTCGCGAGCACGACACCCGTCCGGGGGGAGCGGGCGCCCTCTTTCTTGACAGGTTCATACCAATGCGCTGGAGTGTGCTCGACCCCACTCGAACCCCCATAAGGAGTGGTCACGTGTCGAGACAACGTCTCATCGCGTTCCTGGCCTCACTCGCGGCCGTCGTGGGCCTGGCGATCATGGTCCCCCTGTCCTCGCCCGCCTCGGCCGCGGACTGCGCCGCCGCCTGGAACGCGTCCTCGGTCTACACCGGCGGCATGACCGCCTCGTACAACAGCCACAACTGGTCCGCGAAGTGGTGGACGCAGGGTGAGACGCCCGGCGTCGCCGACGTCTGGGCCGACCAGGGCGGGTGCTCGGGCGGCAGTGGCGGAACGACGGGCGGGTCGACCGGCGGCAGCGGTTGCAGCTACCCGGCCTGGGTCGCGGGCCGGTCGTACGTCGCCGGCGACATCGTGCAGTACACCAACGGCCTCGACTACGTCGCCACCCACGACAACCCGGGCTACGACCCGACCATCAGCACCTGGTACTGGAGCCCGTACACCTGCTCCGGCTCCGGCTCCGGCGGTACCACGCCGCCGGCCGGCGGATTCGTGGTCAGCGAGGCGCAGTTCGACCAGATGTTCCCGAGCCGGAACTCCTTCTACACCTACAGCGGCCTCACCGCGGCGCTCGGCGCGTACCCGGGCTTCGCCACCACCGGCAGCGACACGGTGAAGAAGCAGGAGGCCGCCGCCTTCCTCGCCAACGTCAGCCACGAGACCGGCGGCCTCGTCTACATCGTGGAGCAGAACACCGCCAACTACTCGCACTACTGCGACACGAACCAGTCCTACGGCTGCCCCGCCGGACAGTCGGCGTACTACGGCCGCGGGCCGCTGCAGATCAGCTGGAACTTCAACTACAAGGCGGCCGGAGACGCGTTGGGGATCGACCTGCTGGACAACCCCAACCTCGTCCAGACCGATCCGGCCGTCGCCTGGAAGACCGCCCTGTGGTACTGGGACACCCAGTCCGGCCCCGGCACGATGACCCCCCACAACGCCATGGTCAACAGCGCCGGGTTCGGCGAGACCATCCGCAGCATCAACGGCAGCGTCGAGTGCAACGGCGGCAACCCCGCCGAGGTGCAGGACCGCGTCAACGACTACGAGAGCTTCGTGTCCATCCTGGGCGTGTCGGCGGGCAGCAACCTCTCCTGCTGACGCCCGACGCCCGACGCCCGACGCCTCGATCGGCCAAGGCGCCCCGCTTTCGGAAGCCCACCTCCGGGGCGGGGCGCTTCGCCGGTCCGAGACCCTTCCCCTTCCTGGGATGCGGCCCGTCCCCGTCCCCGTCCCCGTCCCCGTCCCGTCCCCGTCCCCGTCCCGTTCCCGTCCTGTCCCGTCCCCGTCCCGTCGCGTCCGTCCGGCGTCCGTTCCGCCCTTGGTCTGCCACTCGTTCGGCTGACAACTGCCGTGCGCGCCAATATCGTTGGGGTTCGCGCCGCATCCCGCACTTTCTCCGACCCAGCTGAACCGACCGGTCACGCCACGAGGAGATCGCCATGACGCACATCGCCCTCGACAACAACCTGCCGGGCATCGCCGGGCTGATGGCCCACCGACCCGACACGGCAGCCCCGTTGGGGCATCTGGCCAACGTCCTGCTGCGCACCGGCAGCTCCACCCTGGAGCCGGGGCAGCGCGAACTGATCGCCGCCTACGTCTCGCAGCGCAACAGCACCCCGTTCTGCGCCGGTTCGCACGGCGCCTTCGCCGCAGCCCAACTCGACGGCGGCAACGAGCTGGTGGCCTCGGTGCTCGACGACCCGGACACCGCCGCGATCGACGACCGGATGCGGGCGCTGCTGCGCGTCGCCGCGAAGGTGCAGGAGGCGGCCCGCGCGCTGCCGGACGAGACCGTGGCCGCGGCGCGCGAGGCGGGCGCCACGGACGAGGACATCCACGACACCGTCCTGATCGCGGCGTCCTTCTGCATGTACAACCGGTACGTCAGCGCCCTGGCCACCAGCCTGCCCGAGGACCCGGAGACGTTCTACGCCCAGTCCGCCCAGCGGATCACCACCGCCGGCTACCTCCTCCCGGAGCTGTCGGCCGCGGGCGGCGACAGCGACCTGGACCCGGACGCCGAGGCGGCACTGGCGTAACCGTCGGCGGTCTGTGCCCGGGGGCGTGCGCACGCCGTCCAGGCCAGCGTGAGGGCCGCAGCGTCCTCGGCCAGGGCCGCCGGCCAGTCGGGACGGCCGTTGCGGGCCGCCGCGGCCCGCCAGGAGGCGCCCAGGTACGCGGCACCCACCGCGGTCGCCGCGCCGACCAGCGCCGCTCTGGCGAGAGCGGCCGAGGAGCGGTCCGGCTCGTGCGAGGCGGCATCGGCGTGGGTGGCGTCGGTGGGGGTGGGCCCGTGGCGGGCGGGCCTGGAGCGGGTCGGCTCGGAGCGGGCGGTGAGTGCCGCGGCGGCCGTCGCACCGTTCACCGTCCGCGCGCCGAGGCCGAGGGCCGTACGGCGGTCGGGGACGCCGGACCACTTGTCCGCGACGAGCTCGGCCGCCGCCAGCGCCGCCGCCACGGCCCGCACCCGCGGCCGGGCCAGCACCGCCACGGAGTCGGCCGCCTGGTACGGCGAGGTGGTGGCGGAGACGACGGCGAGGCCCAGCTGGCTGCGCAGCCCGGTCGCCGCGCCGACGAGGGCCGCCCGGACGGGACCGTTCACCGGGAGGCCGACCCGGCCGAGGCCCGCGCGGCCTGGCCCCGCCCCGCCGGCACCCGTGCCGCTGGGACTCGCGCCGACCAGGGCCGCCGTACGTCGCGTCCACCCGGTCACGCGCGGTCCCGCCCGGTCGTCAGCGCGCCGTAGGTGACCAGGCCGTACACCAGGTGGGGCACCGCGTCGGAGAGCCAGTCGGTGGCGGACCAGGTGTGGGGGTCGCTCACGCCCAGACGGGCGATCGGGATGTCGGCCGCCGCCATGGCCAGCGCCCCCGTGGCGACGGCCCCGGCCCAGCGCGGCAGCCGCAGTCCGACGTGGCGCAGCACCGCGGACGTGAGGCCGACCCCGACGCCGACACACACGCCGACGCCGATGCCGTTCAGCGCGGCCAGCCCGGTCAGGCGGGACTCGCGGTCGGCGCCGTCGCCGGGGATGTCGACGCCCGCCTTCTCGGCCAGGAGGGCCGTGGTCTGCTCGGGCGTACTGCTGGTGGGCCTGCCGCGCAGGGCCATGTCGGCGTAGGAGGCCGCGTTGAGGGCGGTCGTGCCGGCCGCACCGGCCAGCGCGCCGCGCGTGAGGGTTCGCATCATGGCTGCCGGGTGTCCGCGCAGCGGGCTCTTATGCGTGCGGCCCCCGGACGGGCGGGCTGTGCTGCGGGTGTGGCTGTGCGTCGGGGGCGGCGGTGAGGCGGGTGTGGCGGTGCTGCGGGTGCGGGACTGGGTTGCCGCGGGCGGTGTGAGGGTGCCGTCACACACCGTCGGCGGTGAGTGCCGCGAGAGCCGCGTCGAGGACGGTGGCGCCGGTCCGGTTGTGGGGGAGCCTGGGCAGGGTCCGGCTCCGCCCGCCCAGGGGCCCTACGGCTCCCCTGCACATACGGCTCCCCTGCCCGTACGGCTCCCGCGCCCGTACGGCTCCCTTGCCCGTACGGCTCCCGCGCCTCGTACGGCGCCGCGCCGGTATGGCACCCAGGACCCGTACGGCACCCGCGCGCCGGGCGGCGCCGACACCCGGACGGGTCCGCAACACCGCCGACACAATGGTTTCGCCATGCGGGCAAGTGGCGGAATGGCGTGGACAGGCCCGGCCGCCCGCTGCCAGAGTCCGGCCATGCGTCCTGCCATCACGCCGATGACCCCGTCCCGTGCGGCCGTGGCCGCCTCCGTCCTCCTCGTCCTCGCCCTGGCCGGCTGCTCTCCGCAGGACGACGACGGCGCCAACGCCCCGTCCGCCGAGACCACTTCCGGCGCCCCGTCGGCGAGCAGCGGTAGCGGCGGCACCGCCACCGCGACCACCGCCGTCGCCTGCGCGGCCGGCAGCCTGCCGACCCGCACCCCCGGCAAGCTCACCGTCGGGACCGACAACCCCGCCTACGACCCGTGGTTCTCCGGCGACAACCCCTCCAACGGCAAGGGTTACGAGTCCGCGGTCGCCTACGCCGTGGCCAAGCGGCTCGGCTACCCGGCCGGCCAAGTGGCCTGGCAGAAGGTGCCGTTCAACAGCGCCTTCGCGCCGGGCGCCAAGGACTTCGACTTCGACATCAACCAGGTCTCCATCAGCGCCGACCGGAAGAAGGCGGTGGACTTCTCGCCCGGCTACTACGACGTGCGGCAGGCCGTGGTGGCCCCCAAGGGCTCGAAGATCTTCGGCGCCCGCTCGCTGGCGGACCTGAGGAACGCCAAGCTCGGCGCCCAGGTGGGCACCACCAGCCTGGACCTCGTCGACGACGTGGTGAAGCCGGCCCGGCAGCCGGCCGTCTTCCAGCGCAACGAACTGGCCGTCGCCGCCCTCAAGAACGGCCAGGTCGACGGGATCGTGGTCGACCTCCCCACCGCCTTCTACATCACCAGCGAGGTCGCCGGCGCGAAGGTCGTCGGGCAGTTCACCGACACCGGGAGCGCGCCCGAGCAGTTCGGCCTGGTGCTCGACAAGGGCAGCCCGCTCACCGCGTGCGTCTCCCAGGCGGTCACCTCGCTGCGCGCCGACGGCACCCTCGCCGCCCTGGAGAAGCGCTGGCTGTCCGACGCCGTCGACGCACCGGTGCTGAAGTGACCGTCGGCCCGGCCCTGCCGGAGAAGGAGACCGAACCCCCGGACCCCGGGGGCCCGGCCGCGCTGTCAGCACCGTCGGCTCCACCCGTGCCGTCAGCGCCGCCAGGGCCGTCAGGGCCGCCAGGGCCGTACGTGCCGTCCGCCCGGCGGATCGCCCGCGAGCGCTACCGCCGCGCCCGCACCCGGCGTTCGTTCACCGTCGCGACCGTGAGCACCCTGGCGGTGGCGGGCGCGCTGTACGCGCTGATCGTCAACTCGCCCGGCTGGCAGCGCACCCGGCAGACCTTCCTGGACCCGCACTACGCCCGGGTGTCCTTCCCGTCGATCCTGGACGGGCTGTGGCTCAACGTGCGGCTGCTGCTGGTGTGCGGGGCGGTCGTGCTGGTGGCCGGGCTGCTGGTGGCGCTGCTGCGCACCCTGCGCGGCCCGGTGTTCTTCCCGGTCCGCGCCCTGGCCATCGCCTACGTGGACTTCTTCCGCGGCCTGCCGCTGATCATCTGCCTGCTGGTGTGCATCTTCGGCCTGCCGGCGCTGCGGCTGAACGGCGTCACCCACGACCCCGTCACCCTCGGCGGCGTGGCCCTGTGCCTGACGTACACCGCGTACGTGGCCGAGGTGTTCCGGGCGGGCATCGAGAGCGTCCACCCGGCGCAGCGGGCCGCCGCCCGCTCGCTCGGGCTGACGAGCGCGCAGGCGATGCGGTACGTGGTGCTGCCGCAGGCGGTCCGCCGGGTCGTCCCGGCGCTCCTCAACGACCTGGTGTCGCTCCAGAAGGACACCGGCCTGGTCTCGGTCGGCGGGGCGGTCGACGCGGTCTACGCGGCGCAGATCACCGCCAGCGAGAAGTTCAACTACACGCCGTACGTGGTGGCCGGGCTGCTTTTCGTGGCCATCACCATCCCCATGACGCGGTTCACCGACTGGGTGGCCGCGCGGATGAACCGGCGCCAGTCGCAGGGAGGCTCGGTGTGAGCGGACCGGAGAGGGCCGGGGCCCGGAGCGGGGACGGGCGGCCGGGTGACGAGGCCGAGGCCGAGACCGGGGCCAGGGACAGGGACGGCAGGCCGGGTGACGAGGCAGGCGGCGGCGAACCGGGTGCCGGGACGGGGGGCGGCGGTCCGGGCGCCGTGGCGTTCGGGGAGCCTGCCGCCGAACCGGTGCTGCGGCTGGAGGCGGTGCGCAAGACGTACGGCGGCACGGTGGTGCTCGGCGGCGTGGACCTGGAGGTGCCCGCGCACACCGTCACCGTGCTGATCGGCGCCTCCGGCTCGGGCAAGTCCACGCTGCTGCGGTGCGCCAACCTGCTGGAGGAGGTGGACGACGGGGCGATCCACCTCGACGGGGAGGAGATCACCGACCCGCGCGCCGACCAGGACGCCGTTCGGCGCCGGATCGGCGTGGTCTTCCAGGCGTACAACCTCTTCCCGCACCTGACCGTGCTGGAGAACATCACCCTCGCGCCGCGCCGGGTGCACCGGCGGGCCCGGGCGGAGGCCGAGGCGCGGGCGCTCGAACTGCTCGACCGGCTGGGCCTGGCCGACCGCGCGGGCGCCTACCCGGACCGGCTCAGCGGCGGCCAGCAGCAGCGCGTCGCCCTGCTGCGGGCGGTGGCGACCCGGCCGCGGCTGCTGCTCCTGGACGAGATCACCGCCGCGCTCGACCCCGAACTCGTCGGCGAGGTGCTGGCGGTGGTGCGCGAACTGAAGGCCGAGGGCATGACGATGGTGGTGGCCACGCACGAGATGGCGTTCGCCCGCGAGGTCGCCGACCAGGTGTGCTTCCTGGACGGCGGCGTGGTGCTGGAACGCGGCACCCCGGAGGAGGTCTTCGGCGCGCCCCGGCAGCCGCGAACCCGGGACTTCCTGCGGCGCGTCACGGAGGCGGGCCGTCTGTAACCGCCCCGGGCCGTAACCGTCCTGGCCTGTAACCGCCCGGCTGCGATCGTCCTGGCCTGTGGCCGTCCCGCCCCCCTGCCAGTGCGAAGAGGGGCGGGAGGCGCGGCGGCTCAGGGTGTCGTGGGCGTCGTGGGCGTCGCGGCGGTCGGGGTGGCCGGGGTGGCGGTGGTTGTGGGGGTGGAGGAGGCCGGGGCCGGGGCAGGGGGCGCCGTCGCGGTCGGGGCCGTGGCGACCGTTGCCGTCGCGGCAGCGGGGGGCGGCGGGACCTTCGCGGTCACCTGTGTCCGCGTCCACATGGCGACGACCACGGCGGCGAACGACATGACGGTGGACTGCTGGTCTGGCGACCAGTGCAGGCCGAAGCCCACGGCGAGGGAGAGGCCCGCCTGCAGCAGGCCGAGGACCGCCGCACTTATGCCGTCGTGGACGCTGATCGCGGTGAGCAGGCCGACCAGCGCCGCGGCCACGGCGTTGACGGAGGCCTGCTGCTTGTCGCTGAGGTCGAGGCCGAACGCCGTGCCGAGCTTCACGGCGACGGCGAAGAGGGAGAGCCAGAGGGCGGGCTCCCTACCCCAAATGGTCTTCATACGGTGATCCGCTTCTGCTGGTCGTTCCGGTCCGGGTCCGCCCGGTGGCGGGGAGTGCTGCCGGGCATTGACTGCCCGCGGACGGCGACCGTACTCGTTCCCGCCGTGTCCGAACCGCCTGACGCCCCTTCTCCGTGGGTGAGTTGGCGGCTCGGGGGTTGCCGTCCCGCGCTACGGGGCGGGGCCGGTGCAGGGACGGGCGCTCCGTTCGGCCGAAAACGGTCCCACGTTCTGTTCAAGAGAAACCTCCCGGACACGCGAGCGGGCTACGATCCGCCCAAACCTGATCGGAACGCGCTGCGGAACGGTGCGTCGACTCCGACGCGCGTTCCTTCACCGCCCTCGGGTGACCGGATGAACGGCATTACGCGTAATAGGCGTTGGGGTCCTCCGGCTGCGTATCGGCGGTGCGGTGCGGTGCGGCGCTGCGGGCGCCGGTGGGTGCCGCAGGCCGGTACGCCGACGTCCACCGGGGACCCCGTGCGGCGGGGAGCGGCAGGGAGCGGCGGCCGGTCAGGGCGGGGCGGACGGCACGGAAGGGAGCCGGCGATCACACTTCGGGTCTGGCTGAGCAGCGCGGGGGTGGCCACCGCGCAGGTGATGCGGATGCTGCGGGAGAACCCGGACGGTACTGACGTCCGGGTGTACGCGACCAACGTCGACCCGGACGCGCCCGCGCTCCGGGCCGCCGACGTCGGCGGGGTGGAGCCGCGGTACGTCGGGGACGCCGTATACGGGGAGTTCGCACTCGACTTCTGCCGCCGGCACGGCGTCGACGTGCTGATCCCGCCGCGCCGGCTGTCCGCGCTGGCCGGGCTCGCCGACGCCTTCGCCGCCGTCGGGACGGCGCTGATGTGCTCCCCGCCCGCGGCCGTCGAGGTGCTCACCAGCAAGGTGCGTACCTACGAGGCCGCCGAGACCGCCGGGGTACCGGTCCCGCCGTGGCGGCGGGTGGCGGGCTCGGCCGGATTCCGCACCGCCGTGGAGGAGCTGGGCGCCGACGGTGAACGGCTGTGCTTCAAACCGGCCGGCGAGTTCTCCGCGTTCGGCTTCCGCGTGCTGGACGACGCGCCGCTGACGCTGCGGGACCTGCTGGCCGCGCCCGAGCCCGTCGTCTCCACCGCGGCGGTGGTGGACGCCTTGCGGCGCGCCGAGGACCAGGGCCGGGCCGTCCCGGAGTTCCTGGTGATGCCGTACCTGGACGGGCCGGAGGTGAGCGTGGACTGCCTCTCGCGGCCCGGGGGTTCGCTGCTGGTGGGCGTCGCCCGGGCCAAACACGGTCGCTACCGGCACCTGCTGGACGACCCGGCGCCGGTGGCGGTGGCCCGGAGGCTCGTCGGCCACTTCGGCCTCGCCTACCTGACCAACGTCCAACTCCGCTACCGGGCAGGTGAACCGGTGCTGCTGGAGGCCAACCCGCGCCCCTCCGCCGGGATCTTCCAGACCGCCTTCACCGGGCTGAACCTGCCCTGGGCCGCGGTCCGGCTGCTGCTCGACGGCGACACCGGCCCGCTGCCGGCCCCGCGCCTGGGCGGCCGGGTGGCGGTGACGGACGTCGCGGTCGACGCCGACGGCGCGGACGCGGCGACCGTGCGGACCGACCCGGAGGGACCGATCGCGGAACCCGTGCCCGTCGAGCCGTCCTTGCCGGGTGGGCCTGCCGCGCCTGCCGCTGTGCCAGCCGCTCTGCCTGCGGCTGTGCCTGCCGCGGTGCAGGTCGCGCTCACCGACGCCCTCCCGGCCGTCCCGGTCCCGGCGCGGGCACCACGTACGGAGCCGGCGGCTCCCCGGTACGAGCCGGCCGCCCGCTTCGGGCAGCCGCCACGGTACGAGGAGGTGGCCCAGGGCGGCGGCGCCCCGGCCGTCAACACCGTGGCACCTCCCTGGCACCCGACCGCGCCCGCCCTCCTCGCCGAGGACTGACGTTCCGACGCGAGACGGCTCGACGCCCGACCGCCCTGTGCCCGACCGCCCTGCGCCCCGCCGTCATCCGGCCGGGCGCAGGGCGCAGTAGTGGGTGAGTCGCTCGCGGGCGTCGGGGACGAACTCCTCTTTCGCCGCCCGGGCGTTCAGCTCCCGTCAGCCGTCCCAGCCGTCCCAGCCGTCCCAAGCGACCCGGCGGGACGGCCGCGGCCGGGGTCAGCGCGGCTGCTCCAGGTACACCACGTCGAGCCGGGCGAGCTGCTCCGGGTCGGAGAGGACGTCGACGGCCGTGATCCGGCCGCCGAGGAGGGTGAAGGCCACGAGCACCCGCAGCCGTCCGCCCGGTGCCCACGCCATCGCCGGGACCCCGCTGGCCAACACCGGCACCGCCGCTTTGGCCCGGCCGCTGAACACGCGCGCCACGGCCGTGCCGCCACGGGCCGGGACGGTGCCGTACCCGGCGGCCACCGCGTCCACCCGCAGCAGCGCGTCCGGGTCGAGCAGCCCGACCAGCGCCTCGAAGTCACCGTCCCGGGAGGCCGCCCGGAACGCCTCGACCACCTCGCGCTGCCGCCGCATGTCCGGTTCCGGGGAGCCGGGGGCGTCCGCCACCCGCCGCCGCGCGCGGCTGGCCAACTGCCGGGCGGCGGCCGGAGAGCGCTCCACGATCGGCCCGATGGCCTCGAACGGCACCGCGAAGAGGTCGTGCAGCACGAACGCCAGCCGCTCGGCGGGCCCCAGGGTGTCCAGCACCACCAGCAGCGCCCGGCCCACCGAGTCGGCGAGCACCGCCTGCTGCTCCGGGTCGCCCGCGGCGGCCGGCGGCCGCCCGCCGGCCGCCGCGTCCGCCTCGGGGGTCGCCACCGCCTCCCACGACTCCTCGCGCCGGGTGGCGCGCGAGCGCAGCAGGTTCAGGCAGATCCGGCCCACCACCGTGGTGAGCCAGGCCGTGAGGTCGCGTACCTCGGCGGCGTCCGCGCGGTCCAGCCGCAGCCACGCCTCCTGGACGGCGTCCTCGGCCTCGTCCGACGACCCGAGGACGCGGTAGGCCACCGCCCGCAGCCGGGGCCGCTCGACCTCGAACCGCTCGGCTAGGCCGCCACCCGCCCCGCCGCGCACCGGTCCGCCCGCCGCGTCCGCGTCCGAACTCGTACTCGTGTCCGAACCCGTACCCGCGTCCGCGTCCGTGCCCGGGTCGTCAGCCCCGGGGCCCGGCTGCCCGTCCCTGTTCCCCCGTGTCTCGTCCATCGCGACCAGTGTCCACCAGGCGGCCGCCGTGCGCGGTTGCTTGGCGGGGACGGCGGGACGGCGAGGACGGCCAAGAGAGCGAGGACGGCCAGGACGGCCAGGACGACGACGGCTCAGCCGCCGTTGACGTCGCGGATGTAGCGCACCCAGTCCCAGTTGGGCCCGGGGTCGGTGTGGTCGGTGCCGGGCACCTGCACGTGGCCGATGATGTGCTCGCGGTCCTTGGGGATGCCGTACTTGTCGCAGATCTCCGCGGTCAGGGCCGCCGACGCGTGGTACATGTCCGTGGTGAACCAGGACGGGTCGTCCACGTAGCCCTCGTGCTCGATGCCGATGCTGCGGGTGTTGTAGTCCCAGTTGCCGGCGTGCCAGGCGATGTCCTGCTCGCGCACGCACTGGTCGATGTGTCCGTCGGCCGAGCGCACCACGTAGTGCGCGCAGGCGGCGTGCGCCGGGTCCTGGAAGAGCGTGATGGTGTCGTCGAAGGTCTCCTGGGTGACGTGGATGACGACGAGGTCGATCGGATACGTCGCCGGCCGGTCGGAGACGGTGTAGTTGGCGGTGCTGGCCGGGGCCCAGGTGGCGCCCGGGTAGTCCACCGCGGTGGCGGCCGCGGCCGGTCCCGCACCGGTCCACAGGCCGCCGCCGAGCGCCGCGGCCGCCGAGGCGCCCAGTGCGAGCCCGCCGCGCAGCAGCGAGCGCCGGCCGGGGTCGGGAACGCGGACGGGGTCGGGGTCCGGGGCGTGAACGGCCTCGGCCGGGCCGAGGGGGAGGCCGGGGAGGCCGGGCGAGCCGACGGGGAGGGTGGTTCGAGGGGTTCCGGGGGTGCCGGGGCGTTCCATGGCAGGCTCCCTGAGGTGGCGTAATATGAGCGCGTGCATGACAAGAACGTCGCGCGAGCCCATCGTGGGGCCCGCTCCCCGGTCGTGCCAAGCGCTTCTCCGATCGGCAGAGGTCCATACCGCTGACGGTCGGCGCCGTCCGGTCGGCGCGCCGGGGTGGATCGCAGTCGTCCGCTCACCGTGGGTAGTGGTTCGCAGGGGTGTCTGATAACGACTGGCGCACGCTCATGTCACCGCCTGGCCACGCGGGATGACTCTTTTAGGGGCCGACATCCCCCGATGGCCGTATTGTGCTCGTCGCCAACTCTCCGATTCGGCTTGGAAAACCCTTCGGGCTCTATTAACGTTCGATAACGCAGCGCGGTCGTCAACGCCGCCGCCAAGGCGGCCGACCGTGCGCTTGCCGAATCCCGTCCGCGGGAACCGGGGACCCGAGAACATGGGGTGAATCGGGCAGCAACCAGGCCCGTAGGAGACCTTCTTCCTCCGAACCCGTCAGCTAACCCGGTAGGCGAGAGAGAGGGAAGGAGCGCGCCCCCGTGGCGTCCGACCAGCTTGCCTACGCCCCTGTCCGCACCGAGGGCGACACCGTCCAGGAGCGCGACGACATCCGGCTCCCCCGGCCGCGCGGCACCGTCCCCGGCGCCGCCTCCGCCCGCGCGGCGACCTTCGGCGCCGCCGGCCTTGCCGCCCCCGCCCCCGCGGCCCCCGGCACCGCGATCCCGCTGCCGGATGCCGCCCCGGCACCCGTTTCGTCGGCGCCCCGGCCTACGCCCCCTCGACCGCCGTCGCCGCTCAGCCGGCTCCGGTCGTCGAGGCCGAGGCCGAGGCAGTGTCCGAGCCTGAGTCTGAGCCTGAGGCCGAGGCCGAGGCCGAGGCCGCCGAGGGGCGGCAGGCCGACGCGTCCTCCGACCCCGGCGCGGCGCTGTGCGCACGCATCCTCGGCCAGGTCGCCGCCACTCGTGAGGCCGCCGCCCGCGCCGTCCGCGAGGAGGCCGAGCGGGTCGCCGCCGCGCAGGCCGCCCGTGAGGCCGCCGAGCGCCGGGTGCGCGAGCAGGCCGCCGCCGCGAAGGCCGCCGCCGAGGCGAAGGTCCGCGAGGAGGCCGAGGCCGCCGCCCGCGCCGAGGCCGAGCGGCTGGAGCGGTTCGCCGCCTCCTACATCAAGCCGGTCGCCGGTGCCACGCTGGGCGCCCGCTTCGGCGAGTCCGACCCGTGGGGCAACTTCCACGCCGGCCAGGACTTCACCGCCGCGACGGGCACCCCCGTCCACGCCGTCCACGGCGGCACGGTCAGCTCCGCCGGATGGGCGGGCAGCTTCGGCTACCGCGTCGTCGTCACCCTCGATGACGGCACCGAGCTGTGGTACTGCCACCTGTCCACCGTGGTCGCCACGGAGGGCCGGGTCACCACGGGCGACACCGTCGGCCGCGTCGGCGCCACCGGCAATATCCCCGCTCCCCACCTCCACCTCGAAGTCCGCCCGGCCGGCGGCGCCCCGGTGGACCCGCTGGAGTGGCTGCACGCGCACGACGCGGTGCTCTGATAGGAGGAGGCAGTAGGGCCCCGGTAAATGTGGGGCTCTACTACGTACTTCGGCTACGGCCTCTACCCGTCTACTCCGTCGGTACGGGGTACGACTGCAACTCGCTGGTGTCGAGGGTCCACGTACCGACAGCCACCTTGTCACCGAAGGCGTAGTCGTGACGGCCGCGGTACGTCGGCTCGCTCTCCCCAAAGCTCGGGTCGGTGAAGACGGTTACCGTGCTCGTGCGTGGGTCGATCACCAGGTAGGGGTCGATGCCCATGGCCGCATAGTCACGGACCTTGTCGATGTAGTCCGTGGTGTGGTTCGTGGGAGAGACGATCTCTACGACACATGCGACGTCCGCCGGGCTGAAGGCGGACATGATGCGGGCGGAGAATGCCTCGAAGGGAATCACGATCACGTCCGGCCGCCTGAGTCGGCCGATCGCGGCTTCTTCCACCTCGCCGCCGGTGTGGGCGACGAGGCCCGGCTCAATGGCGCGGTCCAGCTGCTGTCGAATCACGAAGGCGTTGAACTCGTGGGGTCGTGACGGCGGCGCCATCATGACGATGCCTTGGTCGGCGATCTCGTAGCCGCGCACCGTGTCAGGAGCGTGGTTCGCCAGTTCCTCAGCGATGGCGTGCAGGCGCTCGTAGTCCATAACGGCATCTTCCCGTGTGAACCACCCGGTTCGCCACCCGCTCCCGTCCGCCGGCCCTGGGATCAGGAGTCGCGGGGCGGGGCCGGCCACGGCGGCGGCTGGTACGGGTCCTTCGGCGCGGCGGACTGCGACGGCACGGGTTGCGACGGCACGGGTTGCGATGGCCCGGGTTCGGACGCGGCGGGTTGCGACGGCCCGGGTTCGGGCGCGACGGGTTGCGGGGGTATGGGTTCGGACGCCACGGGCTGCGGGGGTATGGACGGCGGTTGTGCGGGCCACTGGGGCCACTGGGGGGCCGCCTGGCGCGGCGGCGGGTACGGGGCCGGGCCCTGGGCGGCGTAACCCGCGTACGGGGCCGGGTGGAGCGCGTACGGGGCCGGGAAGCCCTGCTGCGGGCCCGGGGGGTAGGACGGGTACGGGGCCCAGGAGCCGTGGGGGCCCGGGAGTTGTGTGGGCCACAGGGGGCGGTCGCCGGTGAGCCGGGCGGCGTAGGCGAGCGCCGGGCCGGCCCAGGTCTTGCGGTGCCACAGGTGGGCCAGGAGTTCGGCCTCGCGCGCGGCGAAGTCGGCTGTGGGGGCCCCGCGTTCGGCGGCGTCCCGGAGGAACGCGAGGTGCGTGGCGAACTGGACGTAGTCGCGCACCGCCCGCCCGGCCTCCTCGCCCTGGAGCCGCCGGGCCTCGCGGCGCGCCTCGGCCCGCACGCGCATGGAGCCGAGCACGGCCGGCTGGTCCGGCGGCAGCCAGCCGGCCGCCGCGTAGGCGGGCAGCACCCGCCGGACGGTGCGCAGCCCCCGGGAGCGGGACCAGAACGCCAGCGACAGCACGAGCCCGAACACCGGCACCATCACGGCCACGTAGACGGTGAGGAAGCTGAGCGGGGACAGCTCCGAGGTGCCGTTCCAGGTGCCGTGCAGCACCATCGCCAGCATCCAGCCGCCCACCGGCGGTGCCCACCGCCAGCGCCACCGGCGCCCCGGCCGGACGGTGGCGGCCAGGGCGAACCCGAGGCCCGTCATGGACGTGAACAGCGGGTGCGCGAACGGCGTCATCACCACGCGCACGATGAAGGTGGCCGCGGTGGTGCCGACGCCGTCGCCGCCGACCGCCTTGTCCTCGTTGAACGCGCTGCCGAGGTAGAGGATGTTCTCGGTGAACGCGAACCCGGTGGCGGTCAGCCCGGCGAGCACGATCCCGTCGAGCAGCGACTCGAAGTACCGGCGGCGGGCCAGGAAGAGCAGCAGCAGCGCGGTGCCCTTCGCGCTCTCCTCCACCAGCGGCGCGACGAACATGGCGCCCCAGTGGTCGGACTGGGTCGGGGTGGCGGAGAGGGTGGAGGCCAGCAGCTTGGCGCCGTACTCGTTGGCGAAGATCGCCACCAGCGTGGCCGCGCACGCGCCCCACGAGAACGCGAAGGCGACGTTCTGCCACGGGCTCGGCGCCACGTGGTCGAACCAGAGGTAGCCCCACAGGATCAGCGGCACCGGCACCACGGCCAGCGCCAGGCCGACCACGAACGGCTCGGTGCCGATGTGGTGCCGCACCACCGCGAGGATCACCACCCCGCACACGGCCAGCGCCGTGAAGAGCCCGCCGGTGCGAACGGCCCGGCTCTCCCAGAACGGGCGCCGCGGCCGGTAGTGCACCGCCGCGGGCGCGGGCCCCGGGCCCGCGTCGGGGCCCCCGCCGGGGCCGTCCGGAGCCGGCGGATACGTGTACGACGTCACCCTGTGACAGTACGGGTGAGCACCGACGTTCCGCGAGGGTACGGGCGATCCCGACCGCCCGGGGCGGGAGTCCCGACCCGGGTCCCGTTCCAGGCCGGGTGCCCTTCCAGGCCGGGTGGCGTCAGACGCGGTCGAAGAGGAGGTCCCGCACCACGTGGCCCTTGGCCAGGCCCTGCCGCTCGAACTTGGTGACCGGGCGGAAGTCGGGGCGCGGGGCGAAGCCGTCGCCGTAACGGTTCACCAGGCCCGGAGCGGCCGTCAGCACCTCCAGCATCTGCTCGGCGTACGGCTCCCAGTCGGTGGCGCAGTGGACGGTGGCGCCGGGCCGCAGCAGCGGTGTGACCAGGGCCAGGAAGTGCGGCTGGATCAGGCGCCGCTTGTGGTGGCGCGCCTTGTGCCAGGGGTCCGGGAAGTAGACCCGCAGGCCGTCCAGCGAGGCGGGCGGCAGCATGTCCCGCAGCAGCACGATCGCGTCGCCGTTGGCCACCCGCAGGTTGCCCAGGCCCAGCCGGTCGGCGAGCGAGAGCAGGTTGCCCTGGCCGGGCGTGTGCACGTCGACGGCGAGGATGCCGGTGCCGGGCTCGGCCGCGGCCATCGCGGCGGTGGCGTCGCCCATGCCGAAGCCGATCTCCACCACGACCCGGGGGTCCGGGACGCCGAAGAGCTCCGCCAGGTCCAGCGGGGTGCCGTCCAGCTCCACGCCCCAGCGCGGCCAGTGCCGGTCGATCGCGGCGGCCTGCGCGACGGTGATCCGGCCGCGGCGGGCGTGGAAGGAGCGGATGCGGTGCTCCTCGCGCGAGCCGGCCGGGTCGGGGGAGGGCCCGTCGGGGAACCTCCGCGCGGCGTCGCGGGCCGGCGCCGCCGGTGCGGGCACCCCGGCGGTGGCCGGGCGTGCGGCGGCGGCCGTACCGGTGGGGGTGACGGCGTCGGACGTGGGGGTGGCGGCTGATGTGGACACGATGGGTCCGATTCTACGGGGGCGCGGCCCGCGGACCCCGCGACGCTGATCACACCCCGCGGCCCTGCCCCCACCCGCTACGGGGGCCGGTGCCGGGCGCGGACACGGTCTTCGGGAGCCTGCGCCCGGGAGGCTCGGCGCCGGGGCGGACGCGGGGGCGGTCCGGAGCTGTGCCGGGGCCGCGCCGGGCGCCGACGCCGGGGCAGTGCCTACGCCGGGGCGGCGAGCAGCGGGCGGGCGCGCTCGCGCAGGTCCAGCACCTGCGGGTCGTCGCTGTAGGGCTCCAGCCGGTGCAGCAGGTCGCGGACGTACTCGGTGGTGCGGGCCGAGGAGATCCGCCCGGCCACCTCGACCGCCTTGACGCCCGCCGCGCAGCACGCGTCGAGGTTGCCCGACTCCAGCTCGGCCACCGCCGACACCACCAGCCGCAGCCCGTGCGAGCGGACGAACTCCTCCGTCGGCCGGGCCAGCGCCTGCTCGGTGAACCGCCGCACCTGGCGGGGCAGCCGCAGGTCGCGGTAGCACTCGGCGGCGTCGGCCGCCAGCCGGTCGTAGGAGTAGAAGCCCAGCCAGCTCGGGTCCGCGTCGCCCTCCCGGGAGCGCTCCAGCAGCGCCTCGGCCGCGGCGATCGACGCCCCGCAGGAGGCCGCGTCCCCGGCCTTCGCGTGCGCCCGGGCCTCCACGAGGTGGAAGAAGCTCATGGTGCGGGAGGTGGCCAGGCCCCGGTTGCGCTCCAGGGCGGCCTGCGCGAGGTCCACGCCCTCGTCGGCGAAGTTGCGGTAGGTGGCCTGGAGCGACATCGACGCCAGCACGTAGCCGCCCAGCGGCACGTCGGCGGCGGCGCGGGCCAGCCGCAACGCCTGGATGTAGTACCGCTGGGCCGCCTCCTGCTGACCGGTGTCGAAGGCCATCCACCCGGCGAGCCGGGTCAGTTCGGCGGTGGCGCCGAACAGGGAGCGACCCACGTCGTCGCTGTAGGAGCCGAGCAGCAGCGGCGCCGCCTCCACCCGCAGGCACTCCGGCACCATGCCCGAACGCCAGTCGCCGCCACCGTACTTGGAGTCCCAGCGGCGCGCGTCGTCGGCCGCCTCGCGCAGCTTGGCCACGTCGGAGTGGCCCACGTGCGCCGTGCCGGGCGCGGGGGCGTGCCGGGCCACGGTGGCGTCGGCGGGGGTGATCAGCCAGCGTGAGGCGGGGGTGACGTAGGCGCTCACTGCGAAGGATCCGGCCAGGCTCTGCCAGATCCCCCCACCGGACGGACCGCGCCGTCCGGCGAGGTCCAGCCGCCACAGGTCGGTGGCCGATTTCACCGCCTCCCCGACGTCCCGGGGGAAGGCCAGACCGACCTCCGGGGCGGGATCGGCGTCGGCCAGCCCTATCTCGTGCAGCGGCACGGGACGGCCCAGCTTGCTGCCGATGGCGGCCGCTATCAGATGCGGGGCGGCGCCCTGGGGCACCATGCCCTTGGTGACCCAGCGGGCCACGGACGTCTTGTCATAGCGCAGCGTCAGGCCGCGTTGGGCGCCAAGGTCGTTGACCCTGCGGGCGAGTCCGGCGTTGCTGATGCCCGCCATGGCGAGAAGGGTGCCGAGCTTCTCGTTCGGCCCGCGGTGTTCTCTGTTCACTGCGGTTCACCTCGTGATGCCGCTGAGGGCAGGCCGGCCGGCCTGGGTCATGTCATGGGGCGCGGGCGTCGCCCTCCCCTTGGGTACGATCCGGCCACCGCGACGGCCGGAGTGCGGTCGACGTGGTGCGATTCCCGGACACCCGAGCCGCTCGTACGGGTGCGAACCGGGTACACCCAGCGTAGTTCGCCGCATCCCGACCGTTAAGAGCCTTGTGTCGGATGGCCGGAAACCGCCGGTTGCCCGCTCGCCGGCCGAGGTGCCGTACGGCCGTCCGGGGGAGCGTCGGGCGGTGCGGTCGCCGGCCCGCCGGTGGGTTCGGGCCGGCGTCCGGTCGCCCTCCGGGCCCCGGCTCGGCGGACGGTCCGGGGCGGCGCGGGCGGGCGCTCGGGGGAGGGGGCGGCGGGCACCACGGGCGGGGCAGCGCACGGCGCGGCGTGTGCTCCCGGTATATGCGGCCGTGCGCCCGGCCGTGCGCTCTGTGCCCGGCGGGCGGGTGGCGTTTGCATGGACTGCGTGGGTGGGCCCTGGGCCCTGCCAGGCGGCTATGGCGGGGTGAGCGGGCCATCGGGCCCCGCCGTCACCATCCCCGCGGGCGGCGGACCGGCCCGGGCGGCGTACTGGCGTCTCCCGGGCCGATGCCCGCGGTGTCGCTCCGTGACGGGACGCGCCCCCTGGGGCCGGCCCCCGCGGACGCTCCGTAACCGCCGCCGAGGCTCCCGGCCGCTCCCTGCGGCCGTCCGAACCGCCCGCCGACGGCCCGCGGGCGCCCGTCCGGCGGTCGGACTTCCGGCGCCGGCGACCCGATTCCCCGCCTCCGCATACCGCGCCGTCCGCCTCGCCGGCCGCCGCGCCGACCGTTCGGCGGACCGTCCTGGACCCCCCGCGCGGGCATATCACCTCCGGCATGTGCCGCGGACTTTGGCGCGAACCCGTTGGTGCGAGGGCGGCGGCCGCCCGCCTGCCGGGCGCCTGCCGGGCGGTTCCGGGCCGGTCCTCCGGACGCCGCCGAACGGTAGGCGGGTGGCGGGGGGTTGTGCGTCGACGTGGCTGCGCTGCGTCGATGCCGGTCAGGAACGGTCGGTGGGTGATCTGGATCGCTCCGGATTGATCTGTATCGGTCCGTAGGTGGTCGGGAACCGTTGAGAGCTGTCGGGAGCTGTCTGGAGTGGCCGGGTGGTGCCAACGGTGCGAGCGTGTGCCTGCGGGGTCGGTCAGGACGGCGAGTCGTCCGCCGGTGTCGCGCCGGACGGAGTCGGTGGTGCCGGTGGTGCCGGTGGTGCCGGTGGTGCCGGTGGTGCCGGTGGTGCCGGACGGTGTCGTACGGCTCCGGACGGAGTCGGACAGAGGTCGGCGCGCGCGGGCCGACGTAGCGCTTCCGGCTCGGCGGGGTTGCCGACACCGTCCGTCCGTGCGGTCCGTCCTGCCGCCTGCGGCGGGTGGTTGACGCTTCCGGGCTCGATCCGACGGTGCGGGACGGGCGGTCCGGGTCGCGAGTGGCTGGCCGGTTGGCCGTCGCCTGTCGCGCGGACGCGGGCCGATCGCCAACTGACGGGCTGTCGAGAACGGCCGAACTGCCGCCGCCGGCCCCTTCGGCAGGGCCGTCGGCGCACGACCCGGCGCGCGATGCGGCCCCCGTGCGCCTCGTCGCGCGCTTCCGCATGGCAGCATGGTCTTCCGGGCGTCCAGGCGTGGCGGCCGGCTGGTCCCAACGGCGGAGTGGCGCGGCGTCGGCCGCGCCGGCTGTCCACAGCCTGTGGAGGCGGCGATGCGGTGGTTGGTGGGGTGGAGCAGTGCCACCGCGAGTCCCCTTTCCGGCTCGCGCGGCCGCGGTCTCCAACCGGTGGGCGCGCGCCTGCTCTGGAACGGCCCCGATCCGCTGTGGGCGGTCGGCGACTGGCGCCCCGACGAGCTGCGCGTCATCCACGCTGACGCCGGATCGTCCTCCAGCGCCCGTACGGCGTACGGCAGTTCCGACGGCTCCACCGCCTACGGCGCCGGCGCGGGCTCCTACGGCGGCCACGACGGCCCGCATGACCGCGGCTACGGCTACGGCGGGGGCTCCGCGAACGGCTCGGCGGGCCCGGGACCCGACGGCTCCGCGCCCGCTTCCCCGTACGACTCCTGGGGTGGTTCGGACGGCATGTACGGGGCCGGGCACGGCAGTTCGTACGGCGGCTCGTCGGGCGGTTCGTACGGCGGTTCGTACGGCGGTTCGTACGGCGGGGTGGCCCGGCTGGCGGTGCTCGGCCGGTGCGGGGCGAGCGACGCGCAGTTGCGGCTCGGCCTGGTCGCCGCGCGCGGCGGGGCGCTGCGGCACGTCACCGCCTGGCCCGGCAGCTACACCGCGGTGCTCCAACTCGGCCGCCGCATCACCGTTCTGGGCGACCTCGCCGGCGCCCGTCCCGTCTTCCACACCCGCTGGGCGGGCGGTACCGCCTACGCCACCGCCGCCCTGCCGCTGGCCGACCTGATCGAGGCCGGCCTCGACGTCACCCACCTCGCCGCGACCCTCGCCTGCCCCGACGCGCCCGAGGCGCTGCTCGACGGCACCCCCTACCTCGGGGTCCGCCGGGTGCCGCCGGGCCACGCGCTGATCCTGCGCGACGGAGCCCCCGAGGTGACCGGGTACGAGCCGACCGCGCCGATGGCCGTCGGTACCCAGCCCGTCACCGCCGCCGACACCGAGGCCGCCGTGGAGGGGGTCCGCGACGCCCTCGTCGAGGCGGTACGGGCGCGGCTGGCCACGCCCCGGTTCGTACCCGACCCGGAGGAGGACGCCGCCGCCCCCGGCATCGGCGCCGACCTCTCCGGCGGCAGCGCCTCGGCCACCCTCGCGCTGCTGGCCGCCGGGCTGCCCGGCATGCCCGGCACGCTGCCCGGCGCCCCCGGCTCGCTGGCCGGCGAACGCCTCCTCGCCGTCACCTTCAACGACCTCGTCGGCGCGCCCGGCGGCCCCGGCGGCGGTCGCGGCGCCGAACTGGAACGGGCCCGCGAGATGGCCGCCGACCCGCGGCTGCGGCACGTGGTGGTGGCCGGCGGGCCCGAGGCACTGCCGTTCGCGGACCTCACGGGCGGCGGGGCAGGCGCGGCGGGGGGCCTCGGCATCCTCACCGACGAGCCCGGCGCCGTCCTGGTCAGCGCCGAGCGCCACCGCCGCCGGCTGGCCGCGGGCGGCGCCGACCACTTCATCGGCTGGGGCGCCCGCCAGGTCCTCGACGCCCACCCGGCCCGCCTCGCCGACCTGCTCATGGACCGCCGGCGCCGCCACCTGCTGCGCCCGGTCGCCGCGCTGACCCGCGCCGACGGCGGCAGCGTCAGCGGGCCGCTGACCGCCGTCACCGTGCCCGTCACCGTCTACCGCGCGGCGCGGCGACTGGCCCGCACCCCGTACCGGCAGGGCGTCGAGGACGCCGCCGCGGCCCTCCTCCGCCACGACTTCGGCCCCCCGGGTGGCCCGGGGGCGCTCACCGCCTCGCTGGCCGCGATGGCCTGGGTGCGGCCGGGCCCGGCTGCGGCCTGGCTCACCAGCGAGGCACTGGCCGAGGTCTCGGTGCGGCTCCAGGAGGCCACCCGCCGCCCCTGGCCGCTGGAACGTCCCGGCGAGCGGCGCGCCCGCGCCGCACTGGCCCGCAACGCCGCCGACTTCCGGGTCCTGGAGCAGGCCGCGGCGGTACCCAGCCAGCGGCTGCACGCGCCCTTCCTGGACAACCAGGTCGTCCGCGCCTGCCAGGCCCTGCCCGACGCCCTGCGGGTGCGCCCCGACGCCCGCGCCGACGTGCTCCGGGTCGCGCTCTCCGGGGCCGGGGTGCACCGGCTGCCACCGGGCTGGGGCGGCTCGGGCGGCTCGGCGGTCGTCGAGGCGGCCACCCGGGTCGGCCTGCGGGCGGCGCTCGACCCGGTGCTCGACCTCTTCGACGCGCCGCTGCTCGCCGACGCGGGCCTGATAGACGCCCGGGTCGTCCGCTCCGCCCTCCACACGGCCGCCAACGGCACACCCGACCTCTCCACCCTGGAGGGACTGGGCGAACTCGTCGCCACGGAGCTGTGGCTGCGCCGCCTCCTGGCCCGCCGCGGCTCGTGCTGGACGGGCACAGACGCCCCCGAGCAGCGCGCCGTCCCCCGCGGCGTCCAGCGGCTGACGCTGTAGCGGCGTCGGGGGCCGCCTCGGCGTCTTCGGCGGGGGGCGCGGGGCCTTCGGCGTCTTCGGCGGGGGCTCGGGGCCTTCGGTGGGGTGGGGCTCGGGGTCATCGGCGGGGTGGGGCTCCGGCTCATCGGCGGGGTGGTGCCTTCGATGGGGTGGCCGGGGCGTCGAGTGGCCGTGGGGGGCGGTCGGCGGCGGGATGTCCGTGCGGTCCCGCAGAATGGGGTGGCGGACGGCGCGGCTGACCGGCCGGCGGACGTGGATCGGGAGCGTGGACGGATGAGCGTGTGGGACGACGTGGTGGGCCAGCCACGCGTGGTCGCCGAACTGACAGCGGCGGCGCAGTCGGCCGACGCGCTGATCGAGGCCGAGCACACCGCCGCCGCGTCCCCGGGCGTCCAGGACGTCCCGGGCGGGCTGGACGCCGCCGGCGGCCTCGCGGCGGTGACGGCTTCGGCAGGGTCCGGCGGAGCCGTCGGTCCCGAGAGCGCGCGGCCCACCGCCTCCCGGATGACGCACGCCTGGCTCTTCACCGGCCCGCCCGGCTCGGGGGGCGCCACCGCCGCACGCGCCTTCGCCG
Source organism: Actinacidiphila yeochonensis CN732 (assembly GCF_000745345.1). NCBI lineage: Bacteria > Bacillati > Actinomycetota > Actinomycetes > Kitasatosporales > Streptomycetaceae > Actinacidiphila > Actinacidiphila yeochonensis. The sequence continues at coordinate 611,695 of NZ_JQNR01000005.1, read as the reverse complement.
CCGCCCTCCAGTGCACCAGCCCGGACCGCAAGCTCGGCGCGCCCCCCGGCTGTGGATTCTGCGACGGCTGCCACACCGCGCTGATCGGCACCCACGCCGACGTGGAGACGGTCCGCACCGACCTGCTGACCATCGGCGTCAAGGAGACCCGCGACCTGGTCCGCCGCGCCTCCCTCTCCCCGGCGGGCGGGCGCTGGCAGGTGATCGTCCTGGAGGACGCCGGCCGGCTCACCGAGGGTGCCGCGAACGTCCTGCTCAAGGCCGTCGAGGAGCCCGCCCCCCGTACCGTGTGGCTGCTGTGCGCGCCCTCGGTGGAGGACACGCTGCCCACCATCCGCTCCCGGTGCCGCCTGCTCACGCTGCGCACGCCCGCCCCCGAGGCCGTCGCCGAGGTGCTGACCCGCCGCGACGGGATCGACCCTGACCTGGCCGCCCGCGTGGCCCGCGCCACCCAGGGCCACATCGGGCGGGCCCGGCGTCTGGCCACCGACGAGGACGCTCGCGCCCGCCGCGCCGAGGTGCTGCGCCTCCCGCTGCGTGTCAGCGACGTCGGAGGCTGCCTGCGGGCCGCCCAGCAACTGGTGGACGCCGCGGCCGAGGACGCCAAGGCCGTCGCCGAGGAGCTCGACGCCAAGGAGACCGAGGACCTGCGCGCCGCTCTCGGCGCGGCCACCGGCGGCCGGATGCCGCGCGGCACGGCCGGAGCGATGAAGGACCTCGCCGACCGCCAGAAGCGCCGCTCCACCCGCACCCAGCGCGACACCCTCGACCTGGCCCTGACCGACCTCGCGGGCTTCTACCGCGACGTCCTCAACCTCCAGCTCGGCGCCCCCGCCGAGCGCGTCGCCAACGCGGAGGCGCTCGACGGCATCGAGCGTGTCGCCTCCTCCTCCCGCCCCGAGCAGAGCCTGCGCCGCATCGAGGCGATCCTCGCCTGCCGCGACGCCCTCGACCGCAACGTCGCACCCCTCCTCGCCGTCGAAGCCATGACCCTCTCCCTCCGCGCCGGCTGAGCCGCGGAGGGCGCTGGAGCCCGCTGCAGTCCGCTCGGGTCGAGCGCCGGCTCACCCCGCAGCGGGTCAACCGACGTGTACGGACGGCGTACGGACGAAGCAGCGGGGAGAGGCCGGCTCACCCACGGCGGGTCAACCGACGTCCCGCCCTGCTCCTGCGCTGACTGCGTCCAACGGGCCGGCTCATCCCGCAGCGGGTCAACCGACAGGCCCGATGTGCTGCCTTCGGGTGATCAGGGAACTCCGTACGCTCCGGCTCCCCGACCGGCGGCCCGCACCGTTGCAAGGTGCAGGCAGCGACCCCGCCGTCCGCCGTGTCCCCGCGGGGCCGCAGCCGTCCGAAGGGGCTCGCCGTGGCCTGTGCCGTCCTGTTCCTCCTCCTCGTCATGGCCGTCGGAGCGGCCTTGCTGTTCGCGCTGCGGGCGCTGCGGCACTGGCACGGGGAGCGAGCCGGGCGGGCGTACGAGCTGCCCGTCGACCGCCGCGGCACCCTGTGGCGGGCCGGCGTGTCGGGAGCCGCCACGCTGGCCGCCGTCGGCCTGGCCGTACCGCTGCTGAACGGGCCCGGCTTCCGCGCGGGCTTCGGAACAGGACCGGCGGCCGGACCCGCGTCCGCCCGGCCCGTGGCCGCGCGCCATGACCTGGCGCCGCCGCCGGCACCGACCGTCCGCGCGCCGTCCGCCTCCGCGTCCCCGGTGTCCGAGGCCCGAACGCTGGGCCATCCTGCCCACGGCACGCTCCAGCTCCTCCGCGACGGCACCCGCGTCTGGCTGCCGCCCCACTACTCCTCTCCTTCCGCTCTCGGTGTCGCCTATCCCGTCGCCCTCGTCCACGCCACCGCCGCGGACGACCTCGGCCTCTACGCCGCCTTCGCCGCTCAGGTAGCCCGCGGCCAGGCCGATGCCTTTCTCCTCGTCACGCCTCCCACCTGTGCCTCCGATGCCGGTGCGGTGCTCGCCGAAGTCGGCTCCCGCTACCGGGCGTTGAACGTGCGTACCGCCCGCGGCCTGGTCGGCGTCGGACCGCTGGCACTCTGCGCCATCCGGGAGGCGCTGGCGGACCGCAGCCGTTACGGTGCCGCCGCCGGAGTCTCCGGCACCTACCCCGGCCTGGCCGCGCCCGTCGGCCCGTACCCGGCGCTCCTCCTGGCCGTCGGCGCCGACCAGCCCGGTGCGCGGGCCTCCGCCGACCGTCTCCGGACCGCCCTGCACCCGCGGGGCGACCACGTCCGGCTGCTCGACGGCGCGGCCGACCACGACGCCCTCTTCCGGGACGTCGCCACCTACCTCACCGAGAAGCTCGACGGCCCGTCCCGCACCTCCCACCCACCCCGGACGCCGCCGGCCTCCGCACCTTCCCGGGCAATGCGGCCCCGGACCAGCCCGCTCCCGCCCCACCGACCCGGAACTGCCGGCCACACCCCGACAGCCCACATCCGGCCCGATCACCCCGCCACCTCCGCCCACCCGGCCCCCGTCACCGGCGGAGCCCACAGCGGCCCGGCCTCCCACACCGCCACCTCACCCCACGCACCCTCCCGCGCTGCCAGGCAACCCGCCGCGCACACCCCAGCCCGCACCCCAGCCCGCACCCACGCCCCTACCGCCGCCGCCCGTCCACCCGCGCGGGCGCCATCCCACTCCCACACCACGAACCACCCCTCGCCCACCACCGCGAAACCCTCCTCGTCCCACCCGCTCAACCGCTCGCCGAACCGCTCGGCGCCCCGTTCCCCGGCCCATTCCGCGCCCCGTTCCCCGACCCACTCAGCGACGCACTCCTCCGCCGACTCCTCGCACCGCTCCGCGAACCCCGCGGCCCACTCCGCACCCGACCTCGCGAGCGCCCACACCCCGGCGATCCGCTCGCTCATCCGTTCAATTCCCACCTTCCACCCCGTCACACCGAAAAACCAGCTGTAAGCATCTGAATCACTCGAAAGGCGACACGGCAGCCGGTCCTGGGAGCCCGCCTCCGGATACGCTCGGGCACATCCAACGGGAGGACCGAGCCGCCAATGCCCGCCGCCACGAACGCCCTACGCCTGCTGCGCACCCCCGCCACCGCCCTCGCGGTGGCGGCGCTGCTCCTGACCGCCTGCTCGGGAGGGGGCGGCCACCGGGCCGCGGCCTCGGCGCCCCCGGCCAGCGGCGCGACCGCCGCGCAGGCGTCCGGCACCCCGTCGCCCTCCCCGGACCTCTCCCGCTACTACGAGCAGAAGCTCGACTGGCAAGGCTGCGGCGGCGCCGGCTTCCAGTGCGCCACCATGAAGGTGCCGCTCGACTACGCCCACCCCGACGCGTCCGACGACCTCAAGCTCGCCGTCTCCCGCAAGAAGGCCACCGGCACCGGCAAGAAGCTCGGCTCGCTCCTCGTCAACCCCGGCGGACCAGGCGGTTCGGCCATCGACTACCTCAGCTACGCCGCCTTCGGGTACCCCACCGCCGTGACCTCGCGCTACGACATGGTCGCCGTCGACCCGCGCGGCGTCGCCCGGAGCGCACCGGTGGAATGCCTGTCCGACAAGCAGATGGACGCCTTCACCGCCGTCGACACCACCCCCGACAACGCGCACGAGATCTCCGCCCTCGCCACCGCCGACCGCTCCTTCGCCAAGGGCTGCGAAAGCCGCTCCGGCAAGCTGCTGCCCCACGTGTCGACCGTCGACTCCGCCCGCGACATGGACGTCCTGCGCGCGCTCCTCGGCGACAAGAAGCTCACCTACGTCGGCAAGTCCTACGGCACCTTCCTCGGCGCCACCTACGCCGGGCTGTTCCCGAAGAACGTCGGCCACCTGGTGCTGGACGGCGCGATGGACCCCTCGATCGACGCCCTCCAGAGCAGCCGCACCCAGGCCGGCGGCTTCCAGGTGGCGTTCGACGCGTTCGCCAAGGACTGCGTGCGGCGCGCGGACTGCCCGCTCGGCACGACCTCCGCGACGGACGCGGGCAAGCGCCTCGACGCCATGTTCGCCTCGCTGGACGCGCACCCGCTCAAGACCGGCTCCCTGGGCCGCCCCCTCACCGAGGCCCTGGGCTTCGCGGGCGTGCTCACCGCGATGTACGACCAGTCCACCTGGCCCACCCTGCGTGAGGCGCTGACCGCCGCGAAGAAGGGCGACGGCGCGCAGCTGCTGAAGCTCTCCGACAGCTACTTCGAGCGCGACGAGGACGGTAAGTACAGCAATCTGATGTACGCCAACGCGGCTGTGAACTGCCTCGACCTCCCCCCGGCGGCGAAGTCCCCGGCCGCGGTCGAGAAGGCGATCCCGTCCTTCGAGAAGGCGTCCCCGACCTTCGGCAAGGCCCTGGCCTGGTCCTCGCTGAGCTGCGCGTACTGGCCCGTCCACCCGACCGGCCAAGCCGCGAAGATCACCGCCAAGGGCGCGGCCCCCATCCTGGTCGTCGGCACCACCCGCGACCCCGCCACGCCCTACGGCGAGGCCCAGTCCCTGGCCTCGCAGCTCTCCTCCGGCCACCTGCTGACCTACGACGGCGACGGCCACACCGCCTACGCGCGCGGCTCCACCTGCATCGACGACGCCGTGAACGCCTACCTCCTCAAGGGCACCGTCCCCCCGGCCCACAAGACCTGCACCTGACCAGCGTCCACCCCCCAGGCCGGGGCTCCTCGGCCCCACCTCGGCCCCACGTCGGGCGCTCGTACGGAGCACCCCGCAGAACCCTGTAGACTTTCCCCCGCTGCGCCTGCCACCCTCGGTGGCAGCCCCCGCAGTACCGGTGCGACCCACAAGGCCGTACCAAGCCGCCTTAGCTCAGTTGGCCAGAGCAACGCACTCGTAATGCGTAGGTCTCGGGTTCGAATCCCGAAGGCGGCTCCATGGTGAACCCCAGGTCAAGCCTTTGACCTGGGGTTTCTTGGTGTTATTGGCCTTGGAAGCTGGGTAAATCGGGCACCGTCCGTCTGTGCATCGTAATGCGTAGGTCGGAGGTTCGGTTTCTGTGACGAGATCGACGATCCAGCACTCTGACCTGGCCTTTTTTCTGCTCGTAGAGGATGGATCATGCTGGCGGAAAGTATCCCGGTGGACACCCGGTGGACAGTCGTGCGTGACACTCCATCAGGGCCTCTCGCGGGCCCCGGGGCGAGGGTGAAATCCACCGGTCGCCGATGGAACGACCGGCGTCGCCGAGACTGTCCGGTCCTGACAGATCTCACGTCCGGCTAGGGCCCTGGCGAAGATTGCCCGTGAGAACACTCCGTAGCTGATCTGCGGGCGCAGATGGAGCGGCTGCGTCGGCGGATGCGGGAGCGTCGGCCCATTCGAGAGCGAGACCAGCACTATAGGTTCGGCGCTCTCGTCATCCCCGGATCCCAGGGTGCGTGGCCTGTCATCAGCCGGGCGACGAGCGGCAAACGGTATCAGTACGGTGCAAGGTGCGCGTAGCATTAATGGCCATGGATCTCGTGGCACGCGTACGCCGGGCGTTGGGCGAACAGGCTATCCACCCAACGGAGTTCGAACGCTGTGCCTGTGCACTCCTGCAATCGCAGTACCCGGGTCTATCCGCGGTTGAAGGCGGGCATGACTTCGGCCGCGACGCCGATATCTACTTTCCGTGGGGATTTGAGGACGTGGACGCTCGTGGGCGTCTGCTAGTCACCACCGGTGATCCGGTGGCGAACCTGCGCAGGGGCCTTCGCAGAATGCACGAAGAGGATGTGCAGGCCGATCTGATCGTGATGGCCTGTTCGCAACCGGCGGACGCAACAAAGCGCGCGAACATGGATCGGCTGTGTACCGAACGCGGCCTCCCAGCACCGCACATCTATGCCCAGGACTGGTTTGCTACTCGCCTCGCCACCGAGCCGGTGTGGCGGTTCAGCCTCCTCGGCATCAGAGGAGAGCTGGGTGCTCTGCTTGATCGGCCGCTGGACCTGCCGGAGGACCTGGATGACCGAACCGACCTCCTCGGACGGGAAGCCACTCTCGCCACGCTTGCCGACACTGTCGCCCAGGGCCGGGATGTCGTGCTGGTGGGCGTGCCTGGTGTGGGTAAGACGAGGCTCACCACCGAATTGGAAGGCCAGGTCGCTTACCTTGAGCAGGCGCAAGCGGACCGCATTCTGGATGAGCTGCTGGAAACCCGGCCCGCTGCCGTTGTCGTGGACGACGCCCACATTCGCCTCGATGAGATGCGCGTGCTGCGGCGGGCGCGTCACGGGGCGGAGCATGCCTTCGCCATCGTCGCGACTACCTGGCCTGACAGGGCAGACGAGGTAACAGCGGCCCTTCCCAAAGCTGTCCGCGTCGACGTTGACCTGTTGGAGCGATCCGACATGAACACACTGGTCACCTCACTGGGCGTCACCGGTCACCGGGCCCGGATGGTTGTCCTCGACCAGGCGGCCGGACGGCCGGGCTGGGCCCTCACCTTGTGTGAGATGTTCGCCAAAGGCGAGGGCAGTCAGGTGGCCAGCGGCGCAGCGCACCTGGCGAACGTAGAACGACACCTCCGCCGTATTACCGAGTCCGAGACGGCCGTCGATGCTCTGGCCTGTGTAGCGGCACTGGGAGGGGCTTCCAGCGAGACGCTGTACGCGCTCGCGCCTCTTGTCGGCGAGCCGCCGGCCAGCATGTCCGGCCTCATGGAGCGCCTCGCGCGCAATGGCCTCGTTGAGACTGTCAACGGTGTCTGGCACCTGCAACCTGCACTGCGCGCACCGCTGATTGCCCGGTGGTTCTTCACACGGCCGGCAGGCAGGCCGTGGTCCACCCTCTGCGACGCCTTTCCAGACCGGGACCGTGACCTCGCCTCCGCCGTGATGTCCGCCGCCCGGGTCTCGGCCTCCTCTGACGCTCGGATGACCGCCGATACCTGGGTCCGAATGCTGCCCACGCCAACCGAATGGGGCACCGGAACCTTCGCTGTAGTGTCCGAATATGCCCGGCTGGACCGGGTAGCCGCTCAGTTCGCTGTCGCCCAGGCCCGTACGGTCCTCGCCAGCCCGCGCGAGACCGAGCAGATGTATGGGATCACCGTCGATCCGCAGAGCGATGCCGCTGCCCGTCAACTTGCGCAGTCGGCCGCTCAGTATCTGCTGCCCGAGGCGGTGACGGGCCTGCTCGACCTCGCAGTGGGAGACAACCGTCCGCGCCATTCCACCCCTCAGCACCCGCTGCGCGTGCTCAGCGATGTGGCCAATGCCATAGACCCGGATTTCGGAACCGCGTTCGAGATTCGAGGGCTCTTGCTGCGGCCAGTGCTGGAGTGGCTGCGTACTCACCGCGCCCCGTCGCACTGGGCCGTGGCCACCGAGGTGCTGGCGAGTGTCTTCGCCATTGAAACATCGGGGAACTGGACTGACCCGGGTGATCTGAACACGGTCACCCTCGCCCAGGGTGTCGAAAGCGCCGAAAACCTGGCGCGACTCATCTCCTTGTGGGAGGAGGTTGTGCCCGTTCTCGCAGATACCGAAGGGCAGGATGACCTGAGCAGCGCCCCGGCTGCGGTGGTTCCACTATTGGACTTGGCGGGCTCATGGGTGCGACTCGGAGAAGGGTTCGTGCCGCACAACGGTGAACCGAGCGAGGCGCAGAAGGGCCAGGGAGCGGAGGGAGGAGCTCGCATCCTGGCCGCACTGCATCCCCTGCTCCAGACCTTTCCTGGGCTGGCCCTCCGTGCCCGGCGCATGCTCAACGCTGCATACGCCCGCGGCGGCGACAGGGGTCGCAGGCTCCGGGAGCTGGACGTCGACCCTGACTTGGAGTCTTTCACCGGCTGGAGTCGTTGGGGCCACATGGATACCCGCGATGAAGCCGCACAAGGCCGGGCCCACGCAGTGGAAGCCCTCGCACAGAAGATCGCTGCGCTCGGACCGCTCGACGGAGTCGTGAGATTCGACGCACTGGTTGACCAATCCGAGCTTGCCGGCGACCACGGGGGCGGCGTCTGGGTATCCGACCGAATGGTGCCTCACCTCGCCGATCCCGCTTCCTGGCACGCAGCCGCCACCGCAGCTGGTAGCCCACTCATGCTTCGCGCCGCATTGACCCGATGGCTCACCACCTCGCCCGGCACGTTGTCGGCAGATGTCCTCACCGCTGCACTGGATGATCCCCGCTTCAGGCCTGGCGTCATCTCGACCGTCCTCGGACGAGGTGAAGATGACGAGGCTGCCGAGTTCGTGATCGGGGCGATGCGCACGGAGGACGCCTGGCTGCTCGACTCGCTATTCATCCAGGACAAGCCGAACGAGGTGCTGCACCGTCTACTGCTCCATCCGATTCCCACAATCGCCAGCAGCGCGGCGGTCACCTTCGCCGTTGGCCAACCCCACGGCCCCTCACTGCCGGAAATCTGGCGCTCTGCTTGGCGCGACGCTGTGCAGCACCTCCGCCCCGAGGACCTGTCCCAGCACGACCACTGGCGTGTAGGGCAGTTGCTCGGTCATCTAGCCGACCATGATCCTGATCTGCTCGAAGCGTGGTACACTGAACGGCTCGGCGAAATG